>VSCG01000013.1:0-38789 GCA_047459115.1 Micromonosporaceae bacterium
ACCGACCTGGTGCTGACCATCACCGAGATGCTGCGCCAGCACGGCGTGGTCGGCAAGTTCGTCGAGTTCTACGGCCCCGGCGTGGGCGCGGTGCCGCTGGCCAACCGGGCCACCATCGGCAACATGTCGCCCGAGTACGGCTCCACCGTGGCGATCTTCCCGATCGACGAGGAGACCGTGCGCTACCTGCGGCTGACCGGGCGGGACGAGGCGCAGGTCGCGCTCGTCGAGGCGTACGCGAAGGAACAGGGCCTCTGGCACGACCCGGCGGCGGACCCGGCGTACTCCGAGCGCCTGGAGCTCGACCTGGCCACCGTGGAGCCGTCGCTGGCGGGTCCGAAGCGGCCGCAGGACCGGGTGCCGCTACTCAACGCCAAGACCCTGTTCCGCAGCGCGCTCACCGACTACGTGGGCAGCTACGGCACGAAGTCCGAGGTGGACAAGACGGTCGCCGACACCTTCCCGGCCTCCGATCCGCCGGCCGACGGCGGGGGATCCGATGTCGGCGGCGCCCCGCACGACCTCACCGTCGCCGCGGCGAACGCGGCCGGCCGGCCCACCAACCCGGTGCGGGTGACCCTGGAGGACGGCACCGAGTTCGACCTCGACCACGGCGCGGTGGTGATCGCCGCGATCACCTCGTGCACCAACACGTCCAACCCGCAGGTCATGCTCGGCGCCGCGCTGCTGGCCCGCAAGGCCGTCGAGCGCGGGCTCACCCGCAAGCCGTGGGTGAAGACCACGCTGGCGCCCGGATCCAAGGTGGTCATGGACTACTACGAGCGCGCCGGGCTCACGCCGTACCTGGAGAAGCTCGGCTTCCACCTGGTCGGCTTCGGCTGCACCACCTGCATCGGCAACTCCGGACCGCTGCCCGAGCCGATCTCGGCCGCGATCAACGAGCACGATCTGAGCGTGGTCTCGGTGCTGTCCGGCAACCGCAACTTCGAGGGCCGGATCAACCCGGACGTGAAGATGAACTACCTCGCCTCCCCGCCGCTGGTGGTCGCGTACGCGATCGCCGGGTCGATGGACATCGACCTGGCCAACGAGCCGTTGGGCACGGGCTCGGACGGCGAGCCGGTGTTCCTGCGCGACATCTGGCCGACCGCGCAGGAGATCGAGGACGTGATGGCCCGCGCCATCGCCAGCGAGATGTTCACCCGCGACTACGCCGACGTGTTCGCCGGTGACGAGCGGTGGCGCTCGCTGCCCACGCCGAGCGGGGACACGTTCGCCTGGGACCCCGACTCCACCTACGTACGCAAGCCGCCGTACTTCGACGGCATGACCGCGCAGCCGCAGCCGGTCACGGACATCGCCGGGGCGCGGGTGCTGGCCAAGCTCGGCGACTCGGTCACCACTGACCACATCTCGCCCGCCGGCTCGATCAAGCCGGACTCCCCCGCCGGCCGGTACCTCACCGAGCACGGGGTGGCCCGCCACGAGTTCAACTCGTACGGCTCACGCCGGGGCAACCACGAGGTGATGATCCGCGGCACGTTCGCCAACATCCGGCTGCGCAACCAGCTGCGCATGCCGGACGGCGGCACCCTGCCCGAGGGCGGCTGGACGGTCAACCACATCACCGGCGAGCAGACCTCGATCTTCGAGGCGGCCGAGGCGTACCGGGCGGCCGGCATCCCGCTGGTGATCCTCGCCGGCCAGGAGTACGGCTCGGGCTCCTCGCGCGACTGGGCGGCGAAGGGCACCGCGCTGCTCGGCGTGCGCGCCGTGATCGCCGAGTCCTTCGAGCGGATCCACCGCTCGAACCTGATCGGCATGGGTGTGCTGCCGCTGCAGTTCCCGCAGGGGCAGAACGCGGACTCGCTCGGCCTCACCGGCGAGGAGAAGATCTCGATCGAGGGCATCGAGCGGCTCAACGAGGGTGTCACCCCGCGTACGGTGCGGGTGACCACCAACACCGGGGTGTCCTTCGACGCGGTGGTGCGCATCGACACGCCCGGCGAGGCGGAGTACTACCGCCACGGCGGCATCCTGCAGTACGTGCTGCGCCGGATGCTGAACGACTGAGCCCTGGCCGTCGGGGGCGGCGCCTGCGGGCAGGCGCCGCCCCCGACCCGTTGACGCGGGACGCTGCCGTGCGGTCCCACCCGGACGGCTGCGAGCGCAAACGGCCGATTGTCACCGGTCCGGTGACCCCCGGCAACCGGATATCGCCTCGGAAACCCGAGTGGCCAGCGGAAAGGTGATCTACTCCTCAACCGAACCGGACATATCGCCCTACCCGGGGGGTGTGGTTTCCGGGGACAATGGGGGCTCGAAGAAGATCTACGGGCGGAGCGAGGGATAGATGTCTGACCTTAAGCTTGATCACCCAGCGGGCCAGCTCTCCCTGCCGGTACACAACGCCGTCGAGGGACCCGCCGGCGTCGGTGTCGGCAACCTGCTGAAGGAGACCGGGTACGTCACCTACGACCCCGGCTTCGTGAACACCGCATCGTGCGCCTCGGCGATCACCTACATCGACGGTGAGGCCGGCGTGCTGCGCTACCGCGGCTACCCGATCGGCCAGCTCGCGGAGCACTCCACATTCCTGGAGGTCGCGTACCTGCTGATCCACGGGGAGCTGCCCACCGCGGCGCAGCTGCACGCATTCACCGAGCGGATCCGGCTGCACACGCTCCTGCACGAGGACCTGCGACGCTTCTTCGACGGGTTCCCCCGCGACGCCCACCCGATGCCGGTCCTGTCCTCGGCGGTCAGCGCGCTGTCGACGTTCTACCAGGACAGCCTGGACCCGTTCGATCCGGAGCAGGTGGAGATCTCCACCATCCGGCTGCTGGCCAAGGTGCCCACGATCGCCTCGTACGCGTACAAGAAGTCGATCGGGCAGCCCTTCCTCTACCCGGACAACGCGCTGGGCTACGTGGAGAACTTCCTGCGCATGACCTTCGGCGTGCCGAGCACCCTCTACGAGGTGGATCCGGTGTTCGCCAAGGTGCTGGACATGCTGTTCATCCTGCACGCCGATCACGAGCAGAACTGCTCCACCTCGACGGTGCGCCTGGTCGGCTCGGCGCACGCCAACCTGTTCGCCTCGGTGTCCGCGGGGATCAACGCCCTGTTCGGTCCCCTGCACGGGGGGGCGAACGAGGCGGTGCTGCAGATGCTGGAGCGCATCCACGCCGACGGCGGCGACGTGCACGGGTTCGTGCGCCGGGTCAAGGACCGGGAGCAGGGTGTCCGGCTGATGGGCTTCGGCCACCGGGTCTACAAGAACTACGACCCGCGCGCCGCGATCGTCAAAAAGGCCGCGCAGGACGTGCTGGGCCGCATGGAGCGGCCCGACCCGCTGCTGGACATCGCGATGCGCCTGGAGGAGATCGCCCTCGCCGACGACTTCTTCGTGTCCCGGCGGCTCTACCCGAACGTGGACTTCTACACCGGGCTGATCTACAAGGCCATGGGCTTCCCGACGAAGATGTTCACCGTGCTGTTCGCGCTGGGCCGGCTGCCCGGCTGGATCGCCCAGTGGCGCGAGATGATCAACGACCCGGAGAACAAGCTGGGCCGGCCGCGGCAGGTCTACACCGGCTCGCCCGAGCGCCTGTACGTGCCGATCGACCAGCGGTAGTCGCCGCCGGTTGCCCGAACCCGCTGATCCGGTGCGGGCAACCGGGCGCGGGTCACCACGTACGGGTCAGCGGGGGACGCGCGCGGCCTGGGGATCGCGGGCTGCCGCGCCTCGAGCACCGCGGCGATCGCCGCGATGCAGCCGTCGGCCACCCGGGTGGGCGCGAACCGGCGCTCGGTCCAGCGGCGCCCCCGGTGCAGCCACACACTCGGGATACCGACCGCCGCGGCACCGCCGATGTCGGCCTCCGGGCCGTCGCCCACCATCCACGCGCCCCGCAGGCGCATCCGCACCCGCTCCGCGGCGATCTCGAAGATGCGTGGGCTGGGCTTGCGGACGTCCACCTCCTCCGAGATCACCCAGTCGGCGACGTACCGGTCCAGCCCGGTGCCTCGGATCACCCGCTCCTGCACGCGCGTCTCACCGTTGGTCACCACGACCGGCACCCAGCCGGCCTCCTCCGCGATGCGCAGCGCCGCGGCGATCATCGGATCGAAGCGAACCTGGGCGAGCGTCCCTTCACGGACCTCCTCGACCAGGTCGATCACCGGCACGCGCAGCCCGTACCGCGCCCGGATCGCCTCGGCCACGTCCCATCGGGAGGTGAGCCCGTCGGCATCCACGTCGAGAAGCCAGTCGATGTCGTACGCGGGCGCGCCCAGCCGTTCCAGCAACGACTCCCCCCACGCGCGGAACGCTGCGGTGCGGTCGATGAGAGTGTTGTCCAGGGAGAGGAGCAACAGGGGCACGCCGGCACATTACGTGACCAGACGGCGCGGCAACAGTCCCCAGCGGCGACTCTGCGGGCACGGTCAGGCGGTGACCAGCCGCCGCGGGCCGCCGAGGTCGGCGCGCCGATCGATCAGCATCGTGTGCGCGCGGCGCACCCGGGCCAGCTCGGTCGGCTCGAACGCCGCGACGACCACGGCCTCGCCCTCGTCGCCCGCCCTGGCCAGCGGCCGGCCCTCCGGGTCGTAGATCGCGGCTCCGCCGTTGAACCGCCACGGCGGCTCGCCGCCGACCGAGTTCGCGAACGCCACGTACATCGTGTTGTCCAGCGCCCGCGCCGCGTAGTACAGGTCGCGGCGGTGCTGCGACCCGTCCACGTAGCCGCTCGGCGCCAGGTACCCGTGCGCGCCGTCGCGCGCCGCGGCGCGGCCGTGCTCGGGGAAGCAGCCGTCGTAGCAGACGGCGAGCCCCAGCCGCCAGCCGTCCACGGTCAGCGTCGCGCCGGTCTGGCCGGGGGTGAACAGCTCGTTCTCGTCCGGCCCGCACAGGTGCTGCTTGTCGTAGCCGACCCGGATCCCGCCGGACCGGTCGACGACCAGCATCGAGCAGGTGCGCCTGCCGTCGATGTGGCGTACCGCCGCGCCGACCACCACCACGGCGGATCGCTCGCGCGCCACGGCCCGCAGCGGGTCGAGCCGCCCGTCGTCGACCCGGCCGTCGTGGGCGGCGGCGACGTCGGTGCCGGCCGGGTCCGCGCGCAGCGCCGGCGGATGGTAGGCCGGCAGGAAGAGTTCGGGCAGGACGGCCAGGACCGCACCCCGGTCGGCGCCCTCGGCGACGAGACGGGCGGCGGTGGCGGCGTTGGCGGCCACGTCGCCGGGTGCGGGCCGCGCCTGCACGGCGGCGACGGTGAGCGGACGGGTCGGCAGCGGCGGCTCGGACATCGCCCCGTTGTACCGCACTGGACCGTCGTCCGCCACGCCCGATAGGTTCCCGCTCATGCCGATGTACGTGGTGGCCACCGAGGCCGCGGCTGCCGAGGGGCCATGACCGGATGAGCGATGCGTTCTACCTGTCGACCGACGAGCCGGACCGCTTCCTGGCCACGCCGTGTACCGAGGGCCCGTGGGGCAACGGTGCCCAGCACGCCGGGCCGCCATCGGCGCTGGTCGGCCGGGCGGTCGAGCGGCTGCCGACCACCTTCGCCGGACCGGCCCGGGTGGCCCGGGTCACCGTGGAGGTGCTCGGGCCGGTGCCCGTCGGCGAGATGCGCGTGCACGCCGAGGTGACCCGGCCGGGTCGCACCGTCGAACTGGTGGAGGCGGAGCTGTCGGGCGACGGTCGAACGTCCCTGCGTGCCCGGGTGTGGCGGATCCGCGGCGCCGACCTCGATCTGCCCCCGGCGGCCACGGCCGCGCACCCGCCCGCGCCACCCCGTCCCGCGAAGGAGGCGGTCTTCCTGACGCCGTTCGGGCAGACCGGGTACATCCGGGCGACCGAGTGGCGGTTCGTCGAGGGCCACTTCGAGGCGCCGGGGCCCGCGACGGTGTGGGCGCGTCAGCGGGTGCCGCTCGTCGCCGGCGAGGAGCCGAGCGGGCTGCAGCGGTTGCTCGTGCTGGCCGACTCGGGCAACGGCCTGAGCGGCGTGCTGGACGCTGCCGACTGGTGGTTCATCAACACCGAGCTCACCGTCCATCTGCACCGCGTGCCCGCAGGCGAGTGGATGTGCCTGCGCGCCGCGACCACGCTCGACGCAAGCGGCGTCGGCCTGGCGGAGACCGAGTTGTACGACGCGACCGGGCGGGTCGGGCGGGCAGCCCAGGCGCTGTTCCTCGGTCCGCGGCCCACCGGCTCCGGCCCCGGCGGCCGGCGCGCCTGACGCAAGACGTACGTACGGTTAAGATCGTTCAATGCCCCGGGTGAGCCAGGACCAGCTTGAGGCGCGCCGGCGGGAGATCCTCGCCGCGGCGCGCGCCTGCTTCGCCCGCTACGGGTATGAGGGCGCGACCGTGCGGCGGCTGGAGGAGGCGACCGGCCTGTCCCGGGGCGCGATCTTCCACCACTTCCGAGACAAGGAGTCGCTGTTCCTGGCGGTCGCCGAGGACGACGCGGCGGCCATGGTGACGACCGTCGCCGAGCACGGCCTGGTGCAGGTCATGCGCGACCTGCTCGCGCGCGCCGCGGCGGGGCCCGGCGACGGCCGGACCGGCGAGCCGGAGGTGACCGGCTGGCTCGGCACCCAGCTGGAGGTGTCCCGCCGGTTGCGCACCGACCCGGACTTCGCCAAGCGGTGGGCGCAGCGGTCGGCGGCGATCGCGGAGGCGACCCGGGAGCGGCTGCGCCGCCAGCGAGCCGCCGGGGTGCTGCGCGACGACGTGCCGGTGGAGGTGCTGGCCCGGTTCCTGGAGCTGGCGTACGACGGCCTGGTGCTCGCCCTCGCCATGGGCCGGCCCGCCGAGGAGCTGGGCGGCGTGCTCGACCTCGTCGAGGCGGCCGTGCGGCGGCGGTGAGGCCCGGCTCCGGGGGGTCCCGCGTCCACGCGTCGATCTGACAGGATCTCGGCATGGATCTCGGACTCGCCAACCGTGTCTACGTTCTCACCGGCGCCTCCCGCGGTCTGGGATTCGCCACCGCCCAGTGCCTGGTGGCCGACGGCGCCCGGGTGGTGATCTCGTCCCGCGACGAGCAGCGGGTGGCCGACGCGGTGCGCCGGCTCGGCGGCGACGAGCGAGCCGCCGGCCTCGCCGCGGAGCTTCGCGACCCGGCGACCGCGCAGCGGCTCGTGCGCACGGCGCAGGAGCGGTTCGGCCGGCTGGACGGGGCGCTCATCTCCGTCGGCGGACCCCCGCCCGGCACCGCGCTGGCCGCCACCGACGAGCAGTGGCGGGACTCGTTCGAGACCGTGTTCCTCGGCGCGGTGCGGGCGGCGCGTACGGTCGCCGCGGCGCTGGGCGCCGGGGGCGCCATCGGGTTCGTGCTGTCCAGTTCGGTGCGGGTGCCGATCCCCGGGCTGGGCATCTCCAACGGGCTGCGGCCCGGGCTCGCCGGGGTGGCCAAGGACATGGCTGAGGAGCTGGCGCCGCGCGGCATCCGGGTGGTGAGCCTGCTGCCGGGCCGGATCCTCACCGACCGCATCCAGGAGCTGTTCGCAGCCACGGGGGATGCGGTGCGCGCCCGGGCCGAGGCCGAGGCGGCGATCCCGATGGGGCGGCTGGGCGAGCCCGGGGAGTTCGGCCGGGTCGCGGCCTTCCTGCTCTCGCCCGCGGCGAGCTACCTGACCGGCCTGACCGTCCCCGTCGACGGCGGCGCCATCCACGCGCTCTGAGTCCCCGCCGCGTTACCTTCCCGCCGCGGTACGCTCCCCCGCGGTGTTCGGTTCCCCCGCGGGTTCTCGGCGCGCTACCCGGGCAGCGGGTCCTGCTGGCGGGGCATCAGCAGCATCGGGTCGGGGCCGTCGACGAACGGCCGCGGGGAGTCCGGGGCCGCGAACTGCGTGCGGTACAGCTCGGCGTACAGCCCGCCGGCCGCCACCAACTCGTCGTGCATGCCCCGCTCTACGATCCGCCCGTCGTCGAGCACGAGGATCTGGTCGGCGTTGCGCACGGTCGACAGCCGGTGCGCGATGACCAGTGCGGTCCGCCCGGACAGCGCCTCGGACAACGCCCGCTGCACGGCCGCCTCGCTCTCGGAGTCCAGGTGCGCGGTCGCCTCGTCGAGAATGACGATGGCCGGCGCCTTGAGCAGCAGCCGCGCGATCGCGATCCGCTGCTTCTCCCCACCGGAGAACCGGTAGCCCCGCTCACCGACCACCGTGTCCAGGCCGTCGGGGAGACTGCGCACGAGATCGCCGATGTACGCCCGGTCCAGCGCCTCCCACAGCTCCTCGTCGGTCGCGTCGGGCTTGGCGTACCGCAGATTGTCCGCGAGCGTCTCGTGGAACAGGTGCGCGTCCTGGGTCACCACGCCGATCGTGTCGCGCAGCGAGCGCAGCGTCGCATCGCGCACGTCCACGCCGTTGACCAGCACCGCACCGGCGGACACGTCGTACACCCGGCTGACCAGCATCGAGGTCGTCGACTTGCCCGCCCCGGAGGGGCCGACCAGGGCGACCATCTGCCCCGGCTCGACGGTGAACGAAACCCCCCGAAGCACCGGGTCGGAGGTGGTGCGGTCCAGCGCCGCGACATCCTCCAGCGACGCCAACGACACCTCGCCGGCGGCCGGGTAGCGGAAGTGCACGTCGCGGAACTCGATGCGGGCCGGGCCCGACGGCAGGTCGACCGCGTCGGGCTTCTCGGCGATCGCCGGCGGCAGGTCCAGCACCTCGAACACGCGCTCGAAGGACACCAGCGCGCTCATGATGTTCACCCGCGCGTTGGACAGCGCGGTGATCGGTCCGTACAGCCGGGTGAGCAGCAGCGCGAGCGTCACGACGGTGCCGGCCTCGACGGCGCCGCTGACCGCCAGCCACCCGCCGAGCCCGTAGGTGAGCGCCTGGGCGAGCGAGGCGACGAGCATCATCGCGACGAAGAACGTCGCCGAGTACATCGCCTGCTGCACGCCGATGTCGCGCACCCGCCTGGCCCGGTCGCCGAACTGCTCGGCCTCCTCCTCGGGCCGGCCGAACAGCTTGACGAGCAGCGCTCCGGAGACGCCGAAACGCTCGGTCATCCGGGCGTTCATCTTGGCGTCCAACTGGTACGCCTCGCGGGTGATGTCGGCCAACCGCCGCCCGACCCGGCGCGCGGGCACCAGGAAGGCCGGCACGAGCAGCAGCGACAGCGCGGTGACCTGCCAGGAGAGCGCGAACATCGCGCCCGCGGTGAGCACCAGGGAGATCAGGTTGCCGACCGTGCCGGACAGGGTCGAGGTGAACGCCTGCTGCGCGCCGAGCACGTCGCTGTTGAGCCTGCTCACCAGCGCGCCGGTCTGCGTACGGGTGAAGAACTGCAACGGCATCCGCTGCACGTGGTCGTACACCCTCGTACGCAGGTCGTAGATGATGCTCTCCCCGATCCGCGCGGAGAACCAACGCTGGGCCAACGACAGCGCGGCCTCGACCACGGCGAGCCCGGCGATGAGCAGGGCGATGGACACGACCACCCGGAGGGCGTCCGGCCCGGGCCGGCTCATCGCATTGATCGCCTTACCGGCGAGGACCGGGGTGGCGACCGCGATGCTCGAGGTGAGGACGACGAGCAGGAGGAAGATCGCGATCAGGCGTCGGAACGGGCGCGCGAACGCGAGCACCCGGCGGGCGGTCTCGCGGCTCGCCCGCCGCCCGTCGAGCTCGCCCTCCTTGCGCATGGCGCGCAGCATCGACCAGCCGCCGCTCATCGGGCCCATCGGATGGCCCAACCCGCCACCTCCCCCGCGAGATTGTCGCTTTCCGCCAGTCTGGCGGACAGCTATGACAACCAGCCAGGTAACCAGGATGTTCCGGCGGGTTCGCCGGGGCCGCGTGGCCGCCGACACAGCACGATCCGGGCGATCAGCGAGAACAGGGGCGATCACCCGACAACCGGGGCGATCACCGCCGGGCCGGGGACACCCGCTCGGCCGGCGCCCTCGTCACTCCCCGACGCCGGCCCGGTCGCGGATCCGGCGGACCTGCGCCTCGCGCTCGGCCGCCAGTTGACTGGCGTACGAGCGCCCTGCCGCGTCCGCGAGCAGCGCCTTGATCTCGACCACCGCCTCCCGGGGCGCGGCGAGCACCGCGGCGACCAGGTCCGCCACGGCGGAGTCGAGGTCGGCGCGCGGCACCACGAGGTTGGCCAGGCCCATCCGGTCGGCCTCCGCGGCGTCGACCCGCCGGCCGGTCACGCACATCTCCAGCGCCCGGGCGTACCCGACCAGCTCGACGAGCCGCTTCGTCCCGCCGAGATCGGGGACCAGGCCGAGCGACACCTCGGCCATCGTGAACCGCGCGTCGTCGGCGAGCACCCGCAGGTCGCAGGCGAGCGCGAGTTGGAATCCCGCCCCGACCGCATGCCCCTGCACCGCCGCCACCGAGACGATGTCGGGGCGGCGCAGCCAGGAGAAGGCCTCCTGGTACTCCGCGATGCGCGCCGCTGCCTGCTCGGCGTCGAGCGCCGCGAGTTCCGCAGCGGTGCTGCCCGCCGCCGACAGGTCCAGGCCGGCGGAGAAGGCGCGGCCCTCGCCGCGTACCACCACCACGCGGACATCGCCGGGCAGCTCCCGGCCGATGTCGCGCAGCGCGGTCCACATCGCAGGCGTCTGTGCATTCAGGACGTCGGGCCGGCACAACGTCACCGTTGCCACCGGCCCGTCCCGATCCTGCCTGACCCCGCCTTCCGCGCTCACCTCGTCGGCCACGGCTGCGCGGGGCCCGAAACCGTCGTCTCCTGGGGGGTCATGCCTTCTTCCTGCGCCGGGCGCCGCCGCGCTGCCGCAACTGAACCCCGGATTCGGTCAGCACCCGGTGGATGAAGCCGTACGAGCGACCGGTGGAGGCCGCGAGCGCCCGGATACTCTCACCCGAGGTGTACCGCTTGACCAGGTCCTTCGCGAGCGTCTGGCGCTCGGCCCCGACGATCCGGCGACCCTTCTCGGTGGTGGTGGTGCCGGTGGCTGCCATCTTGATCCCTCACGTCCCAGACAGTGCAATTCCTAACGGTCCCACCTATTAGACCGCCTCCGGCGATCATGCGCTAGATATCGACCGCACGCCAACCGACACGCCTGTAAATGTCAGCTAACCGATAACCTGGACCGTTGTGCTTGACGTGCAGCGCCGCGACATCGCGGGGTGGCTCCTGCTGAGCCTCGCCGGCCTCGCGATGACCTGGTTCGTGGTGCGCTCCGGGGCGCCGCTCGGCACGGCCAGCGCCCCGTTTCTCGGGCGGTACCGGCTGGCGCTCGGTCCCGCCACCCTGCTGGCCCCGGCGGTCGCGGCTGTCGTGCTGCTCGCCGCCGCCCGCGGCTGGTTCGAGCGGATGCGCTGGTGGGCGATCCTGCTCGCCGGGTACGCCGCGATGCTCGGCTGGGCGCTCGCCCTGGCGACGGTCGACGGCTCCGACGGACTGACCCGCGCGCTGCTCGCCGCCGACAGCTACCTGACCGATGTCACAGACGTGGGCGACGATCCGCTCGGCTACCTGTCCACGTTCACCGACCGCGCCGCGGAGCACTCCGACGCGACCCGCGGCCACCCGCCCGGCCCGATCCTGTTCCTGTGGGCGGCGCACCGGATCGGTCTGACCGACCCGCTCACGCTCGGCGTGCTCGTCACGGCCGTCGGGGCGCTGACCGTGCCGCTCGTGCTCACGTCGACGCGGGCGGTGTGCGGTGAGGTCGCTGCCCGCCGGTACCTGCCGGTGCTCGCGCTCGCGCCGTACGCGGTGTGGCTCTCGGTCAGCATGGACGCGGTCGTCGCCGCGCTCGGTGCCGGGATGGTCGCCGCCGGTGTGCGAGCCAGCGCGCCCGGGCGCACGGGATGGTCGGCGGGGCTGTTGGCGGCCGGATCCGGCGTCCTGCTCGGGGTCGCGGCCATGTTCTCGTACGCCGCGCCGTGGCTCGGCCTGTCCGTGGTGTGCCTGTACTTCGTGCGGCGCCGGCCGTTCCTGAACGCGGCGACCGGGCTCGGCGCCCTGCTGCCCGTGCTCGCCGCCGACCTGGCCGGCTTCGGCTGGGTGGACGGGCTGCTCGGCGCGCAGGCGGACTACGCCACCCGGATCGGCCCGTACCGTTCGCACCTGTGGTGGAGCGCGCTCAGCCTGGTCGCGCTGCTGCTCGCCACCGGTCCGCCGCTCGTGGCGAGCCTGCGCAAGCTGCGCAACACCCCCGGCTGGCCGTTCCTCGTCGGCGCCGGCGCGGCCGTCGTCTTCTCACTCGTCGCCGGCTTCGCGCGCGGCGGCGTGGAGCACGCCTGGCTGGCGTTCTTCCCGTGGCTGACGGTGGCGGCGGTGGCGCCCGAACGGCAGGGCGGCCGGCTCCCCCACGCACCTCTCGCGCTGGTGGCCGTCGGCGTCGTCGCCGCCGTGGTCGTCGAGGCCGTGCTCGCCACCCCGTGGTGACACCACCCCGGCCCGAGTTGCGCTACGCGAGCTCGACGAGCTCCAGGAGATCGTCGCTCCAGATGTCCTCGACCCCGTCCGGCAGCAGGATCGCCCGGTCCGGCTTGAGCGCCTGCACAGCGCCGGGGTCGTGGGTGACGAGCACGATCGCGCCGGGGAACCGCGCGATAGCGTCGAGCACCTGCTCGCGACTGGCCGGGTCGAGGTTGTTGGTCGGCTCGTCGAGCAGCAGCACGTTGGCGCCGGAGCAGACCAGGGTGGCCAGCGCCAGCCGGGTCTTCTCACCGCCGGACAGCACGCCCGCGGGCTTTTCGACGTCCTCGCCGGAGAACAGGAACGCGCCCAGGATCCGTCGCAGCTCGGCGTCGGGCTGGTCGGGCGCGGCCGAGCGCATGTGGTCCAGCACGGACCGGTCGACGTCGAGCGTCTCGTGCTCCTGCGCGTAGTAGCCGAGCTTGAGGCCGTGCCCGGGCACCACCTCACCTGTGTCCGGCGCAAGCTCCCCGGCCAGGATGCGCAGCAGCGTGGTCTTGCCGGCGCCGTTGAGGCCGAGGATCGCCACGCGCGAACCCCGGTCGATCGCCACGTCGACGCCGGTGAACACCTCGAGCGATCCGTACGACTTGGACAGGCCGCGCGCGGTGAGCGGGGTCCTGCCGCACGGGGCTGGTGTCGGGAAACGCACCTTCGCCACCTTGTCGGCCGCCCGCTCCTCCTCCAGCCCGGCGAGCATGCGCTCCGCGCGGCGGATCATGTTCTGCGCCGCGGTCGCCTTCGTCGCCTTGGCGCGCATCTTGTCGGCCTGTGCCAGCAGCGCGCCCGCCTTCTTCTCGGCGTTGGCCCGCTCGCGGCGTCGGCGCCGCTCGTCGGTCTCCCGCTGTTCCAGGTACGCCTTCCAGCCGACGTTGTACGCATCGATGGTGGCCCGGTTGGCGTCGAGGTACCACACCTTGTTGACGACCGCCTCCAGCAGCGCGACATCGTGGGAGATGACGACCAGGCCGGCCTTGTGCCCGGCGAGGAAGCCGCGCAGCCAGCCGATGGAGTCGGCGTCGAGGTGGTTGGTCGGCTCGTCGAGCAGGAGGATCCCGCCGCCGGTGGCGGCGGCGTCGCGGAACAGGATCCGGGCCAGCTCGATACGGCGGCGCTGCCCGCCGGAGAGGGTGCGAAGCGGCTGCCCGAGCACCCGGTCCGGCAGTCCGAGGTTCGCGCAGATCCGGGCGGCCTCCGCCTCTGCCGCATACCCACCGAGGCTGGCGAACCGGTCCTCCAGCGCGCCGTAGCGGCGCAGCAGGCGCTCGTCGGAGCCGAGACGGCCCTCCAGCGCCTTCATCTCGGCGAGCAGGGTGTCCAGGCCGCGGGCGGACAGCACCCGGTCGCGGGCGCTCACCTCGAGGTCGCCGGTGCGGGGATCCTGCGGCAGGTAGCCGATGGAGCCGCGCCGTTCGACGTGCCCGGCGTGCGGCAGGCTCTCCCCGGCGAGCACCTTCAGCGTGGTGGTCTTGCCGGCACCGTTCCGGCCCACCAGGCCGATTCGGTCACCGGGCTGCACGCGCAGCGTCGCGTCCCGCAGCAGGATCCGGGAACCGGCGCGCAGTTCCAGGCCGGTTGCGGTGATCAAGGCTCGCTCCCATCGGATCGGACTGACGGCAGGCGGCGGCAGCGGCCCGGTGCCGGGTCGCTGCGGGGCAGGTCAGTCTCTGCAGGCGAGCACGGGGGCGAGTGTAGCCGGGCGGGCCGGACGGCCGACAACCGAATTGCCGCCACGGCCGCCCGGCGTCCTCGCCCGTTACACCTTCTCGTAGCGCAGGAGAACCACCCCGCTGTCGAAGGGGCGGCTCTCCCGCAGCGAGAACCGGTGCGGGTGGAAGTCGCGCACCAGCAGCGGGATCCCCGAGCCGGCGACGACCGGGTTGAGCTTGATGAGCAGCTCGTCGATCTCCGGAAGCAGCTGGCCGGCCAGGTTGGCGCCGCCGCAGAGCCAGATGTCCCGGCCGTCGCCCTGCTTGAGCTCGCGCGCGAACGGGATCGGATCGCCGGAGACGATCTCCACCGGGGAGTCCGTTGCGGCGGGCAGCGACCGGGAGAACACGTACTGCTTCAGATGGGCGTACGGGCTGGTGATCCCCGCCTTGAGCGCCGGCTCGTAGGTGCCTCGGCCCATGAGCACGGTGTCGAAGCGGGCGTTCGGAGCCTCCAGACCGAGGCTGGCGCGGTACGCGGTGGGCACGGTCTCGGGGTAGGTGGCGGTGATGTACGCGGTCAGGTCCGGCTCGATCGTGAAGAACTCCCAGGAACCGTCCGGTGCGGCGATGAACCCGTCGAGGGTGCTGGCCACGTAGTAGACGAGCTTTCGCATGGCTTCCCATCTGCTTAACCACTACTGTTGCCGTGGTTAAGCTACAACACCTGTCGTGGTTCCGATAGGGTGGGGTGCGTGGTGAAGAACCCTGGGAGGCGAGCACTCCTGGCCGACGCGGGGCTGCGGGTGCTCGCGGCCTCCGGCATGCGGGGGCTCACCCACCGTGCCGTCGATGCCGAAGCGGGCGTCCCGCAAGGCACCGCCTCCAACTACTTCCCGACCCGCGACGCGCTGCTCACCGCGCTCGGCGAGCGGATCATGGAGCGGTTCGTACCCGACGAGGCGGTCCTCACCGAGTTAAGGCGCCGCCCACCCTCGCTCGACCTGCTCATCGACTACCTGCGCTACATCCTCCAACGCACCACCGGGCAGCCCGACCTCACCCGCGCGCTGTTCGAACTACGCCTGGAAGCGGTGCGCCGCCCCGGTCTCGCCCGCACGCTCGGGCGGATCCTAGGCCGGGGCTACCGTGACGATGTCGCATTCCACGAGGGCGCCGGACTGCCGGGCGGGGCCTTCGAGATCGCCCTGCTGCACTACGCCATGGACGGGCTGCTCCTGGACCTGCTGACCGTCTCGATCGGCGCCGGAGTCGACCCCGACGAGGCGGTCACCGCCCTGGCTCATCGCCTGGTCGGCGGCCGGGACCAGGGGGACGGGACCGCGCGGTCCTAGCCGTCTGGACTTCGCGAGCGCACTCGCCGTGCGGCGAGAGCGACGGGCATCCATACCGGGCTGCTGCGGCGGGCTGGCGGGTGTCAGCCCGGCCAGCCGGGGTACCCGGCCCAGGGAGCCGGCGAACGGAGGGACGATCATGAGCCAGCCCGAGGAGTCCGGGCCGAAGACGAGCGAGACCGATCCGGTGCTGATGCGGCCGCACCAGGACCCGGAGCGGCGCACCGCGGAGATCCCACCGGCCGACAACCCGGGCGAGGTACGGGTCGAGCGCGACGGCGAGTTACGCCCGCTGCGACCCGACGAGCGCGCCGGGTCGTGAATTACGGTGGCGGGTCGAGCACGCGGATGTGCACGGCCCGCGCCCGGCGCAGCGCGTCGGGCAGGGTGGCCTGCCGCGGGTCCGGGACGTTCAGGAAGCGGTCGGACAGCTTGGCGGCCAGCGGCGCGAGGCGCCGGTCCGCCAGCACGATGTCGACCATGCCCCGGTCCCCGCCGGTGACCAGAGCGGCGAGCCGACCAGCCTCGGGCAGCAGCAGCCGCGCGGCGACGTCGGCGACCCCCTCGGCCGCCGCCCGGGCCTGGTTGGCGCGCCGGCGCGCGAACCGCTGCTGGGACCATCCACCAGCCGCGGTGCGCCCCTGCACGTACGCGGACTCCACCTTGGAGCGGACCAGCCGCGGCCCCTCGGCGAGCGCCACCGCCGCACCGCCCCGCCGGGCGAGCAGCAGGCCGATCACCCGCTCCTGAGTGGCCGCCGCCACGAACTCGGCGATGTCGCGCCCGCCGTTCGACCCGGGCGGCGGGTGGAGTTCGGCGACCGCGCCGTCGAACGCCGCGACCACGAGCCGGTCCTGCTGCGGGTCGACGGCGATCGAGCCGTGCCGCTCGGCGAATCCGTCCAGCCACCGTCCCAGGCGCTCCGGGTCCACCTCCACCCAGCGCCCGCCACCCGCCGCCGGCCGTCCACGCATGACGTCGACGCTACCCACCCTTTCGCATCTCCGGGAAAGCGCGCTCGCGGAGATCCACTACTCGGCATCTCCCGGAGGATGCGGGGCACGGGAAAAAGGGAGGTGGCGCAGCCTGCGGGATCCGCGGGGCCCGCGGGATCCGCGCGGTCAGTCGGCGAGCCGCCAGTCCACGGGGGGCATCCCGGCGTCGGCGAGCGCCTTGTCGATGGCGCTGAACGGACGGCTGCCGAGGAAGCCGCGGGGGTTCATCGGGCTCGGGTGCCCCGCCTCGAGCACCACGTGCGCAGGGTTGCGCACCAGGGCCGCCTTCTTCCGCGCGTACGCGCCCCAGAGCACGAACACCACCCGGCGCTCCCGCGCGTCCAGCGCCCGGATCGTCGCGTCGGTGAACTCCTCCCAGCCGGCGCCGGCGTGCGAGCCCGCCTTGCCGGCCCGCACCGTCAGGACCGCGTTGAGCAGCAGCACCCCCTGCTCGGCCCACCGGGTCAGGTCGCCGTGGCGGGCGGGTGGCACGCCGAGGTCGTCGTAGAGCTCCTTGTAGATGTTGCGCAGCGACGGCGGCACCGGCACCCCGCGCCGGACGCTGAAGCTCAGCCCGTGCGCCTGCCCGGGCCGGAAGTACGGGTCCTGGCCGAGGATCAGCACCCGGGTCGCGTCGAACGGGCACAGGCGGTACGCGGTGAACAGCTCCTCGCGCGGCGGGAACACGGTGTGCTCGGCGTACTCGCGGGCGACGAACTCGCCGAGCCGCGCGGTGCGTCCCATGTCGAGGTGGGGTGCGAGGGCAGCGCGCCAGTCGGCGGGCAGCAGCGAAAGCAGATCCACGGCGGGCACCCTAGCCGGCCGGCCCGACAAGGTCGGGCCGGCCGCCCAGACTCCGGTCAGACGTTGAAGCCCAGCGCGCGCAGCTGCTCGCGCCCGTCGTCGGTGATGCGCTCCGGGCCCCACGGCGGCATCCACACCCAGTTGATGCGCACGTCGGAGACCAGTCCCCCGCCCGGGCCGGTACACAGCGCCTGGCGCGCCTGATCCTCGATCACGTCGGTCAGCGGGCACGCCGCCGACGTGAGCGTCATGTCCAGCGTGGCCACGTTGTCCTCGTCGACGTGAACGCCGTACAGCAGGCCCAGGTCGACGACGTTGATGCCCAGTTCGGGGTCGACGACATCCTTCATCGCCTCCTCGACGTCGGCGACCGATGCCCGGGTCTGCTCGCTCATGTCGTCACTTCCTTCTCACCTCGCGCCCGCATCGCGGCGTCCTTGAACGCCATCCAGGGCAGCAACGCACACTTCACCCGCGCCGGGTAGCGGGCCACGCCGGCGAAGGCGATCCCGTCCCCGAGCACCGCCTCGTCGCCGGTGACCTGGCCCCGGCCCGACACCATCTCCACGAACGCCGCGTGCACCGCCATCGCCTCGGCGTACGGGCGGCTGCACAGCAGTTCGTACAGGACGCTGGCCGACGCCTGGCTGATCGAGCAGCCCAGGCCGTCGTAGGAGATGTCGTCGAGCACGTCGCCCCGGACCGCCACCCGCAGCGTCACCTCGTCCCCGCAGGTCGGGTTGACCTGGTGAGCCTCGGCGCCGTACGGCTCGCGCAGCCCGCGCCCGCGCGGGTGCTTGTAGTGGTCCAGGATGATCTCCTGGTAGAGCTGATCGAGCCGCATACTCAGCCGAACACCTTCCGTACCGTCTCCAGGCCGCGCACCAGCGCGTCGATCTCCTCTCTGGTGTTGTAGAGGTAGAGCGAGGCCCGGGTCATCGCCGGTACGCCGAACCGCGCGCACACCGGGCGCGCGCAGTGGTGCCCGACCCGCACCTGGATCCCCTCGGCGTCGAGCACCTGCCCCACGTCGTGCGGGTGGATCCCGTCGAGCGCGAACGACAGGATGCCGCCCCGGTCCACCGGCTCGGCCGGGCCGAACAGCCGCAGCCCCGGCACGGTGGCGAGCGCCTGGAGCGCGTACCCGGTCAGCTCCTGCTCGTGGCGGCGGATTGCCGGCATCCCGAGACCGGTCAGGTAGTCGATCGCGGCGCCCAGCCCGACTGCCTGGGCGATCGGCGGCGTGCCGGCCTCGAATCGCGCGGGCGGCGGCATGAACGTGGTGCGCTCCATGGTGACGGTCTCGATCATCGAGCCACCGCCGAGGAACGGCGGCATCGCCGCCAGCAGCTCCCCGCGCCCCCACAGCACCCCGATGCCGGTCGGGCCGCACATCTTGTGCCCGGTGAACGCGATGAAGTCCACCCCGAGGTCGGCCACGTCGACCGGCAGGTGCGGGACCGACTGGGAGCAGTCGAGCATCACCAGCGCGCCCACCTCGCGCGCCCGCGCGCTGATCGCCGCGGTCGGGTTAACCGTGCCGAGGATGTTGGACATGTGCACGACCGAGACGATCTTCGTCCGCTCGGTGATCTGCGAGTCCATGTCGGACAGGTCGAGCCGGCCGTCGTCGGTGATCCGGAACCAGCGCAAGGTCGCCCCGGTCCGCTCGCACAGCAGCTGCCACGGCACGATGTTCGAGTGGTGCTCCATCTCGGAGATCACCACCTCGTCGCCGGGACCGAGCGCGAACGGCCCGACGCCGTTCGTGAACGCGTACGCGACCAGGTTGATCGCCTCGGTGGAGTTCTTGGTGAACACCACCTCGTCCGGCGTGGCCGCGCCGATGAACGCGGCCACCTTCGCCCGTGCCCCCTCGTACGCCTCGGTGGCCTCGGTGCCCAGTGTGTGCACCGATCGAGCCACGTTCGCGTTGTGCCGGGCGTAGTGCTCGGCCAGCGCGTCGAGCACCTGCCGCGGCTTGTGCGACGTGTTGCCCGAGTCGAGGTACACCATGCGCCGACCGTTGACCTCCCGGTCCAGGATCGGGAAGTCGGCGCGCACCGCCTCGACGTCAAGGGCCTGCGGGGCAGGCTGCGCGGAGCGGCGCACGTCCTCGTGCCGCGGAGTGCCGGCCGGGATCCCGGGCGGCGAGGCCACCGTGGACATCTCAGCCCCCGATCTTGGCCGGACCCGCCCCGGCGAGGTACCGCTCGTAGCCCTCGGCCTCAAGCTTCTCCGCGAGCTCGGGGCCGCCCTCCTCGACGATGCGCCCGCCGACGAAGACGTGCACGTAGTCCGGCTGGACGTACCGCAGGATCCGGGTGTAGTGGGTGATCAACAGCATGCCGGTGTCGCCGGTGGCCCGCACCCGGTTGATGCCGTCGCTGACCACCCGCAGGGCGTCGATGTCCAGGCCCGAGTCGGTCTCGTCGAGGATCGCGATCCGCGGCCGCAGCAGCTCCATCTGCACGATCTCGTGCCGCTTCTTCTCCCCGCCGGAGAAGCCCTCGTTGACGTTGCGCTGGGCGAACGCGGGGTCCATGCCGAGGCGCTCCATCGCCCCGCGCAGGTCGCCGGCCCAGGTGCGCAGCTTCGGCGCCTCGCCGTCGACGGCCGTCTTGGCGGTGCGCAGGAAGTTGGCCACCGACACGCCCGGCACCTCGACCGGGTACTGCATGGCGAGGAACAGCCCGGCCCGGGCCCGCTCGTCCACGGACATGTCCAGCACGTCCTGCCCGTCCAGCGTCACCGACCCACCGGTGACCTCGTACCTCGGGTGGCCAGCGATCGCATAGGCCAGGGTGGACTTGCCGGAACCGTTCGGGCCCATGATGGCGTGGGTCTCCCCCGCCCGGACGGTCAGGTTCACCCCCGCGAGGATCGGCTTGAGCTCCCCGTCGGGCAGCCGCACCGACACCTGCAGGTCGCGGATCTCCAGATCACTCACCGTATTACTCCATTGCTCGGCGTCAGGCTTACGTAGATGTCGCCGTCGCGGATTTCGACGGGGTAGACAGGGACGGGTTCGGTGGCGGGCAGGCTGGTCGGCTCGCCGGTGCGCAGGTCGAAGCGTGACCCGTGCAGCCAGCACTCCAGCGTGCAGCCCTCCACCTCGCCCTCGGAGAGCGGCACGGCGGCGTGCGAGCACTCGTCGTAGACGGCGTAGTACTGGTCGTCCTCGCCGTGCACGATCGCGACCGGCGTGCCGTCGATGTCGGCGCTGATCGCGGTGCCCTTCGGCACGTCCTCGGTGGAGCACACCCGGATCATGCGCCCACCTTGGAGAGTCTCGCCTCGATCGCCTCGCCCAGCCGCTCCCGTAGGTCCGCCACCGGGATCTTGGACAGCAGCTCGGCGAAGAAGCCGCGCACCACCAGCTTGCGCGCCTCTTCCTCCGGGATGCCGCGCGCCATCAGGTAGAACAGCTGCTCGTCGTCGAACCGCCCGGTCGCGCTGGCGTGCCCGGCGCCGACCACCTCTCCGGTCTCGATCTCCAGGTTCGGTACGGAGTCCGCCCGCGCCCCGTCGGTCAGCACGAGGTTGCGGTTGATCTCGTAGGTGTCGGTGCCGGTCGCCTGCGCCTGGATGAGCACGTCGCCGACCCAGACGGTGTGCGCCCCCTCGCCCTGCAGCGCGCCGCGGTACGCGACGTTGCTGCGGCAGTCGGGCACCGAGTGGTCGACGAGCAGCCGGTGCTCCAGGTGCTGGCCGGCGTCGGCGAAGTACAGCCCGTACAGCTCGGCGTCGCCGCCGCGCCCGGTGTACTCCACGCTGGTGAACTGGCGCACCAGGTCCCCGCCGAGCGCCACCTGCACGTGGGTGAGCCGCGCGTCGCGGTCGAGCCGGAAGCGCACGTGCTGCGCCTGCACGCTGTCGGGCGCCCAGTCGGCGACCGTGACCAGCGTCAGCCGCGCACCCGCGCCGACCGCCACCTCGACGTTGTCCGCGAGCGTGACCGAGCCCGTGTGCTCCAGCACCACGGTGACCTCGGCTAGCTCGCCGACCTCGAGGTACGTGTGGCCGAAGGCGGTCGCCTGCGCGTCGGCGCCGACCAGGCGGATCACCGCCGGCTCCTCGACCACCGCGCCGGGCGCGACCGCGACCAGCAGTGCCTTGTCCACCCGCCCGTAGGCGAGCGCGCTGATCCGGTCGAACGGCGTGAGCACGCCGCCGATGCGCGGATCACTCTTGTCCACGGTGGACACGGTGACACCGGCGGGGAGCTCGCCGTACTCGTGCACGGGGGCGGGGCCGGCGGCCACGACGTCGGTGTGCAGGCCGCGCAGCCGCTTCAGCGGAGTGAACCGCCACTCCTCCTCCCGGCCGGTCAGGGCCGGGAAGTCGGCGACGTCGTACGAACGCAGCGACTGGGCCTTGGTCTTCGGCTGGCCCGACGCGTTCTGGGTGGGTGCTACCGCCGTCATCCGACCGCGCCCTCCATCTGCAGCTCGATGAGTCGGTTCAGCTCCAGCGCGTACTCCATCGGCAGCTCCTTGGCGATCGGTTCGATGAAGCCGCGCACGATCATCGCCATCGCCTCGTCCTCGGACAGGCCGCGGCTCATCAGGTAGAACAGCTGGTCCTCGCTGACCTTCGACACGGTCGCCTCGTGGCCCATGGCCACGTCGTCCTCACGGATGTCCACGTACGGGTACGTGTCCGAGCGCGAGATCGTGTCGACCAGCAGGGCGTCGCACTTCACCGTCGACTTGGCGTGGTTGGAGCCTTCGAGCACCTGGACCAGGCCGCGGTACGAGGTGCGCCCGCCGCCCCGGGCGATCGACTTGGACACGATCGTGCTGGACGTGTTCGGCGCGGCGTGCACCATCTTGGCGCCGGCGTCCTGGTGCTGGCCCTCACCGGCCATCGCGACGCTGAGCACCTCGCCCTTGGCGTGCTCGCCGACCATGTAGACGGCCGGGTATTTCATGGTGATCTTGGAGCCGATGTTGCCGTCGACCCACTCCATCGTGGCGCCCTCGTGCGCGACGGCCCGCTTGGTGACCAGGTTGTAGACGTTGTTGGACCAGTTCTGGATGGTCGTGTAACGGCAGCGGGCGTTCTTCTTCACGATGATCTCGACGACGGCCGAGTGCAGCGAGTCCGACTTGTAGATCGGCGCGGTGCAGCCCTCGACGTAGTGCACGTAGGCGCCTTCATCGACGATGATCAGCGTCCGCTCGAACTGGCCCATGTTCTCCGTGTTGATCCGGAAGTAGGCCTGCAGCGGGATCTCCACGTGCACGCCCTTGGGCACGTAGATGAAGCTGCCTCCGCTCCAGACGGCCGTGTTCAGCGCGGCGAACTTGTTGTCGCCGACCGGGATCACCGTGCCGAAGTACTCCTTGAAGAGGTCCTCGTGCTCCTTCAGGCCGGTGTCGGTGTCGAGGAAGATCACCCCCTGCGCCTCGAGATCCTCGCGGATCTTGTGGTAGACCACTTCGCTCTCGTACTGCGCGGCCACCCCGGCGACCAGCCGCTGCTTCTCGGCCTCGGGGATCCCCAGCCGGTCGTACGTCCGCTTGATGTCCTCGGGCAGCTCGTCCCAGCTTGTCGCCTGCTTCTCGGTCGACTTCACGTAGTACTTGATGTTGTCGAAGTCGATCTCGGTCAGGTCGGCGCCCCAGGCCGGCAACGGCTTGCGGTTGAACAGCCGCAGCGCCTTCAGCCGCAGGTCGAGCATCCACTCAGGCTCGTTCTTGCGGGCGGAGATGTCGCGCACGACGTCCTCGTTCAGGCCTCGGCGCGCGGAGGCACCGGCCACGTCCGGGTCGGCCCAGCCGTATTCGTACTTGCCCAGGCTGGCGACGAGCTGCTCCTGGGTGGTCTGCTCGGTCATCGATCAGTCCTCATGGTCGGTGTTCGGTTGGCACGGCGCGGCTGGCTCGGCGGCCGAGCCGGGATGTGCGTGGTGCACACCCCGTCGCCGTGGGCGATCGTGGCGAGGCGCTGCACGTGGCTGCCGACCAGGCGGGAGATCACCTCGGTCTCCGCCTCGCACAGCTGCGGGAACTCGGCGGCGACGTGCGCCACCGGGCAGTGGTACTGGCACAACTGGCCGCCGGAGGCGATCACGGACGCCGAGGCAGCGTACCCCTCGGACGTCAGCACGTTCGCCAGCGCCTCCGCCCGGGCCAGCGGGTCGTCACCGGCCCCCTCGAGTGCGGCGCGGCAGCGCGCCTCGAGCGCGGCCACCTGGGCTTCGGCGAACGCGGCGACGCCGTGTTCCCCGTCGCGCTCAGCGATCCACCGCAGCGCCGCGGCGGCCAGGTCGTCGTAGGCGTGGGTGCCCCGGCGTCGCCGGGCGGCGTCGGTCAGCGCGAAGACCTTCGCCGGCCGGCCCCGGCCCCGACGCCCCCGCCGGGGGCGCTCGACGACCACGTCGCCCTCGGCGAGCATCGCGTCGAGGTGCCGGCGGATCGCGGCGGGGCTCAGCCCCAGGGCCTGCCCCAGCTCGGCGGCGGTCGCCGGACCGCGGGCGAGCAGCAGCTCGGCCACCCGATCCCGGGTACGGCGATCCGCGCCCACGTCGGGCGTCGGGATCACCACCGCGTTTTTCACTACGTAAGTGTTGCGTATTTCATCCGGTGCCCGCAAACCAACGCCCCGGTGATCCGGGCCACCCGCGGTGCAGGTCATCCGGACGGATGACCTACTATTTGCCCGTGTTACGCCGTCTCGCCCTGGCCTCGCTCATCGGCAACGTGGCGATCGTCGTCACCGGTGGGATCGTCCGGTTGACCGACTCCGGTCTGGGCTGCCCGACCTGGCCGAAGTGCACCGATGAGTCGTACGTCACAACTCCCGAGATGGGGGCGCACGGCCTGATCGAGAACGGCAACCGGGGATTCGGCGCGCTGCTCGGCCTGCTCGCGATCGCCGTGCTGGTCGCCGCGCTGCGCGAGCGGCCCCGTCGTCCGGCGGTCGTCCGGCTCGCCGCGCTCACCCTGGCCGGGGTGGCGGCCCAGGGGCTGCTCGGCGGCATCACGGTGCGGACCGGTCTGAACCCGTGGACCGTCGCCGGGCACTTCCTGCTGTCGATGCTGGTGATCGCGGTGGCGTACGCGCTGTGGCGCCAACTCGGCCGTCCCCAGAGCGCGTACGCCGGGCCCTCGGTGCCCGGCCCGGTGCGCAGCCTGGTCAACCTGGTCGTCGGCGTGGGGGCCGTGGTGCTCGCGCTGGGCACCCTGGTGACCGGGGCGGGGCCGCACGCCGGGGATCCGGACGTTCCCCGGCTGGACATCGACCTGGCCATGATCGCCCAACTGCACGTGGACGCGGTCTTCCTGCTGCTCGGGCTGTCGATCGGCGCGTGGCTGGCGCTGCGCGCGGACGGCGGCCGTCCGGCCGCCGTCCGCGCGGCCGCCGTCCTCGTCGGCATCGAGCTGGCGCAGGGCGCGGTCGGCTTCGTGCAGTACTTCCTGCACCTGCCGGAGCTCGCCGTGCTGCTGCACATGGCGGGCTCGTGCGCCGTGTGGCTCGGCATCCTCGCGCTCGCCGACCGGGTGCGCGGGAGCGTGCCGGCCGAGGGCGACGGGCAGGCGGCGACCGCCGCCGGGCTGTCCCGCGCCACCGTTACGGCCTGACCCACGGTTACGGCCTGATCAGGCCGGGCGCCTCAGGTCCGCCGCGGACGTCACCTCCCGAGCGTCGCGGCGATCGCGGCGGCGAGCCGGTCGGCGGCACCGGGTGCGTAGCCGAGGAACAGGGAGGGCTCGGTGAGCTCCACCTCCACGAGCACCGGCGCGCCGTCCGGGCCGGGGATGAGGTCCACCCGCGCGTAGAGCAGCTCGGGGCCGCCGGGCACGGCGGCCAGGACCCGCTCGGCGACCGCCCGTTCGGCCGGGGTGGGCTCCCGGGCGCTGATCTCCTCGGCCTTGTAGAGGCCCTCGACACCGAGGTCGGGCCCGTCGAGCATCGGGCCCTTGCGGATGGCATGGCTGTAGACGCCGCGGAAGAACAGCAGGGCGGTCTCGCCGTAGGTGTCCACGGCCGGCAGGTAGGGCTGCAGCATCACGGTGCGTCCGGCGGCGTGCAGCCGGGCGACGTGGTCGGCGGCGAGCCGCCGGTGTTCGGGGTCCGCGCAGTCGTACCGCCCGGCGTCCACGCTGCCGGCGCCGACCACCGGCTTGAGCACGATCTCGCCGGTGCTCGGGGGCGTCCACGGCGTGCCGGGGTCCAGCCAGGTCGTGGGCACGACGGGCACCCCGGCCGTGTCGAGGTCGGCGAGGTAGCGCTTGTCGGTGTTCCAGGCGACGACGTGAGCTGGGTTGGCCAGCCGGGGCACGCGGGCGGCCCAGGCGACGAACTCGTCGCGTCGGGCCGGGTAGTCCCACGGCGAGCGCAGCACGGCGAGGTCGTACGCCGTCCAGTCGACCGACGGGTCGTCCCAGACCGCCGGCTCGGCGGCGATCCCCCGCTTCGCCAGCGGGGCGAGCAGGAGCCGGTCGTCGGCCTCCAGGTCGGCGAATTCGGCGCAGGTGACGAGCGCGACCCGGGCGGTCGCCCGGGTCGCGCGCACGATGTCCCTTTCAGTCACAAGTGGGTTCTCTATTAAATATGAATGCTGTTTGGCGATATTACGGCTAACGGGCCAGCGTACGGCGGGACATCGCCCGCCACAGGTCGTTGCTCGGCCGCATCAGTTGCATGAGCTCGCGCTCCCATTCGTTCTCCACCTTCACCCCGGCCCGCTCGCAGGCTGTCCGGGCCACGTGGGTGTCGCTGGCGAACTGGTCGCTCCAGGCGCCGTCCTCACCGATGAGGACGATGCGCGCCCCGCGCCGGCCGACGTACTCGATGACCGCCTTCGCTCCACCGTGGCCGGCGGCGAAGGACCGCAGCCCGGCGACGAGGCCGCTCGGTACGTCCGAGACGGAGTCGCGCTCCCTGGTGAGCGTCGTATCGGAACCTTCTGCCATGAGCAGAAGCCTATGCAGATTCGCTGCGAACATGTGACGAACTGTTAAAGATCTGTGATCTGGATTACTCGATAGATTTTCGTATTCGTCAATACGTGAAACTGATATTTCCGACAATGCCGCCCGGCGCAAAGCGCATAAAGGGACAGACCGACCGACGGTGAGTCGCTGCCGTAGAGAGCCCTTGCGCCGCACCGATGAGACGCGCGCCACAGCCGGACGCCCGCGACGAATGCCGGCGGCGGCGGTCAGCCGAATGGGCGAAAGTGGCCATGACCGCACAAGCGGTCAGATGAAGACGTCGACGGCAACCGTGACGAACAGCACCGTCAGGTAGGTCGTCGACCAGTGGAACAGGCGCATCGGGCGGGGCCTCTCGCCGCGGCGCACCCGCCCGTCCAGCCGGTGCACCTCGAGCAGGAACAGCGCACCCACGACCGCCGCCACCACGGCGTACACCGGGCCCATCCCGAAGGGCAGCAGCGCGAACGACGCCAACACGGTGAGCCAGCAGTAGATCGCGGACTCCACCGTGACCCGCCGCGGCGACGCGACGACCGACAGCATCGGGATGCCCGCCCGCGCGTAGTCGTCGCGGAACTTCATCGCCAGCGCGTAGAAGTGCGGCGGCTGCCAGAGGAAAACCACCGCGAACAGCACCCAGGCCGCCCAGTCCAGCGAGCCGGTCACCGCCGCCCAGCCGATCAGCACCGGCATGGACCCGCACACCCCACCCCAGACCGTGTTCTGCCACGTCGTGCGCTTGAGCCACTTGGTGTAGACGAGGTCGTAGTAGACGATGGCGGCGGCGGTGAGCAGCGTGGCCAGCCAGTTCGTGAAGACGGCCATCAGCGTCAGCGACACCGCGGCGAGGGTGAGCCCGAAGACCAGCGCGGCACGCGGCGAGACCGTGTGCGCCGGCAGCGGACGCCGTGACGTGCGCCGCATGACCTGGTCGATGTCCCGGTCGAGATAGCAGTTGATGACATTGGCGGCACCGGCGGCCAGCGCGCCGCCGACGAGCACGACCGCGAGCAGCCACCACGGCGGCAGGCCGCGCTGCGCCAGCATCATGGCCGGCACCGTCGTGACCAACAGCAGTTCGACGATACGGGGCTTGGTGAGCGCGATGTACGCGCGCACCACGGCCATCCGCCGCCGGCGCAGGGTGGCCACCGGGATCGGGGCCGGCTCGAGCACCGGCACGGCCGAACCGACCGCGGACTCGGTGCGGTCGGCGAGCGAGTTCACCGGATCACCTTCCCAGGACATCGCGGGGGCTGCTCGGCCGACCGGACGAGTGCCGGTGGACCAGGAGACAGCGGCTGACCAGGACACAGACTACGCGTGGCGTCCGGACCGATCGCCGCCGGGCGGCGTGCCGCCCCTCACACGGGTGCCCCGCCCCGGGCCAGCCCGACGAGAAAAGCGGTCGCGAAGGGTACCGGAACCGCGACGCGCCGCAGGAGCGGTGGCGGGGAGATCACGCATACGGCTCGGAGGCGATGGGTAGGGTCGCATGAGTGAGAGAACTCGACTGGTCCGACCTTGACCGCCGTGCGGTCGACACGATCCGCGTGCTCGCGATGGACGCCGTGGAGAAGGCCGGCAACGGGCACCCGGGCACCGCGATGTCCCTTGCCCCCGCCGCGTACCTGCTGTTCCAGAAGGTGATGCGCCACGATCCCACGGACCCGCAGTGGCCGGGCCGCGACCGTTTCGTCCTCTCGGCCGGTCACTCCAGCCTGACCCTCTACATCCAGCTGTACCTGGCCGGTTACGGCCTGGAGCTCAGCGACCTGATGCAGTTCCGGCAGTGGGGCTCGCCGACCCCGGGCCATCCCGAATACGGGCACACCGTCGGCGTGGAGACCACCACCGGACCGCTCGGGCAGGGCCTGGGCAACGCGGTCGGGATGGCGATGGCCGCCCGCCGCGAGCGCGGCCTGTTCGACCCCGACGCGCCGCCCGGCGAGTCCCCGTTCGACCACCACATCTACGTGATCTGCTCGGACGGAGACATCGAGGAGGGCATCAGCCACGAGGCCAGCGCGCTCGCGGGTCACCAGAAGCTCGGCAACCTCGTGGTGATCTGGGACGACAACGAGATCTCCATCGAGGACGACACGCGGATCGCCAAGTCCGAGGACGTGCTCGCCCGCTACGCCGCGTACGGCTGGCACGTGCAGCAGGTCTCCTGGCGGTCCGGACACGCCGACGAGGACGAGTACCACGAGGATGTGGGCGCGCTCTACGCCGCCCTGCAGGCCGCGAAGGCCGAGACCGGCCGGCCCTCGTTCATCGCGCTGCGCACGATCATCGCCTGGCCGGCACCGACCAAACGCAACACCGGCAAGTCCCACGGCTCGGCGCTGGGCGCCGAGGAGGTCGCCGCCACCAAGAAGATCCTCGGCTTCGACCCGGCCGCGAGCTTCGCGGTCGAGGAGAAGGTGCTCGACCACACGCGGACCGCGATCGAGCGCGGCCGCGAGGCGCACGCGCGGTGGAAAGAGGCGTTCGACGCCTGGGCGCGCCGCTACCCGGAGCGCCACGCGCTGTTCGACCGGCTCGCCACGCGCACCTTGCCCGCGGGTTGGACCGACGCGCTGCCGGAGTTCCCCACCGACCCCAAGGGCATGGCCACCCGGCAGGCTTCCGGCAAGGTCCTGGAAGCCCTCGCGCCGGTGCTGCCCGAGCTGTGGGGCGGCTCGGCGGACCTGGCGGAGAGCAACAACACCGCGATCAAGGGCGAGCCGTCGTTCATCCCGGCCGAGTTCTCCACCAAGGAGTTCACCGGCCACGAGTACGGCCGGATCCTGCACTTCGGCGTACGCGAGCACGCCATGGGCGCGATCGGCAACGGCATCCTGCTGCACGGCGGCACCCGGGTGTACCTGGGCACCTTCCTGGTGTTCAGCGACTACATGCGCCCCGCAGTGCGGCTGGCCGCACTGATGAAGCTGCCGGCCATCTACGTGTGGACCCACGACTCGATCGGGCTGGGCGAGGACGGCCCCACCCACCAGCCGGTCGAGCACCTGGCCGCGCTGCGCGCGATCCCCGGGCTGGACGTGGTCCGTCCCGCGGACGCCAACGAGACCGTGTGGGCCTGGCGGCTGGCGCTGGAGCACACCGACCGGCCGACCGCGCTCTGCCTGAGCCGCCAGGCCCTGCCGGTGCTGGACCGCTCGACGCTCGCCAGCGCCGAAGGCGTGCGGCGCGGCGGCTACGTGCTCGCCGACGCGTCCGACGGCCAGCCGGTGGTCATCCTCATCGGCACCGGCTCCGAGGTGGCGCTGTGCCTGGCGGCCCGCGAGCGCCTGGAGGCCGACGGCATCCCGACCCGGGTCGTCTCCATGCCCTGCCAGGAGTGGTTCCGGGCGCAGGACGACGCCTACCGGGAGAAGGTGCTCCCGCGTGGCGTGCGGGCGCGGGTCAGCGTGGAGGCGGGCGTGGCGATGCCCTGGCACGACCTGGTGGGCGACGCGGGCGAGTGCGTGAGTCTGGAACACTTTGGGGCGAGCGCGCCGTACCAGATCGTGTTCGAGCAGTTCGGGTTCACCGCCGATCGGGTGGTGGCCGCTGCCCGGGCGTCGATGTCGCGGGCCGGTGAGGTGAAGGGCTCCACGACCGGCAACTGACGGCGCACGGCGGCAACGACGAGGGGCGCGAACGACGACAGGCGCGACAACGAGGGAGCGTTGCGATGACCGACAGGTTGGGCCAGCTCAGCGCGGCGGGCGTGGCCATCTGGTTGGACGACCTATCCCGGCAGCGGCTCGCGGGCGGCGGGCTCGACGCGCTGCGCCGCGAGAAGCACGTGGCCGGGGTGACCAGCAACCCGACCATCTTCGCCAAGGCGCTTTCCGACCACGCGGCGTACGGCGACCAGCTGCGGGACCTGACCGTGGCCCGGTTCGGCGTGGAGGAGGCGGCACGGCTGCTCACCACGTACGACGTGCGCTGGGCGTGTGACGTCATGCGCCCGGCCTACGAGGCGTCGTCGGGTGTGGACGGCCGGGTCTCCATCGAGGTGGACCCGCGGCTCGCCTACGACACGGAGCGGACCGTCGCCGAGGCCAAGACGCTGTGGTGGATGATCGACCGCCCGAACCTGTTCATCAAGATCCCGGCGACCGAGCCGGGCCTGCCGGCGATCACCGCCGCGCTGGCGCACGGGATCAGCGTCAACGTCACGCTCATCTTCTCGCTGCAGCGGTACGAGCAGGTGATGGACGCGTTCCTGACCGGCCTGGAGCGTGCCCGCGAGAACGGGTACGACCTGTCGGCCATCGCCTCGGTGGCGTCCTTCTTCGTCTCCCGGGTGGACACCGAGGTGGACATGCGGCTGGAGAAGATCGACGGCGAGCGGGCCCGGGCGCTGATGGGCAAGGCGGCGATCGCCAACGCGCGGCTGGCGTACCAGCGCTACGAGCGGGTGTTCGGCTCGGCCCGCTGGCAGGCGCTCGCCGACGCCGGCGCGCACCCGCAGCGGCCGCTGTGGGCGTCCACCTCTACGAAGAACCCGGCCTACCGGGACACGGTGTACGTGGAGGAGCTGGTCGCGCCCGGCGTGGTCAACACCATGCCGCAGGAGACGATCGACGCCTTCGCCGACCACGGCGAGGTGCGCGGCGACACGGTCACCGGCGCGTACGACGAGGCTCAGGCAGTGCTCGACGAGCTCGCCGCGGTCGGCGTCGACTACGACGACGTGGTCGCCACCCTGGAACGCGAAGGCGTCGAGAAATTCGAGGCGAGCTGGCTGGAGCTGCTGCGCGGGGTGGAGACCCAGCTCGGCGACGAACGGAACAGGCTCGCCGAGCGGGACGCCCGCTCGGCGGCGGCCTCGGGCCGGGCCGCATCATGAGGGACCTGCTGGAGCCGGAGGCGGCCGGCGGGCTCGCCGTATACGGCGCAGATGCGGTGGACGGCGCGGCGAAGGTGCGCGCCGACCTCGTCGCTGCCGGGGTGCCCGGGCTGCTGGCCGCGAAGGATCCCACCCTGTGGGGCGCGGCGGCCGAGCCCGAGGCGAAGATCCGGCTCGGCTGGCTGGACACGTTCCGCCGCAGCCGGGATCTGCTGGGCCAGCTCGCCGAGCTGCGTCAGGAACTGGCCGACCTCGACCACGTCGTGCTTGCCGGCATGGGCGGCTCATCGCTGGCCCCCGAGGTCATCTGCCGCACGCTCGGCTGCCCGCTGACCGTGCTCGACACCACCGACCCGCACCAGGTGCGCACCGTGCTGGCCGACCGCCTCGACCGGACCGTCGTGGTGGTCGCCAGCAAGTCCGGATCCACGGTGGAGACCGACAGCCAGCGCCGGGTGTACTGGCAGGCCTTCCTGGATCTCGGCCTGTCCGAGGCGGAGGCCGGGCGGCGGTTCGTGGTGATCACCGACGCCGGCTCCCCGCTGGAGCGCAAGGCGCGGGAGATGGGCGCGTTCCTCGTGCTCGCCGATCCCGACGTCGGCGGACGCTACTCGGCACTGACCGCGTTCGGCCTGGTGCCCACCGCGCTCGCCGGCGTGGACGTCGTCGAGTTGCTCGACCAGGCCGAGGAGCTGTCGGAGTCGCTGGCCAGGGACACCGACAACCCGGCTTTGGCGCTCGGGGTGGCGCTGGGTGCCGCCGCCACGGGCGGGCAGGGTGACGGTCGCCGGCGCGACAAGCTGGCGGTGGTCGAGGACGGTACCGGCATCGTCGGCATCGGGGACTGGATCGAGCAGCTCATCGCCGAGTCGACCGGCAAGCTGGGCCGGGGCATCCTGCCGGTGGTGATCGAGAACCCGGGCGCGCGGGGCGCGTCCGGGCCCGACGTGCTGACCGTCACGGTGGGCGGCGCGCTGGCGCCGGGCGCGGTGCCCGGCGGCGGCGTCGCCCCGCAGGTCGCGGTCAACGGCCCGCTCGGCGCGCAGTTCCTCGCCTGGGAGTACGCCACCGCGATCGCCGGGCGGATCATCGGCATCGACCCGTTCAACCAGCCCAATGTGGCGGAGTCGAAGGAGAACACGGGCCGGATCCTGGAGTCGGGCATCCCGCGAGTGGCGCCGACGTTCGTCGAGGGCGCGGTGGCGGTGTACGACGCGGAGGCGACCTCGCTGGAGGGCGCGCTGCGCCGGCTGCTCGCCACGATCGCGCCGGACGGGTACCTCGCGGTGATGGCCTACCTGGACCGGATCGGCGACGTGGCGCTGGCCGGGCTGCGCGAGGCGCTCGCCGCGGCCACCGACCGGCCGGTCACGTTCGGCTGGGGCCCGCGGTTCCTGCACTCCACCGGCCAGTACCACAAGGGCGGGCCGCCCAACGGCTCATTCCTGCAGATCACCGGCGCGGTCGAGACGGACCTGGCGGTGCCCGGCAAGCCGTACACCCTGGGCCACCTGCAGGCGGCCCAGGCCGCTGGCGACCGGCTGGCGCTGGCCGCCCGCCAGCGCCCCCTGCTCCGCCTGCACCTGACCGACCGGGCGGCGGGGATCGCGCAACTGCTCGCCGCCGCCCGAGCCCTGAAAGGCTGACCACGGTGACCACCACGAGCCCGTCCCGTGACGCGCACGCCGACGCGGTCGCCCGCAACCCGCTGCGCGATCCGCAGGACCGCCGGCTGCCGCGGATCCCCGAGCCGTGCGCGCTGGTGATCTTCGGGGTGACCGGCGACCTCGCCCGGCGCAAGCTGATCCCGGCCGTCTACGACCTGGCCAACCGAGGGCTGCTCCCGCCCGGTTTCGTCGTGCTCGGGTTCGCCCGGCGGGACTGGGGCGCCGGCGAGTTCGCCGCGCTGGCCCGGAAGGCGGCCCAGCAGCATGCCCGCACGCCGTGGCAGTCGGACGTGTGGGCCCGGCTGGAGGCGAACATCAAGTTCGTCGGCGGCTCGTTCGAGGACGACGCGGCGTTCGACCACCTGGCCCAGACGCTGGAGGATCTGCGTGAGACCAGCGGCATCCCCGGCAACGCTGCCTTCTACTTCTCCATCCCGCCGGCCGCGTTCCCGGTGGTGCTCAAGCAGTTGCGGCGCACCGGACTGGCCGACAACGCGCGGGCCGGCGGCTGGCGGCGGGTGGTGGTGGAGAAGCCGTTCGGCCACGACCTGGCGTCGGCGAAGGAGCTCAACGACCTCGTCGACGAGGTGTTCACTCCGCAGGACGTGTACCGCATCGACCACTATCTGGGCAAGGAGACCGTCCAGAACATCCTCGCGCTGCGCTTCGCCAACGCGCTGTTCGAGCCGGTATGGAACGGCAACTACGTCGACTCGGTGCAGATCACGATGGCCGAGGACGACGGTATCGGCACCCGCGCCGGCTTCTACGACGCCGCCGGCGCGGCCCGTGACGTGCTGCAGAACCACCTGCTGCAACTGCTGGCGTTGGTGGCGATGGAGGAGCCGACGAGCTTCGACGCCGACGAGATCAGCACCGAGAAGCTGAAGGTGCTGCGCGCCATCAGCCTGCCGCGCGACATCGCCACCGGCACGGTGCGCGGCCAGTACGTGCAGGGCTGGATCGCGGGCGAGCGGGCCGTCGGCTACCTGGACGAGCCGGGTGTCCCGCCCGACTCCACCACCGAGACGTACGTGGCGGTCCGGCTCGGGATCCAGAACCGGCGCTGGGCCGGCGTGCCGTTCTACATCCGCGCCGGCAAGCGCCTACCACGTCGGGTGACCGAGTTGGCCGTGCTGTTCAAGAAGGCGCCGCACCTGCCGTTCAACCCGTCGGACGTGGAACTGCTCGGCAACAACCAACTCGTCATCCGGGTCCAGCCCGATGAGGGCGTGACGCTCAAGTTCGGCTCCAAGGTGCCCGGCACGGCCATGGAGGTGCGTGACATCACCATGGACTTCCAGTACGGCGAGGTGTTCACCGAGGCCAGCCCGGAGGCGTACGAGCGGCTCGTGCTCGACGTGCTGATCGGGGACCGGACGCTGTTCCCGCACGCGGCGGAGGTCGAGCAGAGCTGGCGGGTGATCGACCCGCTGGAGGCGGCCTGGGCGGGTACCCGGCCGGTGCCGTACCGCGCCGGCGAGTGGGGGCCGCGTGAGGCCGACGAGATGCTGGCCAGGGAGGGACGCTCGTGGCGGCGACCGTAGGCACCGGACCGCGACCGGAAATGGAACTGCGGCCGGGCGTAGGACTGCGGCTGGGCGCAGGACCGCGGCTGGACCGCCCACCGCGGGCGCGGAGGCCGCGATGGTGACGCTGTGGGACACCACCGGGCGGGAGGTGGTGCGCAAGCTCGCCGCGGAGCGGCGCGCCGCCGGTGGGGTGGCGAGCGGACTCGCGCTGTCGCTGATCGTCATCACCGACGAGGGTCGGGTCAGCGAAGTCGAGGAAGCGGTGACCGTGGCGACGGCCGAACACCCGCTACGGCTGCTGATCGTCGTCCGTGACCCGCAGGGCGGCCGGCCCGACGCACGGTCCCGGCTGGACGCGGAGGTCATCGTGGGTGGCCGGCTCGGCCCGTGTGAAGCCGTGGTGCTGCGCATGAACGGCCGGCTGGCGCTGCACGCCGAGTCGGTGGTGGTGCCTCTGCTCGCCCCGGACGTGCCCGTGGTGACCTGGTGGCACGGCCCGCCGCCGGAGCGCATCGCGTACGACCCGCTAGGCGTCGTCGCCGAGCGGCGGGTCACCGACGTGGCGCGCTGCCCCGATCCGATCGCCGAGATCCACCGGCGCGGGGAGGACTACGCGCCGGGTGACACCGACCTGTCCTGGAGCCGGATCACCCCGTGGCGCACCCTGCTCGCCGGGGCCTTCGACACCGTCTCCAGCCCGGTCGCCGCGGTGGAGCTGGTCGCCGCCACCGACGACCCGGGCGCGGTGCTGCTCACCGGCTGGCTGCTCGACCGCCTCGGCGTGCAGCCCGTGACTGTGCCGGTCGACGGCGGCGGGCTCAGCCGGGTGTGGGTGCGACTCGCCGACGACGCCGAGCTGTCCCTGACCCGCCAGGGCAACACGGTGCTGATGCGCCGCACCGGGTACGTGGACCGGATGCTGCCGCTGACGCCCCGGCGGCTCGGTGACGAGCTCGCCGAGGAGCTGCGCCGCCTCGACCCGGACCAGACGTACGCGGCGGCGCTGTCCGCGGCGACCGGGGTGACCGGGCTGCAGGAGCGCCCAAGCACCCGGGTGCACATCTGGCACGACCCGGCGCTGGCCGAGCGGCCGGAGGAGACGACCCCGGAGGCGGTGGCGTGAGCGTCGAGAGCGTGGTGGTGCACGCCGACCCGGGCCTGCTCGCCGAGGCGGTCGCCGCCCGGCTCGTCGTGCGCATCCTCGACGCGCAGGCGGAACGGGGCTTCGCCACGGTCGTGCTGACCGGGGGCAGGATCGCCGAGCGGGTCTACCGCGCAGTGCGCGACACGCCCGCGCGCGACGCGGTGGACTGGGCGCGGGTGGACGTGTGGTGGGGGGACGAACGGTTCCTGCCCGCCGGGCACCCGGACCGCAACGAGACCCAGGCGCGATCGGCGCTGCTCGACGCGCTGCCGCTGGACCCGGCGCGGGTGCACCCGATGCCTGCCGCGGACGGGCCGGACGGTCCCGATCCGGAGGCAGCCGCCGCGCGGTACGCCGAGGAGCTGGCCGCGGCCGCCGGACCCGGCACCGCTCAGCTGCCCCACTTCGACGTGCTGCTGCTCGGCATCGGTGACGACGGCCACGTGGCCTCGGTGTTCCCCGCGCACCCCGTGGTGTACGAGAGCCGGCTGGTGGGGGCGGTCCGCGGGGCGCCGAAACCTCCGCCGGTGCGGATCACGCTGACGCTGCCCGCGATCAACACCGCCGAGGAGATCTGGCTGGTCGCCGCCGGCTCGGACAAGGCCAGCGCGGTAGGGATGGCGCTGGCGGGCGCGGGTCCGGTGCAGCTGCCCGCGGCCAACGTGCACGGGGTGGATCGGACGCTGTGGCTGCTCGACCGCGCCGCGGCCGCCGAGGTCGCCCCGCGTTTCCGCAGCCTGCGCTGACCGTATCGGCGGAGTGTCCGCAGCCGTGCCCTGGCCGCGGCCGGAGCGGATCACACACCCTGCTGGACCTTGAGCCACAGCCCGAGGCCGATGATACAGGCAAACCAGACAATCCCGACAAGGACCGTGTATCGGTCCAGGTTCTTCTCGGCCACCGAGGACCCGGCCAGGCTCGTCGACACGCCCCCGCCGAACATGCTCGACAGCCCGCCGCCCTTGCCGCGGTGCAGCAGGATCAGCAGGGTCAGCAGCACGCTGGTCAGGACAAGCAACACGATCAACGTGTACGCGAACGCGATCGGCATGGTTGAAGTCGGTCCTCTCGGTCGGCTGGAGCCGGCGACACGGGCGTCCGCCTAGGATAGCGCCCCGCCGCCGGCCGGTCGGGGGTCGGCGTCACGGGTTGGCCAGGCCGAGCTGGGTCACGTCCGGCGAGCCGTACTGCGGGTGGATGAACCCACCCCGCACGTTCGAGCCGGCCATCCGCAACGAGGTCATGTACATCAGCGGGATGATCGCCGCCTTCTCCATGATCTTCTGGTCGATCTCCCCCCACATCGCGTACTGCGTCTCGAGGTCCGCCTCGGCCATCGCGCTGTCGATCATGGCGTTGATCTCGGGGTCGTCGAGGAGCGAGAAGTTCTGGTTGCCGTTGGCCTCCTCGCCCTTCGGGATCACCCGGCCACTGAACAGCGGCGGGATCACCGCAGAACCGTTCGCCCAGTCCGCGACCCAGCCCGCCCACATGACGTCGTACTCGTTGTCCGGCCGGCCGATCACGTCGGCGAAGTAGTTCTGGTCAGGGCCGATCCCGATCATCTCGGTCTGCAGCCCCGCCCGCTGGAACGACTCCGCAATGATCGACATCAGCCGCCGCCGCGGCTCGGGGAAGACCAGCCGGATCTTGTCCGGGCAGGCCGCCCCGGCCTCCTGCAGCAGCTCCCTGGCCCGGTCGAGGTCGCCCTCCGGTTTCGACCTGGTGTTGTAGAGATCGAACTCCTTGTACGAGCGCAGGCTGGGCGAGATGACCGAGGTGGCCAGATCGCCGAACATCGACCCGCCCAGGGCGCTGCGGAACTTGCGCTTGTTCGCCGCGTACACCAGCGCCTGGCGGCACCGCAGGTCCGGGATGCGGCGCATGTTGATCGCCAGGTACCGCACGCCGGTGTGGTCCCCCTGGATCAGCCGGGCCGACAGCTCATCGTCGTTGATGACCTGCTGGACGAAGTTCGATGCGACGTCCACGTCGAGCTGGACCGTTGACGCCGCCTCGCCCTGGTCCTGCAGGATCCGGTAGGTGACCGCGGCGACGTCGGGGTCGACCGTGACCACGATCCGGTCCGGGTGCTGCTGGCGGACCGGGTCGGTGGCGCGCACCCAGTGCGGGTTGCGCTCCAGCACGAGCTTCTCGTCGGTCGATTCGACGATCTTGTACGGGCCGTTGGAGATGGGTCGGCGGTCGTAATCCTCCCGGGGCTCGTCCCGGCCCCGGGGCACCGGTGCGAAGACGGTCAGCGCGACCGCGTAGCCGAAGTCGCCGACCGGCTGCTTGAGCGTGAAGCGCACGGTGCGCTCGTCCAGGCAGGTGACCGATTCGAGCCCCTTGCCGTCGTTGTTGTCGCCCTTCGGGCCCTCGTAGGGCACCGCGTTGTCCTCGAGCAGCTGCCTCGGGTACTGCAGCCCTGTGGTGAACGACGCGAAGAAGTTGCGCTCGACCCCGTACTCGACGTCCGAGCAGGTCACCGGGGAGCCGTCCTCCCACTTCACGTCCCTCTTCAGCGTGAAGTCCCACACCCGGTTGCCCTCGCTCGGCCGGCCCGTGTCGGTGGCCAGGTCGCCCACGATCTCGCTGGCCGACTCCGGGTCGGACTTGAAGGTGGTCAGCGTGCGGGTGAACAGCCGGCTGATGTTCGCGTCCGTCGCCGCCGCGATCCGCTGGGGGTCGAGGTGCTCGATCTTGGCCGCGACGACGAGGTGCAGGGTGCCGCCCGGCTTCGGCGGGTCCGGCTGACCCTCCGCGCTCGCGGTGTCGCAGGCCGCCGTGGCGACCAGGGACAGGCCCGCCACGGCCGCGACGAGGGCGCGGCTGGACCGGCGGGCGAAGCGCGCGCGGCGGGGCGGCGCGGGGGTAGCGCTGTCGGGCATGGCCGTCCTCGGGGTGACCGTCCTGGAGCCTTCTAGCGAGCCGGCCGGACCGGCGGCCCGCTCGGAACACTCTAGGCGTCCCGCCCCGCCACCGGAAACACGGGCACCGGAATCACCACCGCCGCCGCCGCCGACGCGTGCCGGCCTAGGGCCCACGCCGGCCATCCCCCCGCTGGCTTCGGGTTGCCGGCGGCCGCGTCAACACTCGTCGTCCACCATCCATCCGTGGTCGTACCTGCCGCGCAGCCGCTCGATGAAGTCGGTTATCCGTTGCTCGTCGAACTCGTCCAACAGGTCGATGCGTCCCCAGGCGGTCAGCGCGATGCCCTTTTCGAGCGGAGGGTAGGGCGCGAGGACGGTATCCGCGCCGTACCGCTTCGCGACCCGGACCAGTTCGGCGACCTCGGAGTCGGGTGTCGCCGGCGCGTACTGGATGACGATGTGACCGTGCTCCATGGCGTGTACGGTGCCGGACAGCAGCTGGCCCTTGGCGGCCACCAGCTAGCCGAGCAGCCCCAGCAACACACCGGCTGTCCCGACCCGCCAGCCCCACCGCCGCACG
>VSCG01000014.1:0-38694 GCA_047459115.1 Micromonosporaceae bacterium
GACTCGGGTGGCGGCGCGGGCATCCAGGCGGACCTGAAGACCTTCGCCGCCAACGGCGTCTTCGGGGCCAGCGCGATCACCGCGCTGACCGCGCAGAACACCACGGGCGTGCGCGGTGTGTCCATCGTGGAGCCGGGCTTTGTGCGCGCTCAGATCGAGGCCGTCCTCGCCGATCTGCCGGTGGCGGCGGTGAAGACCGGCATGCTCGGCACGCCATCTATTGTGGATTTGATCGCGGAGATGGCCGACCGGCTGCCCAATCTCGTGGTGGACCCGGTGCTCGTCGCCGCCAGCGGAGACCGGCTGTTCGAGGCGGACGCGGAGCGGGCGTACCTGCGGCGGCTCCTCCCGTTCGCCACCGTGGTGACGCCCAACCTGTTCGAGGCCGGGGTGCTTGTCGGGCGCGAGCTCGCCGACCTCGACGACGCGGTCGATGCCGCCCGTGAGCTGGCCGCGACCGGCGCCGGATGCGTCGTGGTCAAGGGTGGCCACCTGCGCGGCCAGGATGAGGCGGTCGACGTCGTCTGGCACGCCGGCAGGATCGAGCTGCTGCGGGCCCCGTGGATCCCCACCGCGAACAACCACGGCACCGGATGCACCTTCGCGGCCGCCACCGCCGCGATGTTGGCGCGGGGAGAGGAGCTGCTGCCGGCGCTGCGCGCGGCGAAGGCGTACGTGCACCGCGGGCTGGCCGGCGGCGCGACCTGGCGCCTGGGGCGTGGACACGGCCCGCTCGCCTGGCCGTGGTCACCTGCCGGGCAGGGTGCTTGAGACCGGTGCCGGCGCCGACGACGGCGGGGACGGCGGGGAGAGCAGCGCGCCGTAGAGATCCGGCCGGCGGTCGGCCAGGAAGGACCAGCGCCGCCGCTGGCGGGCGATGAGGTCCATGTCGAGATCGAAGAGGACGACGTCCGGGTCGGATGGGCTGCCGCAGGCCAGCACTGTGCCGGTGGGGTCGACGGCCAGGCTCGAGCCGAAGTAGGGGGTGTCGGGTGCGCCGCCGGGCTCCATGCCGACCTTGTTGCAGGCACCGACGTAGAAGATGTTGAAGACGGCGTGGGCGCGCAGCAGCAGCTCCCACCATGGACGGACGACATCCGTCGTGGCGACCGGGACCAGCAGCAGATCGGCTCCGGCCAGACCGATGCACCGGGCCGGCTCCGGCAGGTTGCGCTCGTAGCAGATGACGACTCCGAGCCGGAAGCCCCACGGCGTCTCGAAGACCCTCAGCGGCAGGTCCCCCGCCTCGAAGTAGAAGCGTTCGGATCCGTCCGGGTACAGGCCCTGGGTCGGTATCGACGATTTGCGGTACCGGCCCGCGATGTCCCCCTCCGGGCCGATGACGACCGCGGTGTTGAAATACCGGTCCGCCTCCCGCTCGAAGATCGGATACACGATCATCGTCCCGGTCTCGCGGGCGATGGCGCGCATCCGGGTCACGGACGGTCCGGTGACCGGTTCCGCGGTGTCGAAGTGCCGGGGATTGTTCTCGAACGGCAGGTAGACCGTGTTGGCGAGTTCGGGGAAGCACAGCAGCCCGGCACCCTCCGCCACGGCCTGCCGCGCCAGGCGTTCGGCGGTCTCGATGTTGCGCCGTTGGTCCAGGCTGCCACCGAACTGGCACAGCGCCACCCGCGGCGTTTTCTCCGACTGTCGTGACATTGGTCCCTTCCGCGGTCGTGCCTCGGTCACCGTGCCCGGGCTCCGTCATCACCGCGTGCGGCGGCGACGAGGATATGTTTGCCTCAGGACCGGTGCCGGTCAACACGTCGATGACGCCGGGGGTGGCGATGGCCAGGCGCGAGAAGTGGGTCGACCCGAGGAACTGGGCGAGCCTCAAGCCGTTCGGCATCGGCGAGGGCCGCCCAAACAACTACCTGGAGATCGTCCGGGCCGTCAAGGAGAACCGGGGCAACCTGCGGTACGCCTGGCGGATCCTCAGACAAGGGACGTGCGACGGCTGCGCGCTGGGCACCATGGGCATGCGCGACTGGACCGTGGACGAGGTCCACCTGTGCAACGTGCGGCTGCGACTGCTGCGGCTGAACACCATGCCCAGCCTCGACACCGACCTGCTCGCCGACGTGCGCAGCCTGGCCGGGCACTCGAGCGCGCGGCTGCGCGACCTCGGCCGGCTGCCGTACCCGATGCTGCGCCGCGCCGGCGACCCCGGCTTCACCCGCATCGGTTGGGACGAGGCGCTGGACCTGGTCGCCGACCGGCTGCGCGGGCTGGACCCGCGCCGGGTCGCCGCGTACCTGACCAGCCGGGGCCAGCCCAACGAGAACTACTTCGTCGCGCAGAAGGCGATGCGGGCGCTGGGCTGCAACTCCATCGACAACGCCGCCCGCATCTGCCACTCACCGAGCACGTTCGGCCTTAAGAGCGCGCTCGGCGTGGCCGCCACCACCTGCTCCTACCGCGACTGGATCGGCACGGACCTGATCGTGTTCATCGGTTCGAACGTGGCGAACAACCAGCCGGTGGCGATGAAGTACCTCTACCACGCCAAGAAGGCCGGTACGACGGTGGTGTCCGTCAACTCCTACCGCGAACCTGGCATGGCCCGGTACTGGGTGCCGTCCAATGTGGAAAGCGCGGTGTTCGGCACCAAGGTGACCGACCGGTTCTTCGACATCAACGTGGGCGGCGACATCGGCTTCCTGAACGGCGTGCTCAAGCACATGATCGAGCGCGGCTGGGTGGACCGGTCCTTCGTCGACGCGCACACCACGGGCTTCGATGACCTGGCCACCGCGCTCGCCGCACAGACCTGGGGGGACCTGGAGGCGTTGGCCGGGGCGTCGCGGACCCAGATGCTGGCGCTCGCCGAGCTGCTGCACCGGGCGCGGACCGCCGTCTTCGTGTGGAGCATGGGGGTCACCCAGCACACGTTCGGCGAGGACAACATCCGGGCGATCATCAACCTGGCGCTGACCAAGGGGTTCGTCGGCCGCGAGCACTGCGGGTTGATGCCGATCCGCGGGCACTCCGGGGTGCAGGGCGGCGCGGAGATGGGCGCCTACTCCACGGTGCTGCCCGGCGGGCTGCCGATCGACGAGCCCACCGCCGCACGGTTCAGCGCGCTGTGGGGCTTCGACGTGCCGACCTGGGTCGGGCTGACCGCGCCGGAGATGATCGACGCGGGTCACGACGGCCGGCTCGACGTGCTGATCGCCTCCGGCGGCAACTTCACCGAGGTGCTGCCCGACCCGGAGTACTGCCGGGCAGGGCTGGCCCGCATCCCGCTGCGGGTGCATATCGACATTTGCCTGTCCAGTCAGATGCTGGTCGACCCCGCCGAGGCGGTGCTGCTGCTGCCCGCGCAGACCCGCTATGAGATGGCTGGCGGGGTGACCGAGACGTCCACCGAGCGGCGGGTCATCTTCAGCCCGGAGGTGCCGGGCCCCAGGCCGCCCGAGGCCTGGCCCGAGTACCGGATCTTCGGTGAGATCGTCGCCCGGGCACGCCCGGAGGTGGCCGATGCGGTCCGCTACGCCGGCACCGCCCAGATCCGGGAGGACATCGCGAAGGCCGTCCCGATGTACGACGGCATCCAGCACCTGCGCGCGTTCGGCGACTCGTTCCAGTACGGCGGGGCGCACCTGTGCGCCGACTGGCGGTTCCCGACCGACGACGGCCGGGCGCGCTTCTCCGTGGTCCGGCTGCCCGAGCTGCGCCGCCCCGACGGCACGTTCACGGTGGCGACGCGGCGCGGCAAGCAGTTCAACAGCATGGTGCACGAGCGGCGGGACCCGCTCAACGGAGCCGTTCGCGAGGCCGTGCTGATCAACCCGCTCGACGCGGACCGCCTCGGCCTCGCCGATGGCGAACCGGTCGTGCTCACCAGCGCCAACGGCAGCCTGCGCGGGCGGATCCTGCGCGCCCCGGTGACCCCTGGCAACCTGCAGGTGCACTGGCCGGAGGGGCAGGTGCTCATCGACCGCGCCCGCCGATCCCCACAGGCCGGCATGCCCGACTACAACGCGGTCGTCCGGCTGGAACGCGCCGCCGCGCCGGCCGGAGCCGTACCCGACGCGCCCGGTACCCCGCCCCGGGCCGCGGCCACGGAGGCCTGAGTTGGCCGCACGTCCCGGCCCGACCACCCGCGTGCCGCTGCAGTTCGTCGACGGGGAACGGAGCGTGACCCGGCGGGACGCGGTGGCCACCGAGGAGCCGATGGAGATCCGGCTCGCGGCGGGCCCGGCCCGCCGCCGGCTGGCGGTCACCATGCGTACGCCCGGCGCCGACTTCGAGCTGGCCGCCGGGTTCCTGTACAGCGAGGGCGTGGTCGGACCCGACGGCATCGCCCGCATCGCGTACTGCACGGATGCGGACCTCGACGCCGAGCAGCGCTATAACGTCGTGACCGTCACCCTGCGCGGCGACCGGTTGCCGGAATTGGCCACCTTGGAGCGTCATTTCACCACGTCGAGCGCGTGCGGCGTCTGCGGCAGGAGCAGTCTCGACGGCCTGCACCTGCACGGCGCGCGGCCGGCCGCGCCGGGACCGGTGGTCGATGCGCGGGTGCTGGCGGGCCTGCCGGACGCATTGCGGGCCGGTCAGCGGCTGTTCGCCACCACCGGGGGACTACACGCCGCCGGCCTGTTCACCCCCGGCGGCGAGCTCGTCTGCCTGCGCGAAGACGTCGGCCGGCACAACGCGGTGGACAAGGTCGTCGGCTGGGCGCTGCTGTCCGGCCGGCTGCCGCTGCACGACCACCTCCTCGTGGTCAGCGGGCGGGCCAGCTACGAGATCATGCAGAAGGCCCTGGCCGCCGGGGTGCCGGTGGTGTGCGCGGTGTCCGCCCCGTCCAGCCTCGCAGTGCGCCTGGCGACCGAGTTCGGTATGACCCTGGTCGGTTTCCTGCGCGGCCGGCGGTTCAACGTGTACGCCGACTCGGGGCGGGTCCGTCTGTCCAGGCCGGCACGCTAGCCGCTGCGGTCCCCGATCGGATCGATGTGGATCAAGTCCGGATCTGACTAGTCCGGTTCGGTTCCCGCCGGTATCCATGAGAGCCATGCAGGTCTCGGCTGTCGTCACGACCGGCATCTACTGCCGTCCGGGCTGCTCGGCACGCCCCGCACGGCGCAACGTGCTGCAGTTTCCGCTGCCCGCGGCCGCGGAGGCGGCTGGGTACCGGGCGTGCCTGCGCTGCCGGCCGTACCGGCTGCCGCAGGTCACCAGCGGGATAACGTCCGAGCAGGTGTGCCGCGCGGTGCGGCTGGTGCTGGCCGGGATCCTGGACGAGGGGACCGAGGAGACCCTCGCCGCGCGGCTCGGCGTCTCCGCCCGTCACTTGCGTCGGCTGTTCATGACGCATCTCGGGGTAACCCCCGACGGGTTGGCGCGCTCGGCGCGCGCCCACTTCGCGCGCCGGCTCCTCGACGAGACCGATCTGACCATCACCGAGATCGCCTTCGCGGCCGGCTTCGGCAGCCTGCGGCAGTTCAACCGGGTGTGCCGGGAGGTGTTCAAGGCGCCGCCGAGCGACCTGCGCCGCAGGCGCAGGCGGTCGGACCGGCTCGTGGCCGACGGGGGACTGGCGCTGCGGCTGGCATTCCACGGGCCGCTCGACTGGCCGGAGATGCTCGCCGCGCTCGCCGAGACCGCGATCCCCGGGGTGGAGTCCGTCTCCGGTGACGCGTACCGCCGCACGATCGTGCTCGGCGGGGATCCGGGTGTCCTGGAACTGCTCGCCGGCGGCAAGGACCATCTGATCCTGCGCGCCCACCTGCCGCACTGGGAGGAGCTGCTGCACGTGGTGCGCCGGGCCAGGCGGATCGCGGGTCTCGACGTGGCCATGGAGGAACCAGTCCTGGCGCTTCGCCGTGATCCGGTCATCGGGCCGCTGGTGCGTGCCCGCCCCGGGGTGCGGGCGCCCGGCTGCTGGGATCCGTTCGAGGCCGGGGTACGCGCCATCGTCCGCCAGAGCATGCCCGAGCCGGCCACCAACGCCACCATGCGCCGGCTCGTCGCGCGCCACGGCACACCGGTGGCTGGGCTTCGTCCGTTCGGCCTGACCCACACCTTCCCCGGCCCGGACGTGCTCGCCACGGCCGATCTGGCCGGCATCGGCATGCCCGCCGCCACGGCCACGGCGATCCGGGTCCTCGCCGCGTCCACCGTCAACGGCACGGTCCGGTTCGACCCCGGGTCCACCCTCGACGATCTGGTGCACCGGCTGGGGGCGCTCCCCGGGATCAGTCCGCGCACCGCCCACTACGTGGCGCTGCGCCTCGGCGAGATGGACGCCTTCCCGCTCTCCGGCCGTCAGCTCGCCCGTCGTCTCGCCGGGCTCGGCCCACCGCCGGACGCGCCGCTCACCGCGGTCGTCGCCCGGTGGCGGCCGTGGCGTGCGCTCGCGGCCACCCACCTGTGGGCGGCGACCACGACACACCCATCGGTCATGCAGAAGGGAGTCGCCTAGTGACAATCGCCGACCTCGACGAGCTCAACAGCCTCAACGAGCCAACTGGGAAGAACGCGACAAACCAATGAGGAGCGTCATGAGAGTGTTTCGCCCCGGACCCGTCAGGGCCAACCGCGCCGCGGCCCGCGTCGCATTCGTCGTCCCCGTCGTGCTGGCCCTCGGCGTCACACCCCCGGCCCACGCCGACGAGACCTACGGCAAGCACCGGGGGGACGGCACGCGGTATATGGTAACCCTCCTGGCCACGCCGCAGGGCGGCGAAAGCGCGGGGATCGGGGTGAACAACCGCGGATGGGTCACCGGCAACTGGACCCAAGCCGGCGGCGAGGTCATGCACGCCACGGTGTGGCGAGACGGGAGGCCGACCGATCTCGGAACGCTGGGCGGCCCGAACAGCGCGGTGCTGTGGCCGGTGAAGAGCAACCGGGGGATCGTGGTCGGTGTCGCCGAGACCGCGGAGAAGGACCCCAACGGCGAGTTGTGGAGCTGCTCGTTCTTCTTCCCGGCTGCCACCGGGCACGTCTGCCGCGGCTTCGTGTGGCAGGACGGAAAGATGGCGGCGCTGCCCACGCACGGCGGCACGCACGGCTTCGTCGCCGGGGCCAACAGCAGCGGGCAGGTGGTCGGCTGGGCGGAGACCGCCGAAGCGGATCCGACCTGCAACCGGCCGCAGGTGCTCGGGTTCCGTGCCGCGCTGTGGGACGTGCGTGACGACCGGGTGCGGGAGCTCCCGCCGCTCGCGGGTGACACCACCAGCGCCGCCACCGCGATCAACGACCGGGGCCAGGTCGTGGGCATCTCCGGGAGTTGCGGGGACGCGGTGGGCAGCGTCAGCGCCCGACACGCGGTGCTGTGGGAGAACGGCGAACCGATCGACATCGGCAACCTCGGTGGGGATTCCTGGAACACCCCGATGGCGATCAGCAACAGCGGCACGGTCGTCGGCTTCGGTCTCGATCCCGCGGCGGGGAACCTGAAGGGATTCATCTGGACCAAGAAGGGCGGGATCGCTCCACTCGGCACCCTCGCCGGAGATGTCAGCAGCCAGGGCCTGGGGGTGAACAACAAGGGCCAGGTGGTCGGCCTGTCAAGCGGCGGCCATGCCGGCACACGGGCGTTCCTCTGGGAGAACGGCGTGCTGACCGACCTCAACGAGCTGGTCGCGGGCGACTTCGACGGGCGACTGGTGTACGCCAACGACATCAACGACCGCGGCGTGATCACCGGCCAGGCGATCGACCCCGCCACCGGCCAGCTCGTGGCGTTCGTGGCCACCCCCACGCGCGCCTGACCGCCTCCGGGCCCCGGACCTCGTCGCGAGCCCTCCGGTCGGGGCCTGGGCGTTCCCCGGCCTGGCCATGGCCAGGCCGGGGAACGGCGCCGCTAGGGCTCACGTTTCTGGTCATACCGGATGAAAGTCGGCCTTCTGCCGGTAAGCTGAGCGGGGTTCGCGGGCGCCTGCCGGGGGCGGCGGCACGCAGCGGCCGAGCCACAACGCGAGAAGGCCTGTCGGGGGTATTGCCGAGCGCGTGAAGCACACTGTCCGGAAGCGACTGGAGTCGTTCGACCGGCAGGTGGACATCGTGATGGGCGTGCTCGGCCTGCTGTTCTTCGTCGTCGTGCTGATCGAGCCGGTCAGCCCCAACCCGGCCGTGGCGAGGATCATCGCCGGCACCGCCTATCTGCTGTGGGCCACCTTCATCGCAGAGTTCCTGGTGCGGCTGTGGGTCGCCCCCGACCGCCGCCGCTTCCTGCGGCGTCACTGGTGGCGGATCATCGTGCTGGCCCTGCCGTTCCTGCGGCTGTTCCAGGCGCTGCGGATCGCCGCGGTCGTGCGCGGCGTCGTGTCGGTTGTCCGCGGCTCCACCTCTGCCGCACGGCTACTGTCCGAACGGCTGGCCTGGATGGCCGCGGTGACCGCGCTGGTCGTCGTCTCGGCAGGCTATATGCTCCATCTCACCGGCGTCTTCCCCACCTACGCCCAAGCGCTGCACGGCAGTGCCATGGCTACGATCAGCGGCGAGCCGCTGGGTTCGGAGCGGGGACTGGCCCAGGTGCTCGATGTGGTCCTGGCCAGCTACTCGGTGGTCATCTTCGCGACGCTGGCTGGCAGCATCGGTGCTTTCCTGATCAAAGGCAGGTCCGACGAGGAGAACCGGCCGTCGGGCAGGGACCAGTGACGGACGGGGGGCTCCGGTCAGCCAATGCTGGTCGCCCCCGCGGCTACTCCTCGTCGGCGCGCTGCTCGATGCCGGTCGCCTGGAAATGCCAGCCGTCCTCGCCGTGCCTCGCGCGCTCGTACTCGATGTACCACCGGCCGTCGCTGTGGTGGTCGATTTCGATCCGCTCGGCCGGCTGGCCGTCCGGGCCGACCGGTACCGGACGGACCGTTCCGTCGAGTGGCCCGCCGTGTAGATGCACGTTCGTGCTCGCCATGCCACCTCCGTCGAGATCCGCTGTCCGCCGGCGACCGCGCGCGGTGTCCGGTCCTCGCCCGGGCCGCTGCGCGCCCTGAAGCGGTACCCGTGGTCCGGATCGGCAAACCGTGCCGGACCGGGTGGCACGGGATCAGCGGCCCGGGTGGGCGGCGGTGGTGAGCGTCTGCTGCGCCGCGCAACTGCCCAGGACGGCCAGGAAGGTGCCCGCCCAGCGCTCGGCGTCCTCGCCCTGCAACCGCTCGCGCATGGTCTGCATCGCTTTCGCCCCGTGCTCCTCGGCCACCGCCGTGAGCATCGCGTCCTTGAGCCCTTCCCGGTCGTACGGATTGACGATGATCGCCTCGGGCAGGTCGGCGGCGGCCCCGGTGAACTCGCTGAGCACCAGGTGTCCGGAGTCGTCGGCGCGTGCGGCGACGAACTCCTTCGCCGACAGCGTCATGCCGGCGCGCAGCGGCGTGGCGAGCATGACGTCGGCGGCCAGATAGAGCGCGACCCGCTCCGCCCGGTCGAGCTCACGGTGGACATAGTGGACCACCGCGTGCCCGACGCGCGAATACAAACCGTTGATCTCGGCGACCTTCCGGTCGACCCGGTGGCGCAGCGCCTCGTGGAACCCGCCGTCGCCGTCCGGCTCGGCGACCTGGATGAGCACCGTCTCGGCCGGATCCAGCCGGCCCTCGGCGAGCAGTTCGGCGTACGCGCTCAGGCGCTGCTCGATGCCCTCGGCCGGATCGAGCCGGCTGACCGCCAGGAACACCGTGCGCGGATCCTTCAACCGTCGCCGCAGCGCGGCGGCCCGAGTCCTCACGGTCGGATCGTTGGCCAGGTTCCGCACCTCCGTGGCATTGATCGACATGGGGAACACGCCGACCTTGACCTGGTGGTCGCCCAGGTCCACGAAGTCGTCCCCGGTGGGCAGACCCAGATGCCCGGCCAGTTCCAGGAAGTTGTTCGCGGAACGGGCGTGCTGGAACCCGATCAGGTCCGCGCCGAGGAGGCCGGACATGATCTCCGACCGCATGGGCAGCCGCAGGAACAGTTCCGCGGGCGGGAACGGGCTGTGCATGAAGAAGCCGACGAGCAGGTCCGGTCGCAGCCGCCGCAGGTGGGCGGGGGCGAGTTGGAGGTGGAAGTCGTGCAGCCAGACCACCCCTCCGGGTGCCGCGATGTCGGCCACGGTCGCGGCGAACCGGTCGTTGACCGCCTGGTACGCCTCGTGCCACGGCTCCTTGAACACCGGAGGCTCGACCGAGCCGTGGTACAGCGGCGCCAACCCGCTCGCGCAGTACCCGCGGTAGTGCTCGTCGGCCTCTCGCTCGGACAGCGGGACCGGGTGCAGCCACAGATCGCCGACCGGAAACGGGTCCAGGGCCGTGTCCGCGAGGCCGCTCCAGCCGACCCATGCGCCGCGGCGCGCGCTGGCGACGCCGCGCAGCGCGGCGTAGGCGCCACTGGCGCGGTCGCGCCAGCGGACGCCGCCGTTCTTGTGGTCGCGGATGACTGGCAGCCAGTTGACGGCCATCACCAGGTCGTACTGCTTCGGCCGGGTAGGCGGGGTCATGCTGCTCCAATCTGCGGTCGTGTCGCTCGGCGTGGATCGCAGGCCAGGCGGCGCAGGTTATGGCTCGCCGGAGCGGTCGGCGCCGGGTGACGTCCGAGCAGGGCGGCCGGGTGGTTGGGGTGGCGGTGGCGGCGTGATGTGAAAGACGTGATCGACACGGGCGAGTTGCAGGATCCGGTACAGCCGGGGGGACGGGCGGTGCAGCGTGAGCCGGGCGCCGGCCCGCCAGGCGCGGCGATGCGCGTCGAGCAGCACGGCGAGCGTGGCCGCGTCGACGAACGGGCAGTCGGCGACATCGACGACGAGCCGGTCGGGCTGCCGCGCGAGCGCGTCATCCAGCAGGGCGTGCACCCGGGCCGCCCCCTGCGCGTGGATCTCCTCGGTCAGGGTCACCTCGACCAGCGACGGCCGCGAGGCCGGACGCTGGGCAGGACCGCTCATCAGGAACCTCCGAGGGGGCCCCCGCCATCAGGCGGGGCAGGGCGTGGTTCGACCCGAGCTTTGAACAGGGATGTGACGGTGGCCCCGCAGAACTGTGACGGATCCGTGACAACGAGGCGTTCCAGCTGGTCACGGCCTAGTCGAAGGTCAGGGCGTGGCGATGAGCGTGTCGTAGTCGGCCATGGTGAGCGGGTCCTCTGACAGCAGCCCGTCGGCCCGGGGAATGCCCAACCGCTGCCCCTGCTGGGTGAAGGAGACGGTCGTCACGTCGGAGCGGGTGAGGAGGGTGCACACGATCTGGCCGTAGGCGAGGACCTCGTCGCTGCGGCTGGCCCGCTCGAGACGGTCGGTGACGTCGACCACCGCGTGGGCGCCGTTGAGGCGGACAGCCGCGATCACGTTCGTACCGCCGAGCGCGCTGGTCATTCCGGCGTCGCTCTCCTCCTGGGTGGGGCCGGCGAGCAGATGCCCCAGTTGTGCCTCGATCGACGGCGTGCTGGTCACCCGGCGCTCGACCCTGACCAGCTTGCCCTCCTTGACGAGGCAGAGCCCTTCGACCAGGGGCCCGGACACCGCGCTGGGCGCCGCGGGCGTGCTGCGCAGGGAGCCTGCCGAGGGCTCGAGGACGCGCGGCGTCTCTTCGGTGGGGATCCCGCAACCGGCCAGCGCCGCCACTCCCGCGAGCGTGGCGGCCGCCGTCATCCGTCGGATCATGAGAGGGCTCCCGGTAGCTCCACCCGGAAACGAGCGCCGCCGCCCGGGCGGTCCAGCGCCAGGACCCGGCCACCGTGCGCGGCGGCGTGCTGCGCGACCAGGGCCAGCCCGAGGCCCGCGCCGTCGTCGTCGCGGCGGGCACGGGCGGACCGGCCACGGACGAACCGATCGAAGATCACTTCCTTATCCTCCGGGCTGACGCCGGGCCCTTCGTCGTCCACCTCCAGGTAACATACGTCGCCCGCCCGTCCGAGGCGTACCGCCAACGCGCCGCCCCCGTGCTTGGCCGCGTTGTCGAGGAGGTTCCCGAGCACCTGTTTGAGCCGGCGGCGGTCCACGTGCCAGCGCACCGGTACGTCGTCGACCACCTCGACCAGGTCCTCGGGCACGCCGCGGGACCGGCACACCTCGCGTGCGAGTTCGGCGACGTCGACGACGCCGCGGCTGGCCGGCAGGTCACTGCGGGCGAGTTCCACCAGGTCGTTGACGAGCGACTGGAAGCGGGCCACCTCCAGCACCACGAGGTTGGCGGCGGTGGCGCTGCGTTCGTCGAGATGCTCCTTGCGCCGCGTGAGCACGCTGGCCGCCGCGGCGAGGGTCTGCAGCGGGGAGCGCAGCTCGTGGCTGACGTCCGCGGCGAATCTCCGGTCCCGCGCCATGCGCTCGGAGAGCTGGTCGACCATGTGGTTGAACGACGAGGTGAGCGGGGCGAGATCGGGTTCGGCGGCCGGATCGAGGCGGGTGCTGAAGTCCCCGGCACTGATCTCCTGGGCCGCGCGCGCGACGGATCGGATTGGCCGGAGCACGTACCGTGACGCATACCAGCCGAGGCTCGCCCCGGCGCCGGCCGTGACGACCGCGACGAGCGTGAGCACCAGCCCCAGCACACGCAGGGTCTGGTCGAGCTCCCGCAGGGAGTCGACCTCGTACAGGGCCGTCGAGCTGGACAGCGGCACGCCCACCACGACCGCCGGCCTGCCATCGGCGCGGACCAGCTGCACGCCCGCACGGCCCTGCTCCACCATTTCCTGGAGGGCCGGCGGCACCGCGGAAGGCACGCCTGCGGTGCGGGAGTACCACTCGCCGTTGCGGCGCAACACCACCCGGCGGTTCTCGCCGGTGTCCAGCGAGCGGAGGATCTCGAGCAGGTCGGGTTGCTCGGCGGCCAGCCCGGCCCGGACCACGGCGGCGTCGAGGTAGGCCGCGCGCACCGTCGCCCGCTCCCGCCCGCCGAGCAGCGAGCTACGGGTGAGCTGGTAGGAGATCAGCGCCATCGAGGTGGACAGCAGGAGCGCGCCGCCCGTGAAGCCCGCGATCACCCGGGCGCGGAGGGTGTACCGTCTCATCGTTGCAGCTTGTAGCCGAGACCGCGGACGGTGACCAGGTACCGGGGCGCCCGGGAGTCCTCTTCGATCTTCTGCCGGAGCCGGCCGACGTGGACGTCGACGAGCCGCTCGTCGCCTACCTCGTACCCCCACACCCGCTGCAGCAGTTGCTGGCGGGACAGGACCAGGCCCGGATGCTCCGCCAGCTCGCACAACAGGCGGAACTCGGTGCGGGTGACCGGGACGGGCTCGCCGCGCAGCGTCACCTCGCCCGCCTCCGGCCGGACCTCCAGGTCGCCGAAGACCAGCGTGCGCACGGGCGAGGCGCCCAGCCGCGCTCGGCGGCGAAGCGCCCGCAGCCGGGCGCACAGCTCCTTCACCGCCACCGGCTTGACCAGGTAGTCGTCGGCCCCGGCTTCGAGCGCGGCGACGATGTCGTGGGTATCGTCCCGGGCGCTGATCACCACGATCGGTACGTCGTCGTTGCGGCGCAGTTCCCGGATGCATTCGAAGCCGTCGACGCCGGGCAGCATCAGGTCCACGAGGACGGTGTCGGCCGGCGACGTGCGCTGCGCGATCAGGCCCTCCTCCGCGGTCGCCGCGCCGCGCACCTCGTACCCCTCGTCCTCCAACGCGAGCACCAGGGACAGCCGGATGCGGTCGTCGTCCTCGATCACCAGCACTCCTGACATATCCGCATCATGCCGCTGCACCCCGCCGCAGGTCACCTCGGCCGTCACACCGCTTCACTTCCGTCACGTTATGTGATGTAGTTCACGACAGATCGTGACCGTGGCGCTCCTATCGCGCACGGGCGATATCATTCCGCTGTGGCGATTGATTCTTCGGTGCGACTCGGCCCGGCGGTGGCGTTGTTCCGGTCCCTCGGCGATGCCACGCGGCTGGGCATCCTGCGGCGGCTCTCCGACGGCGAGGCGCGCGTGGTGGACCTGACCCGCGAGCTCGGGCTGGCGCAGTCGACAGTCTCCAAGCACCTGGCATGTCTGCGTGACTGCAAGCTGGTCGATGTCCGCGTCGACGGACGCCAGTCGTACTACGCCCTGACCCGTCCTGAGTTGCCCGAATTGCTGCGCGCGGCCGAGCGCGTGCTCGCGGCGACGGGCGAGGCGGTGGAGTTGTGCCCGAGGTACGGTTCGCCCGAGGGAGACGATCTCGGGGACGATCAGATGCTGGAGCGCCGGTGATGGCGGGTGCCGCACTGGCCGTCTACGTCCTGGGCCTGACGCTCGCGTTCGGGTGGCGCACCCTTGTGCAGTGGCGGCGCACCCGGGACACCGGGTTACGCCTCGACGCCGGCCCGGTCGGCACTCTTGGCTGGTGGGCGAAGATCCTGTTCCTGCTGGCGATCGCGCTCGGTTTCGCCGGGCCCGTCGGCGCGCTCGCCGGTCTGCCGCACCTGCCCGGTTTCGGCCACCCGGCCGTGCACTATCTCGGCCTGACCGTCGCGGTCGTGGGAACAGGTCTCACGCTGGCCGCGCAGGTTGCCATGGCGTCTCGTGGCGCATCGGGGTCGACCCCGCCGAGCGTACGGAACTGGTGACCACCGGCCCGTTCGCGCTGGTCCGCAACCCGATCTTCACCGCCATGGCCGTCACCAGCCTCGGCCTGACCCTGATGGTGCCCAACCCGGTCGCCGCCCTCGGGTTCGCGGTTCTCGTCGTCGCCGTCCAGATGCAGGTGCGCGCGGTCGAGGAGCCGTACCTCCTGGCCGTCCACGGTGAGGCGTACCGGCGGTACGCCGCGCGGGTCGGGCGCTTCGTGCCGGGCGTCGGCCGGTTGAGCGTGCCCAGCCCGCTCGTGTCTCGATGAGCCCGGTCTCGACGACCCACGGGAGCCAGAGAGCCGGGAGGCTCAGGCGGCCACCGCGTGCGTGCCCGGGTCGTGCACGGCCTCCTGCGCCGCCCGGTGGGCGACATCCAGCGCCTCGGCAGCCGGTACCGGGATGTCGGGCTCCACCCCCCGGCCTTCCCAGTTGCCGCCGGAGACGGGGTGGACCGGGCGGGCTACCGGGATGGTCAGCTCCAGGTGCGGGTGAAGGCGCACGCCGACACGCGGGTGCGCCCCGCCCCGGGTGCGTTCCCCGACGACGGTAGCCCGGCCCAGGTGCTGCAGGTCGTACGCGAGCTCCTCGCCCCCCGAGAAGGTCTGCGCGCTGGTCAGCACGTAGACCGGCTTGCGGCCGCCGAAGCGCGGCCCGGGCACGTAGGGCGGGCTCCAGGACTGCCGCACGCGCCCGCCGTCGCGGTGGTGCATCGAGATGAGATGCGTCGGCTCGTCGAACAGGTAGCCGCAGACCAGCGCCACCATGTCGGGGTCGCCGCCGAACGTGCGACGCAGGTCGATGATCAGCGCGTCGGCGTGGGCGAGCAGTCGCATCGCCGCGGTCACCTGGGCGCCGCCGCGCTCACCCACCTGGTCGACTCCACCGAGGACGCCGGCGAGGGCGAGCCGCGCTACGGCGTACTGGTGAGCGTCTACCGCTGTAGCGGACGCGCAGCAGACTCGCCGTGACCGCACCGTGGGCGGCTGGCTCACCGGGCTCGAAGATCGGGACGCAGGGGTGGCGCAGACGGTGGAGACGTCGCAGCCGCGCGCGCAGGCGGCCTGTCTCGTCCCGACGAGCCGGTCAGTCGACCGGTGCCTCCGCCACCGTCACCGTCGTCTCCCGCGCGACACCCTCGCGCAGGAAGTCGACCCGCACCTCGTCCCCGGCCCGGGTGGACTGAACGGTGGCGACCAGATCGCCGGGCGTGCTGACCGGCCGGTGGCCGACACGGGTGATGACGTCGCCGACCAGCAGGCCGGCCCGCTCCGCCGGGCTGCCCGCGGCCACCTGGCGCACGACCGCGCCGCCGTTCGACGCCGAATCGACCGACACCCCGAGGTACGGGTAGGTCACCGGCTCCCCGGCGACGATCTGCCGCGCCACCCGGACGAGCAGATTGGCCGGCGTCACCAGGCCGGTGTCCCCGGTGCCGTCGAGCGCCGTCAGAATTCCGAGCAGCGCGCCCTCCGCCGTCGTCACGACCCCACCGGTGCTCGCCGCCGCCTCCACCTGGAGCATGCTGAGCCCGCCCACGACGACGCTCGTGCTGCGTACCGTGCCCGACACCGGGGGCTGCGGCGACCCCGGCGCGACGGCCACGACAGACACCTGGTCACCGACCGCCACCGCGTCGCTGTCGGCGAACGTCGCGGCCGTCAGCCCCACGTCGGCGTCCACCTTGACCACCAGCACGCCGCTGCGCCGGTCCATGCCCACCACGGTCCCGTCGGCGGAGCCGGCGCCCGGCAGGGCGACCACCGCCGCCCCGCCTTCGGCATTGGGGCTGACCGTGAGCACGTGCCCGTCGTCGGTCAACACCACCCCGACCGAGGTGGTTTGCCCGACGGTGACCAGCACCGTGCTCGGCCCGCTCGGCTCCGATCCGGTCGGGGTGGGCCCCGCGTCACCGGAACCGCCATCCGCGCCGCACGCCGTCAGACCGATCCCGATCGCCAGCACGCCAACCAGCCGGGCCAGGGTACGCACACGACCTCCTCAGCTCGCACCATCGGCTCGCGCCATGCTATTGACTCGCGTACCCCGGGTGGCTCGCGTACCCGCCCGGCCCGCCTACCCGGGCTGGCGGCCCTAGACGGCGCGCAGGTACTGCGCCGGCCAGCGGGGTTCGGCGCTCAGCTTGGCGGCGGCCCGCCGCGGCCAGTACGGGTCGCGCAGCAGTTCGCGGCCGAGCAGCACCAGGTCGGCCTGCCCGCTCGCCACGATCTCCTCGGCGTGCTCGGGCTCGGTGATCAGGCCGACCGCCCCGGTCGGCACGCCCGCCTCGCGGCGCACCTGCGCGGCGAACGGCACCTGGTACCCGGGGCCGACCGGGATGCTGGCGTGCGGGCTCACTCCGCCCGAGGAGCAGTCGATCAGATCGACCCCGACCTCGGCGAGCTCACGCGCCAGCACGACGGTGTCCGCCACGGTCAGTCCCCCCTCGACCCAGTCGGTCGCCGACACCCGGGTGAGCACGGGCACGTCCTCGCCGGCGGCCGCCCGCACGGCACGGGCCACCTCGAGGGTCAGGCGCATCCGGCCCACGCGGTCCCCGCCGTAGGAGTCGGTGCGGTGGTTGCTCAGCGGCGACAGGAACTCGTGCAGCAGGTAGCCGTGCGCGGCGTGCACCTCGACCACCCGGAAACCGGCGGCGAGAGCGCGCTCGGCGGCGGCCGCGAAGGCCTCCACAACAGACCGGATGCCGGCGGCGTCGAGCGCGGCCGGGGTGCGGTAGCCGGGCGCGAACGGCTCGGTGCCGGGGCCGACCGGCGTCCAGCCGCCCTCGGCGTCCGGCACGCCGCCCTTGTGCTCGCTCCACGGCCGGTACACCGACGCCTTGAATCCGGCGTGCGCCAGCTGAATCGCCGGCACGGCGCCCTGGTCGGCGAGGAACGCGGTGATCGGTCGCCAGGCGTCGACGTGCGCGCCGGACCAGATGCCGGTGTCCTGCGGGGAGATGCGGCCCTCTGGGGTGACCGCGGTGGCCTCGGTGAACACCAGGCCAGCGCCGCCGACCGCACGGGAACCGAGGTGCACCAGATGCCACGCGTTGGGCAGTCCGTCGGTCGCGGAGTACTGGCACATGGGCGACACCGCGACCCGGTTCGGCACGGTGACGGCGCGCAGACGCAGCGGGGAGAAGAGAACGCTCACGCCACCAACGGTAACGACCGCTCGTGGCGGCGGGGGTGACCGAGGTGGGGCGGCGGGCTCAGCGCAGCGCGACCCGGTCCTCGGTCGGCAGCGGGATCTGCAGGCTGAGCGTGCCGCGCAGGTCGAGCCAGGCCCGGCCCGGGCCGCGGACCAGCCGCAGCACCACCGCCCGGCACGATGGGCAGCGGGCGACCAGGCCCGGAGCGTTGTGGTACACCCGCATCTGGGCGACGGCGCAGGCACGGTGGCAGGACGCGCAGCGGCCCACCGCGCCGGTGACATCCATTGTGAACAGTTCGCCGAGCGGGCCGGCCAACTCGTTGCCGTCGGTGTAGTCGTGCGGGCTAATCGCGAAGGACGCGGTCGTCTGCGTCATTGGTACCTCCTTGCTCGGTCCGGTCACGGGTGGCCAGGCCCGGGGCGCCCGGGTCACGCGCCACCGCTCGGGCTGCTCGGGCCGAAACGTTCCGTGCGGACGCGCCGCGGGTCGTGACCGAGGCCGACCAGGACGCCGGAGACGGACTCCACGAATCCGGTCGGGCCGCACACGTAGCACGCGGGCATGAAGTCCGGCGGCCAGCCGGCCGTGGCGAGCGCCGCCGTGTCGATCCGCCGCGGCGGGTTCGGCCAGTCCGGCGGCACGGCGCGGGTGTACACGTAGCTCACATCCAGCCCGCGGTCGTCGCGTACCCGCCGGCGCAGTTCGTCGGCGTAGTAGACGTCGCCGGGCGTGCGCACCGAGTAGATCAGCCGGAACGGTGCCCGGTTGCCGGCCGCTCGCCGGGTGCGCACCATCGCCATCAGCGGCACGATGCCCGAGCCGCCGGCGACGAGCAGGACCGGGTCGGTGTCGGTCGGCCGCCAGACGAACCAGCCACCGACCGGGCCGCGGATCTCGACCGGGTCGCCGACGGAGTACACGTCGACCAGATACTCCGAGACCTCGCCGTCCGGGATGCGCTGAACGGTCAGCTCGACCCGCTCACCGTCGGCCGCGTTCGCGATCGAGTAGCTGCGCTGGGCGGTGTAGCCGTCCTCGGCGGTCAGCCGGACGTCCACGTGCTGACCGGGCAGGTGTCCCGGCCAGCCCGGCACGTCGAGCACGAGCGTGCGGGCGGTCGGGGTCTCGGCGCGGCCTTCGACGAGCCGGCCCACCCGCCACGCCAGCTGGGTACTCAGTCGCCCTGGTACCGCTGTTCTCGCCATGGGTCACCGTAGTCGTGGTAGCCGGCGCTCTCCCAGAACCCCGGCCGGTCCTCGGTCAGCAGATCGATGCCGCGCACCCACTTGGCCGACTTCCACAGATACAGGTGCGGCACCAGCAGACGGGCCGGGCCGCCGTGCTCCGGGGTGAGCGCCCCGTCCTCGTACCGGTACGCGATCCACGCCTGCCCATCCAGCAGGTCGGCCAGCGGCAGGTTGGTGGTGTAGCCGCCGTACGAGTGAACCAGTGCGTACCGGGCGGCCGTCCGCACGTCGCGGAGCAGCATGTCCAGCGACACGCCCTCCCAGGTCGTGCCCAGCTTGGACCACTTCGTCACGCAGTGCAGGTCCACGGTGGGCCGCTCGGCGGGTAGCGCCATCATTTCGTCCCATGCCCAGCGGTGCCGCTCGCCGGTCTCGGTGGCGATCACGAACTCCCACTCGTGTAGCGGTATCCGGGGTTTCGGGCCCGCGGACAGGACGGGGAAGTCGTCGGTCAGGTACTGCCCCGGCGGCAGGGACACGTCCGTGCGGCGCCGGCGGCCCCGGAACCCGGGCGTGACGATCGGCACCCCTCACTCGTACCACCGTCGGCGGTGCCGAAACCTGCTGGGGCCTGCTGAGCTCGGCGCGGCCGTGGCGCCGTTTCCGCCGGCCGGCGGCGGGTAGGTCAAGGGTGTCCGGGCAATGCTCACACCGGGGAGGCGGACATGGTGAAGAAGATGGCCAGCAAGGCCAAGGAGACCGCCGGCCACATGAAGGAACGCGCCGGCCAGGCGATGCAGCATGGCAAGCAGATGGCCGATGAGGCCAAGCAGCAGAAGTCGAAGATGCAGCAGAGCGGGCAGGCGGGCCGCTAGGAGTCCGCGGTACGCCATGCTGGCACGGGCGGCTGACCGCCCGTGCCAGTCCTCATTGGATTTTTGTGCGGTACTCGGCGACCGCGGCGACGAGTTCCAGCAGCGGGCGCAGGTCGCCGAGGCCCGCCGGCGCCGACAGCAGGTCGTCGAGCGTCGCCAGGTCGGCCGAGGTGATGGACGCCAGTGGCCGGCGGAGCCAGGCCGCCGGCGCGTGCAGATCCTCCAGGAGCGCCACAGACCGGACACCCGACCACCGCCTCCGGCGCGTGACGAAGCCGCTGTACAGCACGTACCGGCCGTCGGGTGAAGCGGCGAACCCGTGCAGCCGCATGTCGGTGCCGATCGGCGGCGGTGTCCCGGTCGCAGCCAGCGTCGTCGCGTCATAGAAGGACGCCTGGCCGTTGGCGAGGTCCCACCCGCCGACGACGCCCCAGGCCGGCACGGCGAACAGATGCTCCAGCCGCGGGCTGGCGGTCGAGGCGAGTGGGCGGAGCTTGGCGCCGTCGACCTGCCAGAGGAGGAGCCCGCCACCGGTGCCGGAGATGAACAGGCGGCCCGGTGCGGCGAACGCCACGTCGTTCACCTCGTCGAAGTAGTCGGGGACCTCACCCGTGGCGATGACCTGCAGCCGGACGTCGGTGACGGCCACGGTCGTGCCGTCGCTGACGGCGAGCCTGGTCCCGGTCGGGTCGATGGTGGCCAGGCTGACCCGCCACAGGCGGTGCGTCGACAGGTTGACCTCGCGCGCCGCCTCGCCGCGCTCGAACACGTACCCGATCGGTGCGAGGCCCAGTCCGAGGATGAAGCCGTCCGGGGTGGGCACGAGACGGCCCGGGGCCACCGCGGGGAGGCGGGCCAGGTGTGTGGCCTTGCCCGGTGTGTAGCTGACCAGGGCGGGTGGCGTGCCGCTCCGGTGGTCGGAGGACCTGATCGCCACCACCTCGTCGGGCGCGAGGCAGCCGATCGACAGGTGCTCGGCCGGACCGCGGTACACCTGATGGCTGGTCGAGCCGGACAGGTCGTGCACGCTGATGGACTCCTCCCTGGTATCGGGGTGGAAGTCCTGGATGGCCATGGCGGCCCGCCCGGGGGCGAAGGAGACCTTCGGGGCCCAGTAGAAAGGGCTTGGCAGGGTTCGCCGGGCGCGGGCGGCGGCGGCGTCGGCCAGCCCGGCGGCGTGCCGGTGGTCCATCGCCCCCAGGCGCCGTGCCAGCGACCGCCCAGCCTCATCGGAAGGGCTCCACCGGCCGAGCGGAATCCGCCGGACCAGTCGGCAAGCGTCCACGATCGATACCGAGCGGGTTAGCTCCCACAGGCCGGGCCAGTCCTTCGCGCGGGCGAGTCGCCGCGCCGCCTTGTCCAGATCGCGCGGACCCGTCCAGCCAGCCCACGCCCGGGCAGCGTCGGGGCGAGGGCGGTCGGCCGCGACCACCTCGGGTGCGGCCCGCTCGACCGATGAGCGGCGACGCCGCCGCGCGACCTCCGGTGGTGCGAGCGGACTGACGAACCCGACACTGCGCAGCCACTCGTCGAGCAGCCGCTCCACCTCTGCGGCCTCGGCCTCGGCCGCCCGTGCCGGCTCCCACTGCCCGGTCGTGTCAAGGACGGTGGCCAGACCGCGCAGAGCACGGACCAGCGCGGCCGCGTTGTGCGTGGTGGACGCGGTGGCGAAGCGCCGCCGGCGCAGATCAGCGGCCTCGCTGGCCACCGTGAGCGCCTCCGCCAGCGCGCCGGTCCCGGTCAGGGTGTCGCGCATGACGTCCAGCGCCACGGCGAACGCCTCCTCGTGGGCGCGTGGGTGATGCTCGGCCAGGCGGCGCAGGATCTGCGCCGCCTCCGACGCGGCCGCCAGACCTTCACGCATCTGTCCCAGGTCCCGGCTGAGGCTGGCCAGGTTGAACAGGGACAGTGCGAGATCGGGCTCGTAGGCGGCGGGGTTGCTTGCCGCCAGCTCTCGCCACATTCCGCTCGCCCAGCGAGTGACCTCCAGCGCCTCCTGCCGGTTGTGCTCGTCGTCGAGCACGCTGCCGAGGTTCGTCAACGCGACGGCCAACCCCGATCCGTACGCCGACGGGTCGGCCGCCGCGAGCTCCTGGTAGAGCTCGGCCGACTCGCGCATCGCGGCGAATGCGTCCGTCCGCCGACCGGCGCCGCTCAGGTGGGTGCCGAGGGTCGCCAACGTGACGGCCAGGTGGAACCGGTCGCCACCGGCGGGATCCGCCTCCACGAGCCGTCGGTTGATGCCTACCGCCTCGAGCGCCGCCCCGATCGCCTCGGCCCGCCGGCCGTGCGCCGCCAGCCGATTGCTGAGGTTGTTGAGCCCTTGCGCCAGATACCGCTCGTACCCGCTGCGCTCGTCGTCGCCGGCCGACTCGACCAGCCGCCGCCAGATCGCCACCGCCTCATTCATCGACCGCATGGACTCGTCATCACGGCCCAAGGTGGACAGGTGGCGGCTGAGGTCGCTGTGGATCTGTGCGTGCGCGACGGGATCGTCGGTGTCGGACAGTCGGTGCGGGGCGCGGCGCACCTGGACCGCCGCGTAGCCGACCGCCACGTCGGCGGGGACGTCGTCGGGGAAGGCCGCAGCGATGTCGGACAGCACGTCGGCCGGGACGTCGGGCAGGGCGGCCACGGCGGCCAGCACCGGGTTGCCGGCCTCGACCGCGAGCCGGGGGTCGCCGCGCAGCAGCGGGTACAGGTACTCGGGTCCTACGTGTGGCCAGCGTTCCGCCGCCGCGGCGAGCACGGTCAGGCTGCGCCGGCTCCAGATCTGCGGCGGGTCGCCGGGGGTACGCGCGAGCAGTTCCAAAGCGGTCGGCGGCGCCCAGTCCTGGGCAGGGTAGTCGCAGGAGTGGCCGGGAAGTGTGAGCGCGACGAAGTCCTCGGCCAACCGGTCGGGGTAGAGGGGCTCCAGCACGGTGTCCCTGGCCGGGTCCGCCGGTGGGTAGCAGACGGCGTGGTCGGCGAGGACCCGGGCGGCGTCCACCATCGGTTGGGCGGCGCTCACGACCTCGGCCCCGATGGGGCGGGGCAGCGCGCCGGTCAGGGCGGCGAGGTAGACGGCCCGGTTCATCACCGCCGGCGGCGTGCGGTAGGGCCGGGCCGCCGGATCGAGGTCGTGGGTCTCGTCACCGTACCGGCGGGTCCAGTGCGCGTGCTCACGGTCGAGCAGGTAGATGGTCAGCCCGACGGTGTCCTGCGGTGGGCGCACGCCGCGCACGTGCGCGTCGACGGCGACCAGCGCGGCCATGTGCAGCGCGAGCACCAGCCCGAGGTCGGGCTGTGTCAGCGGGCTCGGCGGCCGGATGTGCGAAGCGTCGTCTACGCCGTAGCCCGCGGCGAAGCTGTCGCGGGCCACCGTGAACATCCGCTCGCGTTCCCCCGTCCCGTCCGCGAGCCCGGGCAGTGGCTGGGTCGAGAGCCCCACCTGTTGGTTCGCCAAGGCGGCGCGGATGGCCGGCCAGACGTCGAGGCTGCGGGCCAGCATCAGCACCCGGGTCGGCACGCCGGGCTGGTGCAGCAGCGCGTTGCTGAGCAGCCAGGTCAGGTGCGCCAGTGGCCAGCGGTCGGCGTAGTCGATGATCAGTAGCAGGCCGTCGAAGCCGTCCAGGCGCAGGTCCTGGCTGCCTGGCGGCGGCAGGACGGTGCCCGGCCCGTGGCTGGCGACGACGACCTTCCAGCCGTCGCCCACCGACTGCCGGGCGAACTGGTCGGCTAGGCGCGATTTGCCTTGGCCGCCGGGCGCATGCAGCCACCGGACCGCCAGCCGGGGCCCGGTCTCGCGCCAGTGACGCAGTTCGGCGAGTTCTTCGTCACGTCCGGTGAACTCGACGACGGCGAACCGCGCGTTGAGCATCCGGCTGGGCACCTCGCGCAGGAAGTCCGGATCGGCCTGCGGTGGTGGGCGCCAGTTCTCCAGCACGTACAGCGGCACCCCGTCGCCGAACACATGGATGTCCGCGCCGATCACGCCGTACGCGAAACCCCCTTCGGCACGCACAACCTGCTGAACCTCGTCGGGGCTGTGCCGTGCCGGCGGGTCTGACGGCGAGCTCACGATGTGCCATCGGAGTGGTGATAGTGGACGTGCACGCTGCTGCCGGGCCCGAGCGCCCCGAATGCGGAGCCGCCCGCGTGGGCAGTCACCTGCTGCATCCACTGCTGCGCCGGCTGCGGAATCCGCGTCCGGAGCTCAGCGATCAACGCACGCAGCTCGTCCTGCGCGTCCGGATGCTCGCGCAGCACGTCTACGAGGTCGTCACGCCACCGGGTGACCTGCTCACGGCGCACCGTCTCCGGCTCGCTCGCCGCGCTGACCCGGTCCGCGCTGCGCTGCAACCGGGCTTCGACATCGCCGTCCCCGTGCCGGCCCAACAGCGCCGCGACCCGGGACCGGGCGAAATCCCAGGCGCTGGTCGCCATCGCGGCCACCAGCGTCGTCGCACCGGTCATCGCCAGCGTCGCTAGCGGATCGGACATGTCAAGTTCCTCCGCGGTGGACGGTGGAGTCGCGTCACGCGCCGAACGCCGGGCCTACGTCTGTAACGCACGACGCTGACCCATCGGTGGACAAGGATAGGCCAGCGGGGGACCGGGCGCAGGCGCCGCTGTCCGCCGGCGCCGACAGCAGGTCGTCGACAGCGGCGCCGACGCGGGTCAGCGGCACAGCGGCACGTCCGGCTGGACCACGGACCGGTTGAACAGGTTCTCCACCGTGCCGATGCCGCCCTCCCTGTCGATCGGCGAGACATTGATCAGCTCGAGGAAGGCGTTGATCGCTTTGACCAGACCGGACGGGATGCGGTAACCGACGCCGTAGTCCGCCCAGATGCCCAGCTGCGCGCCGCGGCACAGCGTGAGGGGCGCGCCGAGGGCGGAGCCGACGGTCAACCCGACGGTGACGGTCATCTTCAGGTAGAGGCCCGCGGTGAAGCCGAAGGCGCCGAGCCCGATGCGGAACGCCGCCTGGTAGCTGACGATAATGCCGGTGACGCCCACCGACACGCCGGTGACCGAGTCGAGGATGCTGTTCCTGGTCGTGAACTCCGCCAGCGAGGGGCCCTGGAACGAGCCGTTGACGTAGCCGAAGCCGAGCGATCCGGACAGCGACCACTCACCCGCAGCCTTGATGTTGCCGTCCTCGGAGCTGAACGCGGTCTGCACGCCGACGATCTGGTTCACGGTGGCCGAGAACGGCACGCCCAGGATCTGGCCGATCGGCACGCTGAAGTCGACCGGGATCGGGATGTGGCGGGAGATGTTCTCCTTCACCGTGGTGGCGCCGGCGATCTCGACGCGCAGGCCGGCCATGCCGTGGATGCGCATCTCGGCCCGCTGGACCGTTCCGCCACGGATCTCCAGGTGGAACCTGCCGGACGGCTTCTCCATCAGCAGGGTCACCTGGCCGGCCAGCCGGATCCCACCGCTGTCGTAGGTGAATCGCGCGCCGACACCGCCCGTACAGCATGTCGGCGTGACCGAGAACCCGCCGGCCTGCCGGCGGGGCGGGGCTGGCACCGCGGCTGGTGCCGCGGCGACGTGGAAGCTGCCCGGAGCGAGGTCGCCCACGCGCACCGCGGCACCCGCCGTCACCGGTCCGGGACCGAATGTCTCTGGGGGCCCTGCCGGATCGGCGTCGTATTCGGCCCAGAACGGGGCACCCGCGTCGTGGCGTTGCGGGGCGTCGAGCGGGACGGGTTGTTCGGCGGTGAACGTGCCGTCCCTGATCACTTCGGTGATGTCCACCGGCCCGAGCGTGACCGCCAGGTGTTCGCCGTCGCGGCGCACGTCAAGGATCCGCCCTACCGCGCGCCCCGTGAGGAACATGATCTTTCCGGGCCGCAGGTCGTCGGCCCGCTCAGCGCGAGGATCGATGAACCAGGTCAGCGCGTCCGGGGAGACGGCCCGCACCGATCCGCTGCCGCCGCCCACGATCACGACGTCCGGCTGGTAGGTCACCTCCGGGTGCGGTACCGGCGCCGGACCGTACCGCTGATCACCCTCCGCGCCGTCCGGGCCGGTCGGACTCCTGCCGCCGGCGCACGCCGCGGTGCCAAGCACGAGCACCACGGCGACCGCCAGCCCTACCCGGCTCCACGCTGCCGCTCGCGCCACGACGCCACCGCCCGCTTCGCGCTTCAGAACCGGCCGGCCGCGGTCTGCGCCAGGTCCCGCAGCGGCTGGTCGTACGCCGTCGGGTCCTCGAGGCGGACCAGGCGGATACTGACCCATAGACCCGACTTGACGAAGAAGACCGTGAAGTCCTCGATGTATGCCTCGTCGCCGATTCCCGGCAGCGGCCGCAGCTCCTTCCCGAGTTCCCGGTCGATGTCGAGCTGCTTCTTGGCGCCGGGTCCGACGTAGACCTCCACCTGCGCCGTCGGGCCGGTCACCGGTCCGGTGTAGGCGCACCTCCCCGGGCTCGCCACGGCATCCTCGAGCGGCGTGCCGGCCAGGGCCTCGGCCTCCTGCTTGGTCACCAGAGCGCAGGGATCGACCTCGGGCGCGCCCGGGTTCTCCGTCGCGCCCGCAGACGTCGGCGATTCATCGCCGCCGGCGTCCGCGGTTACACCCTGGTCCCCGCCGGTTGTCGTGGCCGGGCTCTCGGCCTTGCCGCAGCCGGCGAGCGCGACGACGCCGACCAGCGCGAGGCCCGCGAGCGGGGCGAGGCCCGGAAGTGCCCGTCGCCGGGCGCGACCTGTCCACCTCATGGTCATCGACCTCCTCCTGTATCGGGCCTCAGATCGGCAGCGCGTCGAGCAGCCGGCGCAGCGTCTGCTCGTACTGGTCGGCGGTGAACTCGAAGCTGTTCAGGCTCACCGAGTAGCTACCAGCGCTGCTGATCACCTCGGCCTGAGCCTTGGTGTCCATGACCGCGAGGAAGCCGCGCTTGCCCTTGTCGATGTCCTTGACGTACAGGTAGATCTCCTCGGCCTGTTGGCGCTCGAAGTCGTAGGTGACCGAGGCGGCGAACTCCGACGACATCGTGATCGTCACAAAGCCCACCCCGTCCGCTTCGTTGAACGAGCACGGGCCCCGATCCACCATCGGTTGCCCCATCAGATCGGTGACCTGCGCGACGGTGAACGGGCAGCCGGGCACGTCGTCGTTCAGGTTCACTCCGGCATCCCCGCCGTCGTCGACGTCCACGCCGGCGCCGTTGCCCGCCGGTGACGCGGCGGTGTCCGCACCGCCGCAGGCGGCGAGCACGCACAGCATCGCGGACATCACGGGTACGACCAGGCGTCGCATCTCAGGTTCCTTCCTCGTCCGTCGCAGACTGTCGATCCATAGTGGAGAAATCAGAAGCGGGTGGGCGGACCCAGACCGCCGGGTTCAGCCGGTCCACCCGCCAGCCGGCCGCCGCGGCCGAGTCGGCCACGGTCTGCGTGTCGGGGCCTTCCACGAGCGCCAGGACGACCTCGTCGGCGGGCAGATGCACCGCCACCACCAGTCGCGTGTCCGCGGCCGCGGGCAGCGGCCCCAGGTCGGGCACCTCGCCGTGCCCCGACCGCTCGTACCGCTCCACAGCGAACAGCCGATGCGTCACGCCACGCACGCTATGCCGCCGCGAGGGCGAAGGAATCGGGCGTTTCCCTAGCGATTGACGTCGGCTGCCCCCGCCATCGCCGCCCCCAGCTCGGCCCGGCTGGTGATGCCGAGCTTGCGGTAGACGCGGGCGAGGTTGGCCTCCACGGTCTTCGGGCTGATGAACAGCTCCTCGGCGATCCTCCGGTTGGTGCGCCCCTGGGCCGCGAGCCGCGCCACCCGCTCCTCGGTGGCGGTGAGGTCCGACGGGAGGTTCGCCGGCGTTGGCGGCCGGCCGCCCACCCGCGCCAACTCCGCGCGTGCCCGGTCCGCGAACGCCGCCGCGCCGATCGCGGTGAACTCCGCCGCGGCGTCCGCCAGCGCCTGGCGGGCGGCGCGCTTGCGACGCGCCCGCCGGTGCACCACACCGGCCACGAGCAGGCACCGGGCCCGGTCCAGCGGCAGAACCCCCACCGGCACGCTCGCGCGGGCCGCCGCCAGCTCGTCCAGCTCGTCCCGCGGGTCGGCCCCGCCGGCGCTGGCCAGCAGGGCCCGGCTGCGGGCCATCCCCAGCGCGGTCCACGGCCGGGGCAGCCGCGCGTGCCGCTCGGCGAGCCGGTCGAAGGCGCGGTGCGCGGTCTGGAGATCACCGGCCCCCACGCACGCCTCGATCCAGTCCGGCTCGAAGCGCTGCCCGAGCGGTTCCACCAGGCCGACCTTGTCCATGTTCTCGGCCAGGCTGCCGTACGTGCGGGCGGCCACGTCGATCCGGCCGGCGGAGAGCGCGACGAACCCGGCGAGCTGCTCGTTGATCCGCCGGCACCAGGCGTCACCGTTGTCCTCGGCCCGGCGCAGCCCCTCCTCGGCCGCCCGGGCCGCCGCGTCCAGCCGGCCCCGGTACGCGTCGAGCAGTCCGGCGAGCCACAGCTCGCCGGACATCCCGGTCCCGAGCTGCTCCCCGAGCTCCCGGGCGGCCGCGATGTGCCGCTGCGCTGCTGGCCAGCAGCCGGCCAGCAGCTCGGTCTCGCCGAGATGGGAGAGCAGCTCGTGCTGGGATGGCTGATCGCCTCGGGCCGTCGCCCGGTCGAGCATCCAGTGCAGCCGCTGGCGGGCGCGGTCGGGCTCGTCGATCGCCTTCCACCAAATCGCCGGTATCGTCCCGGCCAGCCAGGACGGTTCGTCGCCCTCTAGCGTGAGCGCGCGGTCCAGCAACTCGGTGCGGGCCGGTCGGCCAGCGCGTACCTCCTGTAGGAACAGATGCAGCAGCGCGGCCGCGAGCAGGCTGCGGTCGCCGGGACGGTCGGCGAGCCGGGCGATCGCGGCCTCGGCGTGCCGGCGGGCGGCGTCGGGAGCCTCGTGGAACAGGGCCAGGTAGGCGTGGATCCGGCCGGCCAGCGAGGACTGCGACGACACCGCCGCCAACGCACGCTCTGCCGCGGCGACCGCCACCTCCGTGGGCTCCTCCGCGCTCCACGCCACGATGGCGCGCAACAGCAGCGACTCCGCCCGCTGGTCGCCAACGCTCTCCCCGGCGATCTGCTCGGCCGCGGCGGCCGCCGCCCGGTAGTCCCCGCTGTCGAAGCGGCAGCGGGCCGCGGCAAGTCGGCGCTGCCCGCGGTCGTCCGCCTCGTCGGCCGGCGTGAGCTGTGCGGCGCGTTCGTAGAGCTGCGCGGCGATCTCCGGGGCGCCCCGGACCTCCTGCCGCCCGGCGGCGTCGGCGATGACCCGGGCGACCGCGGCATCGGGCGCCGCCGTGCACAGCGCGAGATGCCGAGCCCGCTCGTCGGGGTCGGCGACCACGTCGGCGAGCGCGCGGTGCCGCCGACGGCGGACACCCGGGGGGATGCCGGCCCGGACGGTCGAGGCGTAGACAGGGTGGGCGAACTCCACCACCTCCGCCCCGACGCTGAGCAGTCCGGCCTCCTCCGCCGGGTCGAATGCGGCGGGCGGCACCCCCGCGGCCGCCAGGTCGGCCAGCGTGGGTACGGCGAGCAGCGCCGCCAGGCGGACCGCGCGCAGCGTCGCGGTAGGCAGCGCACCCAGCACCTCGGCGAGCAGATGCTGCATCGACGCGGCGACCGGCAGGTCCTCTCCGGGCGCCGGCGGCCTCGGCAGCCGCAGCACGGCCCGGGCGAGCTCGATGGTGAGCAGCGGGTTGCCGCCCGCCTCCCGGGCGACCCGCGCGAGCAACGGGCGGCTCAGCGTCGTGCCGAGCCGTGCCCGCAGGATGTGGTGCAGCGCCCCGACACCGAGCGGCTCCAGACGGATGCGCACGAACCGACGCCGGGTCGGCCCCTGGTCCAGGTCCAGCGGCACCGTCTCGGGCTCGGACTCGGCCCGGCGGCAGGTGACCAGCGTGGCCAGGTCGGGCACCACCCGACGCAGCGCGAACCGCAGCGCCCGCTCGCTGGCCCGGTCCAGCCACGGCACGTCGTCGATGGCGACCAGCACCCGGGCGCCGCCGGCTCCCGCCGCCTCCAGCAGGGACCGGGTGGCTGCGCAGACGGCCCGCTCGGCGACCGGCTCGTCGACGTCGGCGCTCAGCAGCACCATCTCGGCGGCGCGGCGCTGCGGGCCCGGCAGGTCGGACACCTGGTCGGCGAGCGGGCGGAGCAGGTCGGCCAGCGCCGCGAACGGTATGTCGACTTCGGACTCTGTGGGCGCGCAGGCCAGCACGCGCCATCCCGCGGCCTCGGCCTTCGCGACCAGGGCCCGCCACAAGGTCGTCTTTCCGATCCCGGCGGGTCCCTCGAGCAGCACCACGCTGGGCTCGCCAAGGTGGTGCCACGCCCGGTGAATCGTCGCGTCGCGGCCGACGACAGGGCCCACCATGCGAGGAATCCTCACATGCCCTTCGGTGACGGACCACGGTCGTTTGGCCGAATACCAGCCCGTAACGGTCCATAACACGTACAGTGTCTTGATGAGCTCGTCGCTGGTCGAACGGCCGGGTAGCCACGAGCGGGCAGTGGACCGGCTGCGCCGATCGTACGTCCAGGTGCCGTCCGGCGAGCCGGTCCGGCTGGCCAAGCGCACCTCGAACCTGTTCCGCCCGCGGGTTGCCCTTCGGACGTCCGGACTGGACGTGAGCGGCCTGGCCGGGGTGCTCACCGTGGACCCGGAAACGCGCACCGCCGACGTGCAGGGCATGTGCACATACGAACGGCTCGTCGACGCGACGCTGGCGCACGGGCTGATGCCGTTGGTGGTGCCGCAACTGCGCACCATCACCCTCGGCGGGGCGGTGAGCGGGCTGGGCATCGAGTCCACGTCTTTCCATAATGGACTACCACACGAGTCGGTCCTCGAGATGGACATCCTCACCGGCACCGGAGAGATCGTCACCGCGCGGCCCGACGGCGAGCACGCCGACCTCTTCGCCGCCTTCCCCAACTCGCTGGGCAGCCTCGGCTACGCCACCCGGCTGCGCATCGAACTGCAGCCGGTCCGCCGGTACGTGGCACTGCGCAACGTGCGGTTCGCCGACCTGGACGCGCTCGCCGCCGCGATCGGCGAGGTGATGGCGACCGCGGCGTACCAGGGGCAGCGCGTCGACGCGATGGACGGGGTGATGTTCCGTCCGGACGAGGCGTACCTCGTGCTGGGCACCTTCACCGACGACGCGCCGCGGACCAGCGACTACACCGGCCGGGCGATCTACTACCGCTCCCTGCCGAAGCGCGAGCACGACGCGCTCACCACGTACGACTACCTGTGGCGGTGGGACACCGACTGGTTCTGGTGCTCGCGGGCGTTCGGGGTGCAGCACCCGCTGATCCGGGCGCTGTGGCCCGCGCGCTACCGCCGCAGCGACGTCTACCACCGGCTGGTGCGCCTCGACCAGCGCTACCGGCTCACCGACCGGGTCAACCGGCTGCGCGGCCGCCCGGGCACCGAACGTGTGGTGCAGGACGTGGAGATCCCGCTCGATCGTACGGCCGAGTTCCTGCGCTGGTTCGCCCGTAACGTGCCGATGTCACCGGTGTGGCTGTGCCCGCTGCAGCTGCGGGCGCCGGCCGGGCCAGGGTCCGCCCGCACCTGGCCGCTGTATCCGCTGCGCCCCGGTGAGCGCTATGTCAACGTCGGTTTCTGGGGCACGGTGCCGATCGCCGAAGGCGCCGCCGACGGGGACGTCAACCGGCTCGTCGAACGGGCGGTCGCCAAGGCGGGCGGGCACAAGTCCCTCTACTCCGACGCCTACTACGACCGCGACACCTTCGACCGGCTCTACGGCGGCGCGACGTACCGCGCGGTCAAGGAGCGCTACGACCCGGACCACCGACTGACCGGACTCTACGAGAAGGTGGTTGGACGCCGATGACCCTGAAAGAACGAGAACCGGACGCGACCAGCGCATCCCGCCCGCCGGGCAGGCCCGGGCGCGTGGCCACCGCCAGACACCGGGCCGGGCGGATCACCGTGGCGGACATCGTGCGCGCCGTCACCGACGCTGACCTGCCGGTGCGGATCACCGCCTACGACGGCAGCGGCATCGGACCCGCCGACGCCGGCATCGGCCTGCACGTGCGGTCCCCGCGCGGGCTGTCGTACCTGCTCACCGCGCCCGGCGAGCTCGGCATGGCCCGGGCGTACGTCAGCGGCGACCTCGAGGTGACCGGGGTGCACCCCGGCGACCCGTACGAGGCGCTGCGGCTGCTCAAGGACGACCTGCGGCTGCACCGACCGTCGATGGCCGAGGCGGCGGCGCTGGTGCGCCGGCTGGGCTGGCAGCGGCTGCTGCCCCCGCCGCCCCCGGCCGAGGAGGCGACGCCGCGCTGGCGGCGGGTGACGGCCGGGCTGCGCCACTCCCGCTCCCGGGACAGCAACGCCATCCGGCACCACTACGACGTGTCCAACGCCTTCTACGAAAAGGTGCTCGGGCCGTCGATGACGTACACCTGCGCGGTCTACCGCGACCCGAGGGACAGTCTGGAGCAGGCGCAGGCGGCCAAGTACGACCTGGTCGCCGGCAAGCTCGGCCTGAAGCCGGGGATGCGGCTGCTCGACGTGGGGTGCGGCTGGGGCGGCATGGTCCGCCACGCGGCCCGCGAGTACGGCGTGCGGGCGCTGGGCGTCACGCTGTCGCGGGCGCAGGCCGAGTGGGCCCAGGCGGCGATCGAACGGGAAGGGCTGACCGGGCTGGCCGAGGTGCGGCACATGGACTACCGCGACGCCCCGGCCGAGCACTTCGACGCGGTCAGCTCGATCGGGCTGACCGAGCACATCGGCGTGCGCAACTACCCCGGATACTTCGCCGCGCTGCGCGACCGGCTGCGCCCCGGCGGGCGGCTGCTCAACCACTGCATCACCCGTGCCGACAACCGGATGCCGAACCGCCCCGGGCCGTTCATCGACCGGTACGTCTTCCCGGACGGTGAGCTGGCCGGGCCGGGGCGGGTGATCAGCGAGATGCACGACGCCGGTTTCGAGGTGCAGCACGAGGAGAACCTGCGCCAGCACTACGCGCTGACGCTGGCGGCGTGGTGCCGCAACCTGGTCGCGCACTGGGACGCGTGCGTCGCCGAGGTGGGCGTGGGCACCGCCCGGGTGTGGGGCCTGTACATGGCGGGGTCCCGGCTGTCCTTCGAGCGCAACGCGATCCAACTGCACCAGGTGCTCGGGACGGTCAACGGTCCCGCCGGTGACTCGGGCTTCCCGCTGCGCCCCGACTGGACGTGACGGAGAAGCGGGAACTCGCCGGGCGATCTGGTGTGTCTGGGGGTCACGCGGCTGGGCTGCGTCGGGCTCGCTGCACCGGCCGAGTATCGTCGCCGGGTCGGTCGCACGTACGGAAGGGTCCCGCTGATGATCCGGCACATCGTCCAGTTCAGACTGGTCGCCACCGATCCCGAGCAGCGCCGGGCGGACGCCGCGGGCATCCGGGAGCGCATCACGGCGCTCGTCGGGGTCGTCCCGGGCCTGCTGTCCGCCGAGGTCGGTGAGGACCTGGGGCTCGTCGAGGGGCACCTGGACGTGGTGCTGGTGACCGAGCACGCGTCGGTCGCCGACCTCGAGGCGTACCAGCGGCATCCAGCGCACCGCGCGGCGGTGGAGTGGATCTCCACCGTCGTCGACCAGCGGTACGTACACAGTAGATTACGAGCGGGGCTGACCAGCAGCGTGTCCCGGGTGCCTGCGACGGCGTCCCGGGTGCTGCGCCGGTTCAGCCGGATGGCCGGTCGAACACCTCGGGGTGACGGGAGAGTTCGATCCGGGTACGCCGGATGTGGCCGACGAGGTAGCGCTCCGCGTCCACGGGGTCGCGGCGGCGCAGCGCGTCGAGGAGCAGCCGGTGCTCGGCGTTGACCACCCACCGCCGGCCCGGGCCGCTCAGCATCATGAACGCCCGGCGGTAGTGTTGGGTGGAGTTCCACAGCCGGGTGACCATTGAGGAGAGCTGGTCGATGCGGCAACCGCGGTAGGTCAGCAGGTGGAACTCCCGGTCGAGCACGAGGAACTCGGCCACGTCCTCGTTCGCCTCGATCCGCTCCTGGATCTGCTCGAGGCGGCGGAAGTCGTCCTCGGTCAGGTGCGGGATGCTCTCCGCGAGCGCGAGGGGCTCGAGCCGTTCGCGCATCTGGTAGATGACGTCCACCTCGCGCTGGTCGAGCAGCGGCACCCGCGCGCCCTTGTTCGCCTCGTGCTCGGTGAGCCCTTCGGCTTCGAGGATGCGCAGCGCCTCGCGTACCGGCAGCCGGCTGGTGCCGAACCGGGCGGCCACCTCCTCCTGGCGGATGCGCTCGCCCGGCCGGATCTCGCCGCTGAGGATGGCCTCGCGCAGGTAGTCGGCCACCCGCCGGCTGGTCGCCCCGTTCGGGGCGGCCGGGTCAGGTCGTGCCACCGGGTGTCCCGTCGCCGGCCGCCCACCGGTCGAAGGCCTTGCCGCCCGGGTACGACACGAGCTCGAACTGCATGCCCCACGGGGCGAGGAAGTAGACCCAGCGCTGCCCCTCGCTCGGCCCCTTGCTCGCGGTCGGCTCGCCGAGCACCCGCACGCCCTGGCTCTTGAGGTACTCGACCGCGGCGTCCAGGTCGTCGACGTACAGCGCGACGTGGTGGCCGCCGATGTCGCTGTTGCGCGGCAGGGTGGTGTTCTGATCCGGGGCGGAGTACTGGAAGACCTCGAAGATGGCCTGGTCGCCGCAGCGGAAGAAGTGCAGCTGCTCCATTACGGCCCGCGGGTGGACGTTGAGGTGTTCGAGCATCCAGTCGCTGTCGTCGTGCCGGAACGGCCCGAGGCTGTACATGTACTCGCAGCCCAGCACGTCGACGAGGAACCGGCGCGCCTCCTCGAGATCCGGGACGGTGAAACCGATGTGGTCCACGCGCTTCAGGCCCGGGAGTCCCTTACCAGCCACTTTATCCCCCTTTGAGGAGAGCTTGGATCCAATACCATGCTAACCACGGGTGATCGTCAAGGGAAAGACGCGGGCGCGGCTAGATTTTGGATCCAAGATGTGGGAAGCTAGGGCCCTGCCGCCCGTCGCAGGGAGAGAGCCATGACCGAGCGCAATCGATTGGAACAAGCGGCGCCGTGGGTGGAGATCGTCACCACCGAAGCCGACTGGGACGCGGCCGATCCGCGCCTGCTCACCAACATGCTGAGCCACCTGGTGCTCATCCGCACCTTCGAGGAGTACGTCCTTGAGCTCGCCGCCGCCGGCCTGATCCACGGCCCGGCGCACTCCAGCATCGGCCAGGAGGGCGGGGCGGTCGGCTCGATCCTGCCCCTGACCAGTCAAGACACGGTCAACGGCTCGCACCGCGGCCACCACCAGTTCCTCGCCAAGGTCCTCGCGCACGTGGAGCCGAAGGGGATCGACCCGACGCGGGAGTTCTCCGACGAGGTGCGCGCCGTGCTGCTGCGTACGCTGGCCGAGATCTGCGGCCTGGACCGCGGCTTCAGCCACGGCCGGGGCGGCTCGATGCACCTGCAGTGGAACGAGGCCGGCGCGATCGGCACGAACGCCATCGTCGGCGGCGGCGTGCCGCTGGCCGCCGGCTCGGCCTTCGCGCACCGGCAGGCCGGCACGAACAACGTCGCCGTGACGTACTTCGGTGACGGCGCGATCAACATCGGCTCCACTCTGGAGACCTTCAACCTGGCCGCCGCGTGGCGCCTGCCGCTCTGCTTCTTCGTGGAGAACAACCGGTACGCCGTGTCCACGAACGTCTTCGAGGCCACCGGCGAGCCCCGGCTGTCGGCCCGCGGCCCCGGCTTCGGCATCCCGAGCTGGAAGGTCGACGGGATGGACCCGCTCGCGGTCTACCTGACGATGCAGGAGGCGCTCAAGCGCATGCGGGCCGGCGAGGGCCCCACCCTCATCGAAGCCGACGTCTACCGCTACTTCCACCAGAACGGCCCGTTCCCCGGCAGCGCCTTCGGCTACCGCAGCAAAGAGGAGGAGCGGGAGTGGCGGCGGCGTGACCCCATCAAGCTGGTCTCCGGTCACCTGGTGCGCCGCGAGATCCTCACCCAGGCCGACATCGACGGGCTGATCGCCCGGGCCAAGCGGCTCATGGCCGAGATCGGCGACGTCATCCTCGAACCGCTGCCCGGCGGCAGGCCCGGCCAGCGTCGCATCAAGCCCGCCGAGTGGCCCGACCCGGCCTTCGTCGACGTCGGGGTGCGCGGCGACCTCAGCGAGTTCACCGGCGCCCGGTTCGCCGACCGCGACACGTTCACCGGGAAGCTGGAAGAGCAGAAGTTCGTCGACGTGATCGCCAAGGTGATGGCGCGGCGGATGGAGACCGACCCGACCATCGTGGTGATGGGCGAGGACGTGCACCGGCTCAACGGCGGCACCAACGGGGCGACCCGGGGGCTCAAGGAGGCCTTCCCGGACCGGGTGCTCGGCACCCCGATCAGCGAGAACGCCTTCACCGGACTCGGTGGCGGGATGGCCCTCGACGGGCGGTTCAAGCCGGTCGTGGAGTTCATGTACGCCGACTTCATGTGGGTCGCCGCCGACCAGTTGTTCAACCAGATCGGCAAGGCGCGGCACATGTTCGGCGGCAAGGACGACGTGCCGCTGGTGCTGCGGACCAAGGTCGCCATGGGCACCGGCTACGGCTCGCAGCACTCGATGGACCCGGCCGGGGTCTTCGCGACGGCCCCGGGCTGGCGGATCGTCGCGCCGTCGAACCCGTTCGACTACGTCGGCCTGATGAACAGCGCGCTGCGCTGCAAGGACCCGGTGCTCGTGCTCGAGCACACCGACCTGTACCCCTCGACGGGCGAGGCGCCGGTCGACGACCTCGACTTCTGCCTGCCGGTCGGCAAGGCGGCCGTGCGCCGCGCCGGGTCCCAGGTCACGGTCATCTCGTACCTGGCGATGACCAACTACGTGCTGGAGGCCGTCGAGTCGCTTCGCACCGTCGACGCCGAGGTGATCGACCTGCGCTGGCTCGACCGAGCGAGCATCGACTGGGACACGATCGGCGCGAGCATCCGCAAGACCAACAACGTGCTGATCGCCGAGCAGGGCCCGATCGGCACGTCGTACGGCGGCTGGCTGGCCGACGAGATCCAGCGGCGTTTCTTCGACTGGCTGGACCAGCCGGTCCAGCGGGTGACCGGCGGTGAGGCGTCGCCCAGCATCAGCAAGGTGCTGGAGCGCGCCGCCATCGCCAAGAGCGAGGAAGTGGCCGCGAAGTTGACCGAGATGACGGGGTACTGAGATGGCACGAGTGCTTCGCATGCCCGAGGTCGCCGCCAACGCGGCCGAGGCCGTTCTGCAGGACTGGCCGATCGCGGAGAACACGGCGTTCTCCGCGATGGACACGATCGCGACGGTCGAGACCGAGAAGGCGGTCGTGGACATCGAGGCCGAATCCGACGGCGTGCTGCTCAAGACGCTGGTGCCCGCGGGATCCGCGGTCGAGGTCGGCGCGCCGATCGCGATCCTCGGCGACCCCGGGGAGAAGGTCGACGACATCGACGCGCTGCTGCGCGAACTGGGCGTCTCGCCGGTCGCGGCCGCGCCTGCGCCGGAGCGCCGGGAGGTCCCCGATACCCCGCAGCCGGCCGCGTCGGACGCGGTCGCCCAGGCGGGCGTCGCGGAGGCGGCGGCCCAGGCGGGCGTGGCGCAGGCGGCGGGCGTCGCGGCGGCGGCCGGGGCCGCACCGGCGGAGGCGGGCGGTAACGGCCGGATCTTCGCCAGCCCGCTGGCCCGGCGGATGGCGCGGGAGGCCGGGATAGCCGTCGAGGAGATCACGGGTACGGGCCCGGGCGGGCGCATCATCCGCCGTGACGTCGAGGCCGCCATCGCCAAGCGGGCAGCGGTGGCCGACCGGGCCGCCGCGGCGCCGGCTGCGCAGCCCGCGGTGGCGGCGCCGGCCGCGCGGACGGTCGCCGAGCAGCCGGGGTCCGTGGAGCAGCCGCACAGCCGGATCCGCAAGGCGATCGCCGCCCGGATGACCGAGAGCAAGCAGACGATCCCGCACTTCTACCTGCGGGGCACCGCGCGGGTGGACAAGCTGCTTGCGTTGCGCGAGCAGCTGAACCAGGCGAGCCCCACCAAGATCTCGGTCAACGACATGGTGATCAAGGCCGCGGCCGTCGCCCACCTGGAGGTGCCGGCGATGAACGTGGTCTGGACGCCGGAGGCGACCCGCTCGTTCTCCTCGGTCGACATCTCGGTGGCGGTCGCGACCGAGCGCGGCCTGGTCACGCCGGTGCTGCGCGGGGTGGAGCGGCTGACGATCTCGCAGATCGCCGCGGGCGTGAAGGACTTCGTCGAGCGCGCGAAGGCCGGACGGCTGCAGCAGCACGAACTGGAAGGCGGGTCGCTGTCCATCACCAACCTGGGGATGTACGGGACCGAGGAGTTCGCCGCGATCATCAACCCGCCGCAGGCGGCGATCCTGGCGGTGGGCGCGGCCCGACAGGAGCCGGTCGTCGAGGACGGGCAGTTGGCGGTCGGCACCGTGATGCGCGTGACCCTCTCGGTGGACCACCGGCCGGTCGACGGCGTGGTGGCCGCGCAGTGGATGAAGGCCTTCCTGTCGATCGTCGAGAACCCGATGCGGATGCTCGTCTGAGCCTGCCAGGCCGTCCACGGCAAACCTCCGCCCGGTCCGCTTAGCCAGAATTATCCTGCTCGATGTGGATATCTGGCGCGTGGTCGCCGTCCTTACGGGCGTGGTCCTCGCCATGCCCGTCGGGGCGGTCGGGCAGTCGCCGGTGCCGGCCGCCGCGGCGCCGTACGTGGCGTGCCCGGCGGCCACACCTCCGGTGACCCCGCCCCCCGTACCGCCCGCGCCGCCGGTCGAGCCGGCACACCGGGCGGTCGGGGGAGAGCCGCTGGCGACCACGGGACTGGCCATCCCCGCCGGGGTACGGATGCCGCCTCAGGTGACCGCCACCGCGTGGCTCGTCGCGGACCTGACCAGCGGTGCGGTGCTCGGCGGGTGCGCGCCGCATGAGCGCCGCACCCCGGCCAGCGTGCAGAAGCTGCTGCTGGCGGC
>VSCG01000015.1:0-37566 GCA_047459115.1 Micromonosporaceae bacterium
CTGCTCGACCGGCGGCTGCGCCTGCTCGACCGGCGGCTGCGCCTGGTCGGCCTGCGGCTGCGGCTCGGGCTGGGCCGGTTGGTTCGGGTCCCCGTACGGCTGGCTCATGCTCTCCCCAGGGGTGTGCGCGCCGGTGATCATGGAGTGCGTCGATGTCCGAGGGTAGCCCGGACGGGCGACGCGAGCCGCCCCGTGGGTATCACCCGGCCGGGGTGCCCGGCGCGCTAGGGTGCGGCCATGACCACCAAGTGGGAGTACGCCACCGTGCCGCTGCTGGTCCACGCGACCAAGCAGATCCTGGACAACTGGGGCGAGGACGGGTGGGAGCTGGTCGCCGTGGTGCCCGGCCCCAACCCCGAGCAGCTCGTCGCCTACCTCAAGCGCCCCAAGTCCGGCGAGGATGGATCATGACCGTCGACCCGTACGCCAAGCTGGCTGAGCTCGGCCTGACGCTGCCCGCGGCCGCCGCCCCCCAGGCCGCGTACGTGCCCGCCGTGCAGACCGGCAACCACGTCTACGTCTCCGGGCAGATCCCCATCGCCGATGGCAAGATCCTGGCCACCGGGAAGGTGGGCGGCGAGGTCACGCCGGAGGCGGCGAAGCAGCTGGCCGCCCGGTGCGCCCTGAACGTGCTCGCCGCCGTCGACGGCCTGGTCGGGCTGTCGCGGGTCGTCCGGGTCGTGAAGGTGGTCGGCTTCGTGGCCTCCGCACCGGGCTTCACCGGCCAGCCGGAGGTGATCAACGGCGCGTCCGAACTCTTCGAAAGCGTCTTCGGCGCCGCTGGGCGGCACGCGCGGAGCGCGGTCGGAGTGGCCGAACTGCCGCGCGGCGTGCCCGTCGAGGTCGAGGCGATCGTCGAGGTCAGCTAGCGGCCGGGTCGAGACGCGCCAGCCCGCCGGGCGCCTGTTCCCGGCGGGCGGCTCAATCGTGGCCGGACCGGTGGCCGTACCATCGCAGCCATGGGCGGCCACGTCACCACCCCCGCCGCGGCCCTCGCCGACGAGCTGCCACCGTGGGCGGCGCTGGTGCGCGCCCCCAACCCCGGTCCGATGACCCTCGACGGGACCAACACCTGGGTGCTGCGCGCCCCCGGTGAGCGGTCCTGCGTGGTGGTGGACCCCGGACCGCTCGACGAGGGTCACCTGCGGGCCGTCGCCGAACGCGGGCCGGTCGCCGCGATCCTGGTCACGCACGGCCATCACGACCACACCGAGGGCGTCGCCAGACTGGCGGAGCTGAGCGGCGCGCCGGTGCTCGCGCCCGACGCCCCGGTCCGCCTCGCCGGTCTGGAGATCACACCGCTGGCCGCGCCCGGGCACACCGCGGATTCGGTGTGCTACCTGGTGCGCCGGCCGACGGGCGGTGACGCGACCCGTGGTGGTGACGCGGCCCGCGGTGGTGACGCGGCCGTGCTCACCGGGGACACCATCCTCGGCCGCGGGACGACCGTGGTGGCCTGGCCCGACGGCAACCTCGGCCAGTACCTGGCCAGCCTGCGGATGCTCGCCGACCTCGGCGAGATCCCGGTGCTGCCCGGGCACGGCCCGCCCCTCGCCGACTGCGCCGCGGCCGCCCGCTTCTACCTGGCGCACCGGCTCGCCCGCCTCGACCAGGTGCGCGCCGTCCGCGCGGCCGGCGCGACCACGGCGGCGCAGATCGTCGCCACCGTCTACGCCGACGTCGACCGGTCGCTGTGGCCGGCGGCCGAGATGAGCGTCCGGGCCCAGCTCGCGTACCTGGACGAGGAGCGTCGGGCCGCCGACGCCGTACGGGAATCCCGACCCCCCGGATAGGGGTTGGAAGCACCGTGACCTGTCCCGTCTGCGGCACCGTGGCGGTTCCCGGCGCCCGGTTCTGCCACAACTGTGGCGCCGCCCTGCCGGCGGCCGCGACGCTGCCTGCGACGGAGCGGCGGGTGGTCACCGTGCTGTTCGGGGACCTGTCCGATTTCACCGCCTGGGCCGAAGACCTCGACCCCGAGCGGGTCGGCGCGGTCACGGACCGGGTGCTCGCCGCCCTCGCCGGCGCGGTCAAGACCTTCGGCGGTCACGTCGACAAGCTGACCGGCGACGGGATCATGGCCGTGTTCGGCGCGCCGGTCGCGCACGAGGACGACGCCGAACGCGCGGTCCGGGCGGCCCTGGCCATGCAGCGCGCGGTGCGCCGGGTGCTCGACGACGAGCGGGGCGGTGGCGCGCCGCTGGGCCTGCGGGTCGGGCTGAACACCGGCGACGTGGTCGCCGGCATCCAGGCGGCGCTGGAGTACACGGTCATCGGCGACACCGTCAACACCGCGGCGCGGCTCGCGGACGCGGCCGCGATCGGCGCGGTGTACGCGGGTTCGGCCACCGCTCAGGCCACCCGGCATGTGGCGGCCTGGCGCCAGTTGCGCCCGCTGCGGCTGAAGGGCAAGCGGGAACCGGTAGAGGCGTACGAACTCCTCGGGCCGCGCGACGCGCCCGGCACCCGGACCGGGCTGGGCGACGAGGCCCCGTTCGTCGGTCGCGAAGCCGAGTTGGGCCAGGTGACCGGCCGGCTGGCCGGGGTGGTGGACCGGGGCGAGCCGCGGGTCCTCGTGCTGACCGCCGAGGCCGGGCTCGGCAAGACCCGGTTCGCCGGCGAGGTGGAGCGGATCGCGGCCGCATTCGACGCCGGGCCCGGGCCGTACGCGGCGCATGCCGGTGCCCGGGTGCTGTCGGTGCGCTGTGCGGCGTACGGCGAGCGCCGGCGGCTGGGCCCGCTGGCCGACCTGGTGCGCACCGCGATCGGTCTGCCGACGGAGGGCGGCCCGCCGGTGACCCGGCCGGTCGTCGAGGAACGGCTGCGGCGCCTGGCGCAGCGGGTGGCCCGGGTGGCCGCCGGCGACCGGGGCCGCGGCACGGGCACCGGATCCGATCCGGCCCCCGCCCCCCGCCAGGTCCGTCCGGGCCAGCTCAACGCGGAGCTGCTCGTCTCGCTGCTGGCTTCGGCCGACACGACCGGGGAGCAGACACCGCACGCCCACGACCGCGGCTGGGTGAGCCGGGGCCGCACGCGCGACCAGGCACACGCCGAGGCCATTCCCGAGGCCGTCGCCGACCTGCTGAGCCTGCTGGCCCGCGAGGCCCCGCTCGTGGTGATCGTGGACGACCTGCACCACGCGACCGCCGAGGCCGTCGAGGCCCTCAGCCTGACGCTGTCCCGCCTGACCGGGCCGGTGCTCGTCCTCCTCCTCGGTCGGCCCGAGATGGTTCGGGCGGCCGGGGTGATGACCAGGCTCTCCGACGCCGAGGTGCTCACCCTGCCGCCGCTGCGCGGGTCCGATGCCGCGCGGCTGCTCACCGCGTACCTCAATGGCGGACGGCTCGCCCAGGCCGACGAGGACCGGCTGCTCGCCACCGCCCAAGGCAATCCGTTCTACCTGGCCGAACTCGTGACCCTGCTGATCGAGCGCGGTGCGCTGACCGCCGGGCCGAGCGACGAGCGCGGCACCCCGCAGTGGCGGCTCGCGCCGGGGTCGCTCGGCGGCCGGCTGCTCTCCCGCGACCTCGCCGCCGTGCTCGCGGCCCGTATCGACGCGCTGCCTCCGGACGCGCGCTCGGTGCTGCGCGACGCGGCGGTCGTCGGTGACACGGTGCCGGCGGCCGCGCTGCAGGCCCTGCGGGAGGGCCGCGCGAGCCGGGCCGGGCGGCCGGCGGCGGTCGTCGCGGTCGAGCTGGAGCGCGCGGTCGAGGAGTTGCTCAACCGCCGGATGCTGGGCGCCGTCCGCGGCGGGTACGCCTTCGCCACGCGGCGGCTGCGGCAGGCGGCGTACGCGGGGATCGGCAAGGCCGACCTCGCCGAGCGGCACGCGCGCCTGGCCCGCTGGGCGGCCGTACGGGCGGCCGGTGAATGGCCGGCGGCGGCCGACCGCGGCTGGGCCGGGATGAACCCGGAGAAGCTCGACACGTTCATCGCCGAGCACACGGAGCGGGCCGTGGCGCTGGCCGACGCGGTGGGGCTGCGACCCGACGCCGCCCCGCGCGACGTGGTCCCGCTCGGCGTCGCGGCGCTGGGCCGGGCGGCGCGCCGGGCGCTGGCGGCCGGTGAGCCAGGGCTCGTGGTCGAGTACGTCGAACGGGCGGCCCGCCTCGCGGGTGCCCTGTCGCCCGAGGACCGGCTGATCCAGGCGCGCGCGCTGCTGCAGGTGGGCCGGGCGAGCGAGGCGCTGGCGTACGCCGAGAAGATCAGCGCGAACGCGGAGCAGGCGGTCACCCGTGCGAACGCGCTGCTGGTCGCCGGGCAGGCGCACAACCGGCTGGGGGATCCGGTGCGCGCCCGCAGCGCGTGGCAGGAGGCACTGGACGTCGCGACCGGCGCGGACCTGCCGCGCGAACGGGCCGAGGCCGTCCGGCGGCTCGGCATGGCGGAGTACTTCGCCGGCCACCTGGGCGAGGCCGCGACGCGGTTCGGCAAGGCGTACGAGGTGGCGGTCGCGGCCGGCGACCGCCCCATGCAGGCCTGGGCGCTGCAGAGCCTCGCCTGGGTCAACGCCACCCGGGCCGACTTCGTCGGCGCCGACGCCGCGCTCGGACGGGCGGCGCGGCTGTTCGCCGAGTTGGACGACCCGGCGGGCCGGTCGTGGCTGCGCGGCGCGACCGCGTTCACCCGGTTGCTCGCCGGCCGGTACGCCGAAGCGCGGCGGTTGGCGAACGCGTTCCTGCCGTTCGGCGAACGGGTCGGCGAGGTATGGGCGGTCGGGACGCTGCGGGCCGTGGCGGCCTACGCCGCGGCCGAACTCGGCGACCTGACCGAGGCGCAGCGCGAGGCGGCGCGTGCCTACCGGCACTTCGCCGAGGCCGGCGACGACTGGGGGCGGGGGTTCACGCTGGTGGCCCGCGGGGTGGTCGCGCGCGGCCTCGGGCAGCCCGAACAGGCGCTGGACCTGCTCTCCGACGCGCTCGGCTACGGCGAGCGCGCCGGGCATCCGCTGCTGGTCGGGATGGCCCGCACCGCCCGGGGGATCGTGGCGCTGGAGCGAGGCGACGTGGCCGCTGCCGAGGCCGACGCCCGGGCGGCGCTGGCGGTGGTGCGGCCCAACGGCGGGGCGGACGGCGCGGATGTCGGCCCGCGGGTGCTGCTCGGCGCTGCCCGGCTCGCCGCCGGAGAGCCGAAGGCCGCGGTGGACCTGCTCGCCCCGGTGGCGCAGGACGTGAATCAGCCCTCGCTGCTGTTTGCCCGCCGGCAGGCGGTGGTGCAGTACGCCGCCGCCCTGCTCGCCGCCGGCCGCGTGGACGAGGCGGTGCGGGCCGCCCGGTGCGCCGTCGGCGCGCCGGGCGAGGATGTGCGCAGCAAGGTGGCCGCGTCGCGGGTGCTCGCCGAGGCGCTGGCGGCCGCCGGCGACGCCACCGGGGCCCGGGCCGCCGCCGAAGCCGCCGTGGCGGCGGCGTACGCCACGGAGCAGGTCAGCGAGCGGGCCGCGGCCGACGCGCTGCTGGCCCGGATCGCCGAGCTCAACTGATCTCCCTCGGGGCCGCCGGCGGCTGACCGGTCGCGCTGGGCACCGGCGGGCCGAGTTGGCGTGACGGCGCAGCGGTGGGCTCCAGTACCGTATGCGGCGTGGTCACCGCCTCCGTCGCTCCCGCAGCGCCCCCGCCGCCGGCCGTGCCCGGCCTGTCGGGCCTGACGCTGCTGGCCCGGGGCGGCTACGCGACGATCTACCGCGCGCTGCAGGAGTCGGTGTCGCGCGAGGTCGCGGTGAAGATCGAGAATCGGGCGCTGGCGAGCGAGCGGGACCGGCGGCGGTTTCTGCGGGAGGCCCGTGCGGCCGGCCGGATGTCCAGTCACCCGCACGTGGTCGACCTGTTCGACGCGGGCGTGACGGCGGACGGCCACCCGTACCTGATCATGGAGTTGTGCGAGGGCTCGTACGCCGACCGGATGAAGGCCGCGCCGCTGGGGGTGGCCGAAGCCCGCGACGTCGGCGTGAAGATCGCCGACGCGCTCGCGGACGCGCACACGCTCGGGGTGCTGCACCGCGACGTCAAGCCGGAGAACATCCTGATCACGCGGTTCGGTGAGCCGGCCCTGGCCGACTTCGGGCTGGCGGTCCTCGCCGAGTCCCGGGACGCCGCCGCGATCATGGACGAGCTCACTCCGGCGTACGCGGCTCCGGAGCTGCTGCGCCACGCCCCGCCGACCAGCGCCGTCGACGTGTACGCCCTGTGCGCCTCGCTCTACGCGCTGATCCGCGGCCGGCCGCCGCGCTGGCGCGCGGACCACGACCCCGGGCTGGTCACGCTCGCCGAGGCCGGCGCCGAGCCGCTGCCGGATTTGCCCGGGGTGCCCGGGGGCCTGATGGACGTGCTGCGCCGCGGCATGGCCGACGAGCCCACGGCGCGCCCGACGGCCGCGCGCCTGCGTGACCTGCTCGCCGCCGTGGCGCTGTGACACGTTGACTCCGGCGGTCAGTAGGACTTCTCCAGCCCGAGCACGTGCTGCGCGACGAAGTTGAGGATCATCTCCCGGCTGACCGGGGCGATCCGGGCCGCCCGCACGCCGCCGAGCAGGGTCGCCACGCCGTACTCGGTGGTCATGCCGTTGCCGCCGTGCGCCTGGATGGCGGTGTCGACGGCGAGCGTGGCGGCCTCCGACGAGGCGTACTTGGCCATGTTCGCCGCGACCGCCGCCTCCAGATCGCGGCCGGCGTCGTAGCGGGCCGCGGCCTTGGCGACCATCAGCTTCGCGAGTTCGACCTGGATCGCGGCGTGCGCGAGCGGGTGGGCGATCCCCTGGTGGGCGCCGATCGGGCGGCCCCACACGCTGCGCCGCCCGGCGTACTCGGTGGCGCGCTCCAGCGCGTACCGGGCGGTGCCGATGCCCATCGCGGCCACGGTGATCCGCTCCGGGTTCAGGCCGGCGAACAGCGCGGGCAGGCCGGCCGCCGGGTCGCCGCCGACGAGCGCCTCGGCGGGCAGCCGTACCTCGTCGAGGTAGAGCATCCACTGGTTCTCCGGCGAGACGATCTCCATGTCCAGTTTGGACCTGGTCAGGCCGGGGGCGTCCGTGGGCACCAGGAACAGCGCCGGGCGCAGCTTGCCGGTGGCGGCGTCCTCGGTGCGCGCGACGACCAGAATGTGCCCGGCCTCGTCGACACCCGAGATGAAGCACTTGCGTCCGGACAGGACCCAGTCGTCACCGTCCCGGCGCGCCACGGTGGCCAGGCGGTGGAAGTTGGACCCGGCCTCCGGCTCGGTGATCGCGAACACCACCTTCTCGGTGCCGGCCGCGATGCCCGGCAGGTGCCGCTTGCGCTGTTCCTCGGTGCCGTGCCGGGCCAGGATCGTCCCGACGATCGCCGGGGACACCACGAGCAGCAGCAGCGGACAGCCGGCCGCCGCGAACTCCTCGCACACGATGGCGAGCTCGGTGATGCCGCCGCCGCCTCCGCCGTACTCGGTCGGGATGTTGACGCCCAGGTAGCCCAGGCGTCCCGCCTCGGCCCACAACTCGGTGGTGTGGCCGCCGGATTTCGCCTTCTGCACGTAGTACGCGTGGCCGTAGCGGCGGGCGAGCGAGCGTACCGCGTCGCGCAGCTGCTCCTGTTCCGGGGTCGGGTCGAACTCCATCACGCACCGCCTTTCAGTTGTCGGGGGCCTGGTCCGGATCGGGGGTGAGCACGGCCAGCACGGCGCCCGCCTCGACCTGGGCGCCGGCGGCGACCGGGAGCGCGGCGACCACGCCGTCGGCCGGCGCGTGCACGGGGTGTTCGAGCTTCATCGCCTCGAGCGTGAGCAGCGTTTCGCCGGCCGCGACGCGCTGCCCCACGGCGACCAGCACCCGGCCGATCACGCCGGGCAGCGGGGCCACCAGCGACCCGGGTGCGATGTCGGGCCCGGACAGCGGGAAGCGCGGGTGTTCGACCAGCGCCACCGAGCCCTCTGGGCCGTCCACGTAGGACACGCCGCCGACCCGGGCCACGTCGAAGCCGTGGCGCACGCCGGACACCTCGAACTCCACCCGCTCGCCGCAGGCGCGCACGACGGTCGGCGGTGGGCTCTCGCCGCCGTCCTCGGCCCCGGCCACCCGCACCGAGCAGGCGGCGAGCGCCCCGGCGCGGTCGAAGCGGTAGGCGACCTCGACCGGGCCGACGGGGCTGTCGTACCCGACCACCTGCGGACCGCTGGGCACGTTGCGCCAGCCGGACGGCAGCGAGCCGAGCACCGGGGCCGCCGCGCGCCTGGCCGCCGCGCCCGCCAGCGCCGCCGCCAGACACGACATCCGCAAATTGTCTATATCGGACAGCAGTGGGGCGAACAGGTCCGGGTGCCGGTCGAGGAATCCGGTGTCGGTGTCCCCGGCGAGGAACGCCGGGTGGCGCAGCACGCGCACCAGCAGGTCCCGGTTGGTGGTCACGCCGTGCACCCGGGCGCGGGCCAGCGCGTCGGCGAGCAGGCGCGCCGCCTCCGACCGCGTCGGCGCCCAGGCGATCAGCTTGGCCAGCAGCGAGTCGTAGTGCACGCCCACCACCGAGCCGTCCCGCACCCCGCTGTCCAGCCGCAGCCCGGGGCCGGACGGCGCTCGAAACTCGGCGGACACCCCGGGCACCGCGAAGCGGTGCAGCGTGCCGGTCGACGGCAGCCAGTCGGCCGCCGGGTCCTCGGCGCACAGCCGTACCTCGATCGCGTGGCCGCCGGGTGGGGGCGGCAGCGCCGGCAGTGGGGCGCCCTCGGCGACGAGCAGCTGCAGCCGGACCAGGTCGGCCCCGGTGACGCACTCGGTGACCGGGTGCTCGACCTGCAACCGCGTGTTCATCTCGAGGAAGAAGAACTCGCCGTCCGGGGCGAGCAGGAACTCCACCGTGCCCGCTCCCACGTACCCGACGGCCCGGGCGGCCAGGACGGCGGCGGCGCACAGCCGCTCGCGGATCCCGGGCGTGACGGCCGGCGACGGTGACTCCTCGACGAGCTTCTGGTGCCGTCGCTGGATCGAGCACTCGCGTTCGCCGAGGGTCAGCACGGTGCCGTGGGTGTCCGCGAGCACCTGCACCTCGACGTGGCGGGCGCCCTCGACGTACCGCTCGCAGAAGACCGTGCCGTCGCCGAAGGCCGCTGCCGCCTCCCGGCGCGCGGCGGCCACTGCGTCGGCCAGCGCCGTCCGGTCACGCACCACCCGCATGCCGCGCCCGCCGCCGCCCGCCGCCGCCTTGACCAGCACCGGAAAGTCGGTGACCTGCTCGGGGTCGTGCGTGGGCAGCATCGGCACCCCGGCGTCGGCGAGCAGGGCCTTGGCGACGAGCTTGTCACCCATCAGCGCGATCGCCTTGGCCGGTGGCCCGACCCAGGTCAGCCCCGCGTCGGTCACCGCGCGGGCGAAGTCGGCGTTCTCGGCGAGGAAGCCGTACCCGGGGTGGACGGCGTCCGCGCCCGTGCGCCGCGCCGCGTCGACGAGCAGATCCGCACGCAGGTACGTCTCCGCGGGGGTGTTGCCGGGCAGCCGGACCGCGTAGTCGGCCTCGGCCACGTGCGGGGCGGCGGCGTCGGCGTCGGAGCAGACCGCGACGGTCTGGATGCCCATCGCCCGGCAGGTCGCGAACACGCGCCGGGCGATCTCGCCCCGGTTGGCCACCAGCAGCCTGCCAATCATGCGCGCCTCCTCACATCCGGAACACGCCGTAGCGGTCCGCGCCGGCGATGGGTGCACTGTGGATAGCGGAAAGGCAGAACCCGAGGACGGTACGGGTGTCCCGCGGGTCGATCACGCCGTCGTCGTACAGCCGGCCGGACATCGCCAGCGCCGCGGACTCCCGGTCGATCTGGTACTCGATCATCGCCCGGGCGCTCGCTGCCGCCTCCTCGTCGAACGGCAGGCCCTTCGCCGCCGCGGCCTGCCGCGAGATGATCTCCATGACGCCGGCGAGCTGGGCCGGCCCCATCACCGCCGAGCGCGCGTTGGGCCAGGCGAACAGGAACCTGGGCTCGTACGCCCGGCCGCACATGCCGTAGTTGCCCGCGCCGTACGAGGCGCCGATGTTCAACGTCACGTGCGGCACGGTCGAGTTCGACACCGCGTTGATCATCAGTGCGCCGTGCTTGATGATGCCCCGCTGCTCGTACTCGGTGCCCACCATGTAGCCGGTGGTGTTCTGCATGAAGATCAACGGAGTGTCGCTGGCGTTGGCGAGCTGGATGAACTGCGCCGCCTTCTGCGCCTCCTCGGAGAACAGCACCCCGCGGGCGTTGGCGAGCACCCCCACCGGGTACCCGTGCACCGACGCCCACCCGGTGACCAGGGCCGTGCCGTACCGGGGCTTGAACTCGTCGAAGTCACTGCCGTCCACCACCCGGGCGAGGATTTCGCGCGGGTCGTAGGGGACCCGCGGGTCGGCCGACGGGATCCCGAGCAGCTCCTCCGGGTCGTACTTCGGTGGGATCGGCGCGGTGCGCGGGCCGGGGCCGAGCTTGCGCCAGTTCAGCCGGGCGACGGTGGCCCGGCACAGCCGCAGCGCGTCGCGCTCGTCGGCGGCGACGAAGTCGGCCAGCCCCGAGCGGGTCCCGTGCATCTCGGCGCCGCCCAGCTGCTCGGGGTCGGCGTCCTCGCCGGTCGCCATCTTCACCAGCGGCGGTCCACCGAGGAACACCTGGGCCTGGTCGCGCACGAAGATCGTGTAGTCGGACATCCCCGGGATGTAGGCGCCGCCGGCGGTGGCGTTGCCGAACACCACGGCGATCGTCGGGATGCCGCGGGCGGACAGCCGGGTGAGGTCGCGGAAGGCCCGGCCGCCCGGGATGAAGATCTCGGCCTGGGCGGGCAGGTCCGCCCCGGCGGACTCGACCAGGTTCACCATCGGCAGCCGGTTCGCCGCCGCGATCTCGCCGGCCCGCGCGGTCTTCTTGAGCGTGTACGGGTTGACCGCGCCGCCGCGTACCGTCGGATCGTTGGCGACGATCACGCACTCGACCCCGGAGATCACGCCGATGCCGGTCACCACGCCGGCACCCACCGGGTAGTCGGAGCCCCAGGCGGCGACCGGGCACAGCTCTAAAAAGGGCGAGTCCCGGTCCACCAGCAGCTCGATCCGCTCGCGGGGCAGCAGCCTGCCGCGCTTGTGGTGGCGGGCCACGTACTTCTCGCCGCCGCCCGCCCGCGCCGCGTCCAGCGCCGCCTCCAGCTCGGCGAGGCGCTCCAGCATCGCGGCGCGGTTCTCTACAAAGGATGGTGCGCGCGGGTCCAGGGTGGTCGTCAGCACGGCCATGGTCAGACCCCCAAGCCTCTCGTGATGATCTCGTTCATGATCTCGGTGGTGCCGCCGCCGATGCCGAGGATCCGGGCGTCCCGGTAGTGCCGCTCCACCTCGGCGTCGCGCAGGTAGCCGAAGCCGCCGTGCAGTTGCACGGCCTGGTCGACCACGAAGTCGCACGCGGCCACCGCGGTGTTCTTCGCCATCGCCACCTCGGCGACCAGCGGTTCGCCGGCGGCGACCCGGGCCGCCACGCCGCGCACGTACCGGCGGGCCACGTCGGTCACCGTGGCCATCTCCGCGAGCCGGTGCCGGATCACCTGCCGGGTGGCGAGCGGTCGGCCGAAGGTGTTCCGGTCCCGGCACCAGGCGATGGTGAGGTCGAGGCAGCGCTGCGCGGTCGCGTACGCCTGCGCGGCCAGCGAGATCCGCTCGGCGGCGAAGTGCCGCATGAGCTGCGCGAACCCGCTGTGCTCCGGGCCCACCAGGTTGGCCGCGGGCACCCGTACGTCGACAAAGGACAGCTCCGCGGTGTCCGAGCAGTGCCAGCCCATCTTGTCCAGCCGGCGGGTGACCGAGAAGCCGGGGGTGTCGGTGTCGACGACGAGCAGCGAGATCCCCTCCGGCCCGGGCCCGCCGGTGCGCACCGCGCAGGTCACGAAGTCGGCGCGGGCGCCGCTGGTGATGTAGGTCTTCGACCCGTTGACCACGTAGTGGTCCCCGTCCCGACGCGCCGTCGTGCGGATCGCGGCCACGTCCGAGCCGCCGTCGGGCTCGGTGACCGCGAGCGCGCCGATCTTCTCGCCGGCCAGCGTCGGGCGCACGTACCGGTCGATCTGGTACGGGTCGCCCTCGGCGACCAGGTGCGGCAGCGCGATGCCGTGGGTGAACAGCGCGGCGACCAGCCCGGAGGAGCCGCCGGCCAGGATCACCTCCTCGGTGACCACGAGCGAGTCGAGTAGGTCGCCGCCGGATCCGCCGTACGCCTCGGGGAAGCCGATCCCGAGCAGCCCGATCCCGGCAGCGGTCTGGTGCAGGGCGCGCGGCACCTCGCCGGCGCGCTCCCAGTCCGCCAGGTGCGCCAGCACCTCCCGCTGGACGAACCGCTTGGTCAACTCCCGCAGCGCCCGCCGCTCCGGCGTGCCGGTCGGGTCGGTCGGGTCGGTCAGGTCGGTCAGGATCTCGGTCATCGCAGCAGCTCCACCGGGATTTCCACCAGCCGGGACCGCAGCAGCTCGCCGAGGGCTTTGGCCTGCGGGTCGAACCGGGTCGACGCCGCCACGCCCTCGCCGAGCAGGCCGCGGATGACGAAGTTGACCGCGCGCAGGTTCGGCAGTTCGTACCGCTCGACCTCGAGCGGCGCGGTCTCGGGCAGCAGCCGGCGCAGCGCGTCGACGGTGAGGAAGCCCCGCAGCCAGGCGTACCCCGCGTCGTCGCGCGCCCAGACCCCGAGGTTGGCGTCGCCGCCCTTGTCCCCGGAGCGCGCCCCGGCCACCGTGCCGAGCGGGGCCGTGCGCGTCGGCCCGCCGCCCGGCCTCGGTTGATCATGAGGCTGTCCGCGGACATCCCCGGCATTTCCGCTCGCAACCTCATGATCAACCGTTGTGGGCGGGGGGATGGGGATGCGGGTGCCGTCGGGCAGCACGGCGACGTGCTCGACGGCCCCCTGTGGCAGGAAGGCGGAGGTGAACACCCCGAACGGGGTCGCGTCCGCCGGGGGCGAGGTGAGGGTGCAGCCCGGGTACGACGCCAGCGCCAGGGCCACCGCCGCCTGGGAGAACGCCCGTCCGGCCCGTGCCGGGTCACTGTCGCGCAGGTGTACGTGCAGCAGTGCGCTCGCGGTCTCGGTGGTGTCCGCGTCGGGCTGGTCGGTGCGGGCCAGGTGGAACTCCAGGCCGTCGGGGCCGACCGCCTCGGTGAGCTGCGCCTGCACCAGCGCCGCCTTGGCCGGGATGTCCAGCCCGGTGAGCACGAACGTCATCGCGTTGCGGAACCCGCCCAGCGTGTTGACGCCGACCTTCACGGTCGGCGGGGGCGGGCTGCCGCGCGCGCCGCTGATCCGTACCCGGTCCGGGCCGTCGGGGCGCAGCGTGACGGTGTCCAGGTGGGTGACCACGTCCGGGCCCAGGTACGCCGGCGAGCCGATCTCGTAGAGCAGTTGCGCGGTGACGGTCTCCACCGTCACCGCCCCGCCGGTGCCCGGGTGTTTGGTGATGACCGCCGAGCCGTCGGCGTGGATCTCCGCGATCGGGAAGCCGGGGCGGCGCCCGCCGTCGGGCAGTTCGGTGAAGAAGCTGAAGTTGCCGCCGGTCGCCTGGGCTCCGCACTCGATGACGTGCCCGGCCACGGTCGCGCCGGCCAGCGCGTCGTAGTCCTCCCGCCCCCAGCCGAACGCCGCGATCGCCGGGCCGAGGGCCAGCGACGCGTCGGTGACCCGGCCGGTGACCACGACGTTCGCGCCGGCACGCAGGCACTCGGCGATGCCGAAGGCGCCGAGGTACGCGTTGGCGGTCAGGGGGGTGCCGAGGCCGAGGGCCGCGGCCCGCTCGGTGAGGTCGTCGCCGGTCACCACCCCGACCGTGATCTCGATGCCGAGGCGGCGGGCCAGCGCGCGCAGCGCGTCCGCGAGCCCGTCCGGGTTGAGGCCGCCGGCGTTGGTGACCAGGGTGACGCCGCGGTCCACGGCGAGCCCGAGGGCGCTCTCCATCTGGCGCAGGAAGGTCTTCGCGTATCCGGTGGCCGGATCCCGGGCGCGGTCCCGGCCGAGGATCAGCATGGTCAGTTCGGCCAGGTAGTCGCCGGTGAGCACGTCGAGTTCGCCGCCGGTCAGCATCTCCCGCCACGCCTCGAAGCGGTCGCCGTAGAAGCCGGAGGCGTTGCCGACCCGGATCACGGCTCGCCGGCCCCGGACAGCGGCTCGCCGGCCCGGGGCAGCGGCCCGGCCACCCGGGACCGGGGCTCGCGGTCGGGACCGGGCGGGCCGGCGAACGCCTGCGCGACGTCCAGCCAGGCGTCGGCGACCGGCCCGGTGGCGACCAGGGCGAGGTCGGCGCGGTGCCGGCGGCGCGTGACCAGCAGACAGAAGTCCAGCGCGGGCCCGACCACCCGGTCGACGGCGTCCGCCGGCCCGTACGCCCACACGGCCCCGTCCGGCGCGGCCAGCTCCACGCGCACCGGCGCCGTGGGCACGTCCAGGCCGCGGGCCAGGAAGCCGTTGGCGAGGGTACGTACGCCGAGGTGCGCGATGTGCCGCAGCCGGGCGGTCGGGGCGGGGACGACGCCGAGCGCGTCGGCGATGTCCAGCCCGTGCGCCCACGTCTCCATCAGCCGGGCGGTGGCCATTGTCGCCGGGGCCATCGGCGGGCCGTACCACGGCAGCTTGGCGCCGGGCGGGACGGCCGCCAGCGCCTCATTCAGCGCCGCGCGCCCGGCGCGCCAGCGGGCGAGAAGCTGCCCGGGCGGTGCCAACAGCTCTGCCGTACCCCGGTCGACGAAGCCGTCCGGATCCGCCATCGCCGCGGTCAGACCTTCGGTGAAGGCCGCGGGATCGGTCACGGCGAGCAGCGCGGCCCGGTCCGACCAGATCAGGTGGGCGATCTGGTGGGCGATGGTCCAGCCCTCGGCCGGCGTGGGTCGGGCCCAGTCCATTTCGGACAACGGGGTGACCAGGGCGTCGACCTCGGCCGACTCGGCGGCCAGATCAGCGAGGAGGTCGGTGAGCTCGACCATGGCAGGCTCCTACTCTGCGTCGAGGACGGTACGGAGATGACCCTTCCAGGAGGCGAGCAGCGCCTCCCGGCGGGCGGAGTCGTCGCTGAGCAGACTGGCGACGCCGAGCCCGCGCAGCAGGTCGAGCGTGAGCTGCACGGCTTCGCGTACCTGTGGCCGGTGCTCGTCGGCGCCGAGCAGCTCGACGGTCAACCGGTACATCTCCCGGCCGAGCCTGGTCTCCAGCGGCACGAGCGCGGACCGCACCTCGGGGTCGGTGCGGGCGGCGACCCACAGCTCCAGGGCGGCGGCGAACAGCGGGCCGGTGAACGCGGCGGCCAGCATCCCCACCACGTGGTCGAGGCGCCGGCGACCGTCCGCCGGCAGCGCCGCCGCCTCCGCACGCAGGTCTGCCGCCCGGCGCTGCACCAGGTGCGCCACGGCGGCGGTGACCAGGGCCGCCTTGGTCGGGTAGTGGTGCAGCTGGGCGCCGCGGGACACGCCCGCCCGTTCGGCGACCAGGGTCGTGGTCGTGCCCGCCCAGCCCCGCTCCACGAGGCACTCGACCGTCGCCTCCAGCAGTCGCGCCTGGGTGGCTCGGCTGCGCTCCTGCTGAGGCGTACGCATGTCCCTGAGCCTGTCCCACTGAAAACAAACAGTCAAGACTGCTTGTTTTCGGGTCGGATCGCACTGCCCCACGGATCCTGTGGCCGCGCGTCGGTCACCAGATGAGTGTGGGAACCGTGGAAGGCGACGTCAGCACCCGATCAGCCGGTGCCGGTGTCAAGAACCCGACAGGCCGGGGCCACTGGGGTAGCGGTCAGACACGGGCGCGGCGCGCCAGACGCTCCGGGTCGAGGATGATCACGCTCTTGCCGTCCAGGCGCAGCCAGCCCCGCGACGCGAAGTCGGCGAGCGCCTTGTTGACCGTCTCCCGGGAGGCGCCGACGAGCTGCGCGAGCTCCTCCTGAGTGAGGTCGTGGGTGACCCGCAGCACACCGCCGTCGCGGCTGCCGAAGCGCGCCGCCATCTGCAGCAGGTTTTTCGCCACCCGCCCGGGCACGTCCGTGAAGATCAGGTCGGCGAGGCTGTCGTTGGTCCGGCGCAGCCGACGGGCGAGCACCCGCAGCAGCTGCTCGGCGATCTCCGGTCGGTTGGTGATCCACGGGCGCAGCGCCGTCTTGTGCAGCCGGGCCAGGCGGCTGTCGGTCAGCGCCGTCGCGGTGGCGGTCCGCGGACCCGGGTCGAACAGCGACAACTCCCCGAACATGTCCGACGGCCCCATGACGGCGATGAGGTTCTGCCGCCCGTCCGCCGCGCGGCGACCCAGCTTGACCTTGCCGGAGAGCACGATGTAGAGGCTGTCGCCGGGCTCGCCCTCGTTGAAGACGACCTCGCCCCTGCGGACCTCGACCGGCTCCATCTCCTTGCTGAGCGCCTCGGCGGCCTCCGGGTCCACACCCTGGAAGATCCCGCTGCGGGCCAGCACCTCGTCCATCGCGCACACCTCCGACGCGCTACGTCGCGCGAAAGCCAGTCTAGGCGCAGTCGGGCCCGAACACGCGCACACCCCCGATCTGCGCCCGCCCCGGCCGCAGGCCCATTGGCCTGCGCTTACGGTGCCGGCACCGCTCGCCTGCCCGCACATCGGCCGGAGCCCGCCGGTTGTGCAGTGCGGTAGGCCACCGGTGTGCAGTGCTGTAGGGCCGGTGTGCGGTGCAGTAGGGTCCGTGCAGATGGACCGCCCACGCGCCATGCCCGCCCGGCGCCGCACCGGCCTGCTGCTCGGTGCGGTGCTCGCCGTCGTGCTCGGCCTCACCACCGTGATCATGATCGTGGCGCGCGGGGGCGGCGACGAGTCGCAGCCCACCTGGCACGCCGGCGCGGTCTCGGACACGTCGCCCGGTCCGGCCGACAGCCCGTCGGCGACGCCGACGGCCACCGAAACGATCTCGCTGTCGGCGACCGGTGACATCATCATGGCCGACGTGCCGGGCAGGATCCCGCCGAACGGCGGCCGGGGATTCTTCGCCGACGTCAGGGAGGCGCTCGCCGCCGACCTGGTGATGGGCAACCTCGAGGAGCCGCTGACCGACGACACCGGGTACGCCAAGTGCGGGGCGGACGCCACCGCCTGCCACCAGTTCCGGGCCCCACCGGAGTACGCCGCGCATCTCGCCGACGGCGGGTTCGACCTGCTCAACCTCGCCAACAACCACGGCAACGACTACGGGGAGACCGGGCACCGCAACACCCAGCGGGCTCTGGAGCAGCACGGCCTCAAGCACACCGGCGACCGGGGCCAGATCACGGTCGTCGACGTCAAGGGCGTCCGGGTCGCCGTGCTCGGCTTCTCCCCGTACAGCTGGACGAATCAGCTCAACGACCTCGACCAGGCGCGGGCGGTGGTGCGGGAGGCGACCGCACAGGCCGATCTCGTGGTGGTCCAGGCACATATGGGCGCCGAGGGATCGGGGGCCACGCGGGTACGGCCGGGCAACGAGATCTTCTACGGTGAGAACCGCGGCGACCCGATCGCGTTCGCGCACGCGGTCATCGACGCGGGGGCCGACCTCGTCGTCGGGCACGGCCCGCACGTGATGCGGGCGATGGAGTTCTACAAGGGCCGGTTGATCGCCTACAGCCTGGGCAACTTCGCCGGTGGAGCGGGCACCCTGAACGCCTCCGGGAACCTCGGGCTCGGGGCCGTGCTGAAGGTCTCGCTGCACCGTGACGGCACCTGGGCGGGCGGCACCTTCATCTCCACGACGTTCCAGGGCGGGGGTGGCCTGCCGCGGATCGACCCCGGCAAGCGCGGGCTCGCGCTGGTGCGTTCGCTGTGCGAGAGCGACTTCCCGACCACCGGCGCCCGGCTCGGCCCCGACGGCGAGATCTCCCCGCCCGGCTGAACGCGCTGCCGGACAGGGGCGAGCGGTCGTCGCCGGCGCGCGGGCGACGTAGGCTCGGGCGCGTGACCGAGACGCCTCTCGCCCGCAAGCGTCGCGCCCGGCGAATGGCGGGCGCCCTCGCCGTGGCGCACCCGGACGCGCACTGTGAGCTCAACTACGACGGACCGCTCCAGCTCGCCGTGGCCACGATCCTGTCCGCGCAGTGCACGGACCAGCGGGTCAACGAGGTGACCCCCAAGCTCTTCGCCCGCTACCCGAAGGCCGCCGACTACGCCGCCGCGGACCGCGCGGAGCTGGAGGAGCTGATCAGACCCACGGGCTTCTTCCGCAACAAGGCGGACGCACTGATCAAGCTCGGCCAGGCCCTGACCGAGCGGTACGGCGGGATGGTGCCCGACCGGATGGAGGATCTGGTCACTCTGCCAGGCATCGGACGCAAGACCGCGAACGTGATCCTGGGCAACGCCTTCAACGTTCCGGGCATCACTGTGGACACCCACTTCTCCCGCCTGGTCCGGCGCTGGAAATGGACCGAGGAGACCGACCCGGTTAAGATCGAGTTCGCAGTTCGCGAACTGATCGAGAAGCGCGACTGGACAATGCTCTCCCACCGGGTGATCTTCCATGGCCGGCGGGTCTGCCACGCCCGCAAACCGGCCTGCGGCGCGTGCTCGCTGGCCAAATGGTGCCCGGCGTACGGCACCGGCCCGGTCGATCCAGCCGTGGCCGCCAAGCTGCTCAAGGGCCCGCGAGCCGGGGAGCTCGCTGCCCTCGCCGGAGCGCCGGAGCCATGAGCCGCGCCCGGGTCGCCGTCGTCGCCGTCGCGCTCCTCGCCGCGCTGGCCGGATGCACCGCAGACGAACGGCCGGGGGCGGAGGGCTCGGCCGCCGCCGGCGCTCCCCGGGTCATCCCCACCGGCACCTGCCTGCCCGCCCCCAGCCCGAGCGCGTCGCCGTCGGGCGATCCGGGCGCCTCCGCGTACGGTGTGCTGGACGCGCCCCCGGCCGGCGACCGTCGGCCGCTGCCCGACCTGGCGCTGCCCTGCCTCGACGGTTCGGGCACGGTCGAGTTGAGCTGGATCGGCCGACCCGCCGTCATCAACCTGTGGGCGTCCTGGTGCCAGCCGTGCCTGGTCGAGCTGCCGGCCTTCCAGCGGTACGCGGAGCGGGCCGCGGGCCAGATCACGGTCATCGGGGTGGACACCGCGGACATCCGCGACAGCGGGCGCGAGACCGCCCACAAGCTCGGGTTGACGTTCCCGAATCTGTACGACTCGCAGTCGCAGCTACGCGACGCGCTGGACGGTAAGCCGCTGCCGGTGACCCTGTTCGTCGACGCCGACGGGAGCATCGCGCACCTGTACAACGGCAAGGCGCTGGACGAGGCGACCCTGGACGAGCTGGTACAGCAGTACCTCGGGGTGGTGGTGCCCGAGTGAGGCCGCTGCCTGACTGGTGGGAGCCGCTGCTCACCCGGGCGCGCTCCGCGCGCAGGGAGGACTTCAGCCGGCTCGCCCCGCCACCCGGCATCCGCGGCCGGCGCAGCGCGGTACTGGTGCTGCTCGGGGAGGAGGACGGGCACGGACCGGACGTGCTGCTGCTCCAGCGCGCGGCGACGCTGCGCAACCACGCCGGGCAACCGGCCTTCCCCGGCGGGGCGGCCGACCCGGAGGACGCCGACGCGGCGGCGACCGCGCTGCGGGAGGCGACCGAGGAGGTCGGCCTCGACCCGAGCACCGTGCAGGTGCTGGCGACGCTGCCTGAGCTGTGGATCCCGGTCAGCGGGTACGTCGTGACGCCCGTCCTCGCGTGGTGGCGGGAGCCGCACGAGGTACACCCCCGGGATCCGGCCGAGGTGGCCCGGGTGGTGCGGCCGCCGATCGCCGAGCTCGCGGACCCGACGCACCGGCTGCGGGTACGCCATCCCAGCGGCTACACCGGCCCGGCCTTCCGGGTGCGCGACATGCTGGTGTGGGGGTTCACCGCCGGGGTGCTCTCCGCCGTGCTCGAGATGGCCGGCTGGGAGCGGCCCTGGCCGCAGGACCGGATCGCGGACCTGCCGGTCGCCAGCGACACGCCGCCGCCGGGCGCGCCGGCGGCGGCCGACGCGGTGGCGCCGCGGGCGCGCGCGTCCGGGGCGGGCGGCGTCACCACATCTACGCTGAACGGGTGATGGTCGACCTCGTCCTGGTGCTCCTCATGCTGATCTTCGCCGTGAACGGCTATCGGCAGGGGTTCGTCACCGGGGCGCTGTCGCTGCTCGGTTTCTTCGGCGGCGCGCTCGCCGGGCTGCAACTCGGACCGCTGCTCGCCCGACAGTTCGACGACGACCAGATCCGGCTGCTCGTGTCCCTGATCGCCGTCTTCGGCCTCGCGGTGCTCGGCCAGGCGCTGGCCGGCTGGCTCGGCTCGCGCCTGCGGCACGGGATCAGCAGCCGTTCCGGACGGGCCGCCGACGACACCGGCGGGGCGATCATCGCGGTGCTCACCGTGGCGTTCGTGGCGTGGCTCGTCGCGGCGCCGCTGGCCACCGCGCCGATGCCGTGGCTGGCCCGCTCGGTGCGCGACAGCGCCGTGCTCGAGGCGATCGACCGGGTGATGCCCAGGCAGGCCGAGGTGCTGTCCGAGGCGCTGCGCGACACCATCGACACCCGTGGGTTCCCGGACGTCTTCGGGGCCTTCGTGCCGACCCAGGTGCCTCCGGTGGCGGCGCCCGATCCGCAACTGGCGAACTCGCCGGTGGTCGCCCGTGCCCGGCAGTCGGTGGTGAAGGTGCTGGGCAGCGCGCCCAGCTGCTCGCGGCGCATCGAGGGCTCCGGGTTCGTCTACGCCCGCGAGCACGTGATGACCAACGCGCACGTGGTGGCCGGGACCAGGTCGGTGAGCGTCGAGCTGGGTGGCGACCGCTACACCGGCCGGGTGGTGGTCTACGACCCGGGGCGCGATCTCGCCGTCCTCTACGTGCCGGGGCTGCGCGCTCCGGCGATGCCGTTCGCCGCGCAGGACGCCCCCCCGAACGCGGACGCCATAGTGATCGGCTTCCCGCTCGACGGGCCGTACGACGCGCAGTCGGCCCGCATCCGCGACGTGCGGTACATCACCGGGCCGGACATCTACGACGCGCAGCAGGTCCGGCGGGAGGTCTACACGATCCGGGCGCTGGTGCGCAGCGGGAACTCCGGCGGGCCACTGGTGGCCCCGGACGGCCAGGTACTCGGCGTGATCTTCGCCGCGGCGGCGGACGATCCGACGACCGGCTTCGCGGTCACCGCGGACGAGGCCGCCTCGACCGCGGCGGCGGGCCGCGCGCGCACCGAGGCGGTGAGCACCGGCCGCTGCACCTGACCCGGCGGTCACGGCGGGGGAAGGTGCGCGAGTTGGATGAGGCGTACGCCTTCGCGGCGGGTGACCAGCCACCCACGGCCGGGCGGCATCGGCCCCGGGCGGACGGCCCCGAGCAGCGGCCCTTCCTCCGGGTCGCCGCTCATCACCAGGCCGGGTGAGGAGAGTTCGCGCAGCCGCTGGATGACCGGCTCGTACAGGGCACGGCCGGCGCCGCCGCTGCGGCGGGTGAGCACCAGGTGCAGACCGATGTCACGCGCCTGGGCCAGGTGGTCGAGCAGCGGCAGCAGCGGGTTGCTGGGCCCGGTCGCCACGAGGTCGTAGTCGTCGACGAGGACGAAGCACTCCGGCCCGGTCCACCACGAGCGGCTGCGCAGTTGTTCGGCGGTCACCTCCGGCCCGGGCAGGCGCCGGCGCATGTGGTCGGCGACGGATTCGATCAGCTCCTGCGTCTGCGCGGCCGTCGTGCCGTACCCGATCAGGTGCTCGGTCTTGACCTCGTCGAGCAGGCTGCGCCGGTAGTCGACGAGGATGATCCGCGCCTGCTGCGGGGTGAACCGGGCGGTGATGGTCGCGGCGAGGGCGCGCAGGAAGCTCGACTTGCCGCATTCGGCGTCGCCGAAGAGCAGGAAGTGCGGCTCGCCGGCGAAGTCCACGGTGACCGGCCGCAGGTCGGCTTCGGCGAGCCCGAGGGGCAGCGCCAGCCCGCGGCCCGCGTCCGCGACCGACGCGTACGCCACCTCGGGCGGCAGCAGGCGCACCGGCGGTGCCGGCGGTCCGGACCAGGCGGCGGCGACCGCCGCGACCACATCGGTCTCCGGTGCCGACCGGGTGGGCACACCCGCGAGGAAGTGCAGGCCGTCCGCCGTGATACCCCGCCCCGGCACGTTCTCCGGGACGTTCGCGGCCGCCTTGCGCCCGGCCTCCGAGTCGCTCGGGTCGCCGAGCCGCAGCTCCAGCCGCGACCCGAACAGGTCGCGGATCGCCGGTCGCAGGTCCGTCCACCGCGACGCCGTCACGACCAGATGGACGCCGTACGCCAGGCCGCGCGTGGCGATGTCGGTGAGCACCGGCTCCAGGTCGTCGTACTCGCCGCGCAGCGTGGCCCACCCGTCCACGACGAGGAACACGTCGCCGAACGGATCCTCGGACGGGCCGGCCACGGTGTTGGCGCGCCGGGCCCGGTAGGTGGCGATGGAGTCGATGCCGGCGGCGGCGAAGCGCCGCTCGCGGTCGGCGAGCAGCGTGGCGACCTCGCCGACGGTACGTCGGACGGTCGCGGTGTCCAGCCGACCGGCCACCCCGCCGACGTGCGGCAGGTCGCGCAGGGTGATCAGCGAGCCGCCGCCGAAGTCGAGGCAGTAGACCTGGGCCTCGACCGGTGTGTGGGTCAGCGCCAGCCCGGTGATCAGCGTGCGCAGCAGGGTGGACTTGCCGCTGCGCGGGCCGCCGACGATCGCCACGTGCCCGGCCGCACCGTCGAGCCGCAACCACAGCAGGTCGCGGCGCTGCTCGTACGGCTTGTCCAGGTACGCCACCGGCACCTGCAGCCGGCCGTGCAGTTGCGGATTGGCGACGGCGAGCCCGCGCGCCGGCTCGGTGGCCAGCGGGCCGAGCAGGTCGTCGAGCGTGGGCGGGGTGGACAGCGGCGGCAGCCACACCTGGTGCGCCGGTGGGCCCTGCCCGGCGAGCCGGTCGACGAGGATCTCCAGCAGGCTCTCGCCGGCCTCGCCCGCCTGGCCGTCGTCGCCCGGCTGCGCGGTCGGTGGCTGGGGCGCGGGCAGGTGATGCGTCTGGTACGGCAGAACCTGGTTGCTCGCGCGCGGGTCGCTCGCCCGGGCGGAGCGGGCGCCCGGCCCGCGGTAGACGCCCGAGACGTAGGCGGCCTTGAAGCGCACCAGCGGCTCCGTGCCGAACTTCAGGTAACCGTGCCCCGGTGATCTCGGCAGCTCGTACGCGTCGGGGACGCCGAGCACGGTGCGGGACTCCAGCGCGGAGAAGGTCCGCAATCCGATCCGGTAGGACAGGTGGGTGTCCAGCCCGCGCAGCCGGCCCTCCTCCAGCCGCTGCGAGGCGAGCAGCAGGTGCACGCCGAGCGAGCGGCCGAGCCGTCCGATCTGGACGAACAGGTCGATGAAGTCAGGTTTCTCGGAGAGCAGTTCGGAGAACTCGTCGCACACCACGAGCAGGACGGGCAGCGGCGCGAGCGCCGTCCCGCTCGCGCGCGCCCTTTCGTAGTCGCGCAGGCTCGCGAAGTTGCCGGCCCGGCGCAGCTGCTCCTGCCGGCGGTTGATCTCACCGGACAGCGCCTCGGTCATCCGGTCCACGAGCGGCAGTTCGTCGGCGAGGTTCGTGATCACCGCGGCGGTGTGCGGCAGCCGGTCCAGTGAGGCGAAGGTCGCCCCGCCCTTGAAGTCGATGAGCACGAAGTTCAGCGTCTCCGACGAGTGGGTCGCGGCCAGGCCGAGGACCAGCGTGCGCAGCAGCTCCGACTTGCCCGAGCCGGTCGCCCCGATCAGCAGCCCGTGCGGGCCCATGCCGTCGCGCGCCGACTCCTTGAGGTCCAGCTCCACGGGTGTGCCGTCGGCGCCCACGCCGATCGGCACCCGGAGCACGTCCCGGTCCGGGCGCGGCGTCCAGCCGCGGCTCGGGTCGTAGCTGTACGGGTCGCCGAGGTGCAGCAGCTGCGCCAGCCCGAGGTCGGTGGCGAGCGGCGTGTCGGGCGAGCTCACGGCGGCCAGCCGCAGCGGCGCGAGCCGGCGGGCCAGGGCCTCGGTCTGCGGCTCACTCAGGGCGTCCGCCACGCCGATGTCGGTCTGGTCGTCGATGGTGCGGGTGTGCAGCCGCCCGTCGCCGTCGACGTCGAGCACGAGTGTCCCCCGGTCGAGCAGGCGCGGTGGCGGGTTGGCCAGGTCCAGGACGGTGACCCCGTCGATGCCGCTCTCCGCGGCGAGGTGCGCCGAACCGCCCAGGTCGCCGCCGTCGAGCACGACGAGCAGGTGCGGGCGTTCGGTGCTGGCGTGCGTGGCGCTGAACCGCGGCCGGCTGGCGAGCAGCTCCTCGAGCAGCTCCTCCAGCTCCTTGGCGCTGCTGGCGACCAGACGGCGCGCGCCGAGCGCGTCGGTCTTCGTCGGGTGCAGCCCGTGCGGGAGCCACTTGACCCACTCCCAGCGGTGGCGACGTTCGGGCGCGGCGCAGACCGCGACGAGCAGGTCGTCGGGGGCGTGGAACGTGGCGAGCTGGGCGATCACCGCCCGGGCCAGGCCCCGGGCGCGGTCCGGGGCGCCGTGCAGGTGGACCCGCGCGAAGCCGCGCAGGTTCACCGCGACCGGCAGGTTCGGCACGACCGAGTACGCGTCGAGGAAGCGCCGCAGCGCGGCGGCGGTCATCGGCTCGAGTTCGTCTGGCGGCCGGGTCACCGGCGGCGTGAGCGGGGTGGCGAGCAGCTGGGGGCCGGTCGCCACCCGCACCACCCCGAAGTCGCTGTCGCCCGGTCGTCGCTCCCACAGCCGGTAGCTGTCGACTGTGGACCACAGCTGTCGGGGGTCGGGATGGCGGTAGCACAGGCCGGTCCGCTGCTGTGCGACGGTCTGCGCGACCTGCCGGCGCAGCGCGGCGAGGTGGCGCAGGTATTCGCGCCTGGCGCGCATCATCTCCGCCTTGCGCGGCATGCCCGCGTAGCCGCCCCAGCTCATCGCGAGCATGGCCAGCGAGGAGAGGCCGAACATCCCGCCCACCACGTACGAGTAGGCGCCGCCCTCGCGTCCGGCGAACATCAGCGCGGTGGCGAGCGTGCCGGTGAGCATCGGCAGTGCCATCAGCAGCATCGGCCACCGGCCGGTGGTCTCCTGCGGGATCTCCGGTGGTGCCTCGACGGTCAGTTCTCCGCTCGGGATCTCGGGCGTGGCCCGTCGGGGCGGGCGCTGCACGACGACCGTACTCACGCCCGCCGATCCTAGGTGAGCATCGTCGATCTAGTGGGCCGTGCGGGACGGCCGGCCCGGCTCGGTCACCGCTTTCCACTCAGTCCTTCGAGGACTCGCCCAGTTGGGCCCGTACGATCGACTCGGCCTCGCCGGGACTGACCCCGAGTTGGCGGGCGAGCGCGGCGTAGGCGCGGGCCGCTTCGGCGAGGCGCTGCCGGGCCTGGGCGGGGGAGAGCCTGGCGCGCTGCGGGGCGACGGTGGTGCCGTGCCGGACCCGGCTGACGACCAAGCCGTCGGCCTCCAGTTCGCGGTAGGCGCGCGCGACGGTGTTGGTGGCCAGGCCGAGATCGGCGGCGAGTTGCCGGATCGGCGGTAGCTGCGCGCCCGTGGCCAGCACCCCGGCTTCGATCATGCGGGCGAGCTGGCTGCGGATCTGCTCGTACGGCGGCACAGGGCTCGCCGTGTCGACCTCGACGATCATGACGTTCCGTTGGCGGGCAGGGCGCTCGCCGGGCCGGCGCTGCGTCGAACCGGCCAGGGCGAGACCGCCACCGCCCAGCCGAGCAGCGGTACCGCGAAGATGCCGAGGAAGTTGACGACTTCGATCACCTCGGTGGCGGCCCCGGGCAGCGCGGGGGCCAGCGCGGCGAGCTGACCGAGCACGCAGTAGAGCACCAGGGTCGTGCCGCCCCCGGCCAGCACGTGCAGGGACCGCGAGCGGATCGCGTCGTCGGCGGCGAGCACGTCCGGCTCGGCGACCGGCTGCGGCCGGTGCAGCACCCGGTGCTGCACGGTACGCACCACGACGAAGACCAGCATCGCGACGGCGAACAGCGGGGCCGCCCCGAGGCCTACCGGCCGCCTCGCGAGCGCCCCGACCGCGCTGGCCGCGCCGACTGCGAGGCTGATCGCACCGGCGGCGGGCAGCAGCGCCCACACGGTCCGGGGCAGGTAGGCGCGCGGTTGCCGGGGCACCAGGGACGCGGCCCGACGCGGGCCGAACGGCGCGGGCGCGAGCCGCACCTCCGCGATCAGCGCGCCGGCGAACCAGCCGGCGAACAGCACCAGGAAGTACACCTGGAACACGCCGTGGGCCAGGCTCCAGCCGATCGACGCGATCAGGCCGGCGGCCAGCCCGGTTGCCCGCCAGCGCCGGGTGGTGGCCAGGTATCGGATCACCTGGTTGCCGTTGGTGGCGGTGACGACGAGCTGGTGCCGTCGGGCGAACCGCTCCAGCCGGGGCCGCGCGACCGGCGCGCCTGCGACCGACACGGCGAACCATACGCAGAGGGCGATGAACGCGACCAGCGCGACGCCCAGCAACACCATCCCCAGCGGGGAAACACTCAGCATCTGTTCAATGTATCAAGTACTTGCTACATTCAGGGTCGACGGGAGGTGGGCAGATGGCCCGGATGGTCAGTGACCTGGTGTGGCAGCAGCTGGATCCGAACGCTGGCCGGCTGGCGGCGCGCACCGTGCGTCGGCTGCGGCTCGCGGGGGCGGCCGCGGTCGCCCTCGCCGTCGCGGCGGGTGTGCTCTGGTTGTCGGGGCTCGTCGTGCCTCGTGTCTCCTGGTCGGACAGTTTGGGGTGGGGTTCGTCAGCGAGCCCGGATCAGGTCAGTCACGAGGTGGTCGTGGAGAACAAGGGCTGGACGCCGGTCGAGGTGCTCGGCATGGGGCGCAGCGGCGCCGGCCTCGAACTCCTCGAGGTGCGGGGGACGTTCCCGACCACGCTTGAAGCCGGGCAGATCATGCGGGTGGAGGTCGTGTACCGGGTCACCGACTGCGCGGCGGTCACCGCCGATCCGTGGCCGGTCCCGGTCCGGGTCCAGCGCCCGTGGGGCGTGCACACCAGCTACGTCCAACTGCCGCACCAGACCTCGTGGGACGCACCCGGCGCTTACAGCTACACCGGCCGCGACCCCTACGCCGTCGAGTGGCAGCGCTGGCTCGCCGACAGGGCGTGCGCGCACCGCTAGCTAGCCGAAGATGTCTGCGGCGGTCACCGCGATCGTCTTCGGATCGGCGTGCGTGACCCGCTCGCGTGCGCACACCGCGTACCGGACGTCATCGAAGGCGGGGAGGCCGGACAGGGCGAGCTTGCGGGTCAGGTCCCGGGTGATCCGCCGGCCATCCTCCGTGCGCGCCCACTTCGCCTCCCCCACCAGACCGACCCGGCGGCTGCGTCCGAGCAGGGCGACGGCGTCGAGTTCGCACGGATCCTCCCCGGCGCTCACGCGCAGCTTCCAGAATCGCCCGATCTCCACCACCGGTTCGGGCAGGCCGAGTTCCGGTGCGACCCGGACGAGGTGCATCCGGAACGCCTCCTCCCAGCGGTCTCCCATGTAGTCGTCGAGCGCCGAGACCATGGCGTCGGCGATCTGCGAACCCAGCCCTTGAACGATCGCGGACCGGTGGCGTTCCACGACGCCGAGCCAGAACGCCAGGAAGTTGTCCCGGATCCGGTAACGGGCCAGCCGCCCGCCCGGTGCGGACCGCACCGGCTCGACCCGCTCGACGAGGCCGAGCGCGACGGTGGCCTGCAGGGCGCGGGTTGGATCGGTGCCGAGCGCCTGCTTCAGTTCGGCGAACCGGGTGCGGCCGGCGGCGATGGCCCGCAGCAGTCGACCGGGCAGCCGCTCCCGGCCACCTCCAGGGAAGTCCTCTGTAGACAGGATCAGGTCGCCTTCGTTCAGCAGGACGCCCTGCTCGCTGCAGAAGAGTCGGAGCAGATTCTCCCGGACCGATGCGTTGGGGTCCCAGAGGCTGAGGTAGAACGGCGCGCCGCCGCACACGCCCCAGGCACAGGCGCGTTCCGTCGGCGACAGCCCGGGCAGCATGAGCGCGCTCTCGTGTGGCGAGAACGGCCGCACCTGCAGCCGCAGGGTGGCACGTCCGTACAGCGGTGCCCGCTCCTGCTGGAGTGCCTCCATGGTTCGCACCGCCGAGCCGCACAGCAGCAGCCGCAGCTTCGTGTCCCCGATCCGCTCCCAGATCGCCCGTAGCGCACTGGGCAGTTGTGGATCGGCCGCCAGCAACTCAGGAAACTCGTCGATGATCAGGACAAGCGGTTCCCGGTCCGCGGCCTCGGCCAGCGTGTCGAGCGCATCGTCCCAATCGACGAACGGGCGCCTGGTCAGGTCGCGGCGACCGGTGTGGACGACGGCGGCGGCTGCGCTGAGGGCGGTCAGTTCCTGTTCCATGGGTCGGTTCCGGGCAACGTGGAAGATGGCTCGACGGCTGGATGCCCAATGCGACAGCAGGTAGGATTTCCCGACCCGCCGCCGGCCCCAGACGATCCCGAACTGCGCGCCTGGACGCTGCCACCAGTCGTCCAGCTCCGCCAGCTCACGGCTCCGGTTCACGAAGGTCACCACAACACCGCCTCAAGTGGGCTACGTGCGTAGGCTACGTTTTATGTAGGCTACATTGCTTGTAGGCTACCTGAGCCGTTGGCTAATTATCCCGGCGGGCGACGCGGAGCGGGCGGTCGTGGTAGGAACCGCGTGGGGAGGTGCCGCGATGGCCGTACTCACCGGGCTCGCCAAGGTCACGATCAGCGCGCCGCAGCGGCGGGTGGACGTGGCGCTGCCCGAGCAGGTACCGGTCGCCGAGTTGCTGCCCGAACTGCTCAGCCTGGCCGGCGAGGCCCTCGCCGACGAGGGCGAACGGCACGGCGGCTGGCTGCTGCGCCGCGCCGGCGGGCAGCCGCTCGACGGTGCCGAAGGGCTCGCGGCGCAGGGCGTACGCGACGGCGAGGTGCTGTACCTGGTGCCCGCCCACGACGAGTGGCCGGAACTGGAGTACGACGACGTGGTCGACGCGATCGCGGTGGCCGCCCGGGGCGACGGCCGCGTCTGGACCCCCGCCGCGACCCGCGCGGTGGCGGTCGCCGCCGCCGGGATCGCGCTCGCCGCGGGCGTGTTCGTCGTGATCGCCGCTGGCCTGCCGTGGACGGTTCCGGCCGCGGCCGCGGTGCTGTTGATCATCGCCGGCTCGGCCGCCTCCCGTGCCTATGGCGAGGCTCTCCTCGGTGCCGGCCTCGCGGCGTACGCGATCGGGTACGCCTTCCTCGGCGGGGCGCTCGTCGTCACCGACGGCCCGGCCCGACTGCTCGTCGGATCGGCCGCGGCGCTGCTGGCCGCGACCCTGGGGGCCATCGGCGTGGCCAGCACGCGGTGGGTCTTTGTCGCCGGTGCCACGGCCGGTCTGCACGGCGCGTTCGGTGCCCTGCTGGCGTTCACCCTGCCTCCCGAGGGCGCCGCCGCCGTCGTGCTCGTGGTGCTCGCCGGTGGCCTCGGTGCGCTGCCGTTGCTCGCCGTCCGGCTCGGCCGGCTGCCGATGCCGCCGGTGACCGCGCCGCCCGCCCCGGGCGCGCAAACCCAGCCGACCGCCGAGCGGCCCGACCGATCGGCCGTGCTCGCCGCGGTCCGGCGTACCAGCGACATCCTGACCGGCCTGCTCGCCGGGCACGCGCTGGCCACCGCGGGGGCGGGCGCACTGCTCGTGCGCGAGGAGAGCGTGGCCGGCCCGCTCCTCGTCGCGGTGGTCGGCGGCGTGCTCCTGCTGCGGGCCCGGCTGTTCGCGGCCGCCCGGCAGCGGGTGCCGGTGCTCGTGGCCGGGCTCGCCGCGTTCGCCGCGCTACTGGTCGCGCTGGCCACCCGGACCGCCGACGGCCCGGCGCTCGCGCTGTTCACTGCCGTCGTCGCGCTCGCCGGGCTGACGGTCTGGGCCGGCGCGACGTACGCGAAGCGGCCCCCGTCGCCCTACCTGGGCCGTGCCGCGGACCTGCTCGACGTGGTGCTGATCGTGTCCGTGATCCCGATCGCCTGCGCGGTCCTCGACCTCTACGCCAGGGTCCGCGGCCTCGCCGGCTGACCGCCCGAGCCACCGCCCGGCAAACCGGGCCCGGTCGGCCTAGTCCGCCTCGGTGTCGCGATCCGCGGGCTCGCCGGCCTGGGCCGCCCGGTGCCGCTCGATGGACCGCCGGATCTCCGCCTCGGCCTCGCTGCGGCCCACCCAGGTCGCGCCTTCCACGCTCTTGCCAGGCTCCAGGTCCTTGTAGACCGTGAAGAAGTGCTGGATCTCCAGCCGGTCGAATTCCCCCAGGTGGTGGATGTCGCGCAGGTGCTCCAGGCGCGGGTCCTCGGCCGGGACGCAGAGCACCTTGTCGTCGCGGCCCTTCTCGTCGCGCATCCGGTACATCCCGATCGCCCGGCACTGGATCAGGCAGCCCGGAAACGTCGGCTCCTGCACCAGCACCAGCGCGTCGAGCGGGTCGCCGTCCGCGCCGAGGGTGCCCTCGATGAAGCCGTAGTCCGCCGGGTACTGGGTCGCGGTGAACAACGTCCGGTCCAGCCGGATCCGGCCCGTGACGTGATCCATCTCGTACTTGTTGCGCTGCCCCTTGGGGATCTCCACCGTCACGTCGAACTTCATCAAACCGCTCCCTTGTCCACCCGGCCGGACTGCCCAGGGCTAGTGTCAGTCACGGCCTGGACGGCACCGGAAAGGAGGGTCCGTTGACGCGACGCGATTCACGTTACGGGCCTGAGTATGGCGGCCCTTGGCCGCCGCCACCACCCCAACGGCAGCCGGCGCCCCCGCGCCGTAAGCGGCGGCGTCGCCGGCGCCGCTCCGGCCCGATCGCGGCCCTGGCCAGCATGGTGGTGCTCGGCCTCGCGCTGCTGTCCGTGGCGATCGTGCGGCCCGGACCGGTCGAGGAGTGGCTGGGCGGCGCGCGGCCGACCCCGCCGCCGGTCACCTGGACCGGGTCACCCGCGGTGCCGGTGCTCGCCGGCGCCGGCCGGGACGCGCCAGCGCCCACCGCCGCGGGTGTCGCGGCCGCGCTCGATCCGCTGATCACCGACCGCCGGCTGGGCAGCCGGGTCCTGTTGTCGGTGGTCGACGTCGCCTCCGGCGAGGTCCTGTACGCGCGTGACCCGGACGGGTCCGCCACCCCGGCGTCCGTCACCAAGGTGGTGACCGCGGTGACCGTGCTGGCCGCGCGCGGCCCCGGCTACCGCCTGGACACCCGCGCGGTGGCCGGCGCGAACCCGGGCGAGGTGGTGCTCGTCGGGGGCGGCGACCCCACGCTGGCCGCCGGCCCCACCGGCAGCTATCCGGGCGCCGCGCGCCTCGACGACCTGGCCGCCAAGGTCAAGCAGGCCCTCGGCGGCACGGCCCCCAGCAAGGTCATCGTCGACACCAGTCTGTTCTCCGGGCCGCCGCTCGGGCCCAACTGGGACTCCGACATCGTGCCGGGCGGGTACGGCTCGGCGACGGTCGCGCTGATGACCGACGGCGCGCGGGTGGATCCCAAGGACGTCACCGAGCGCGCCAAGCGCCACCAGCGCCCGGACATCGCCGCCGGGCAGGCCTTCGCCAAGGCGCTGGGCCTGCCGACGAGCGCCGTGTCGGCGGGCCAGGCGCCGGCCCCGCCGGCGAACGGCGCGAGTCCCGAACCCGCTGCAAGCCCGGTGCCCGGCACCGAACTCGGCCGGGTCGAGTCACCACCGTTGATCACGCTGGTCGAGATCATGCTGGAGAGGAGCGACAACGTGCTGGCCGAGGCGCTGGCCCGGCAGGTCGCGCTGGCGAAGGGCCAGCCCGCCTCGTACGAGGGCGCGGCGGCCGCGATGGATGCCGTGCTCGCCGAGCTGGGCCTGCCCGACGAGGAGAACGGGCTGGTCGACGGCAGCGGCCTGTCCCGGGCCAACCGGCTGACGCCCTCCCTGCTCACCGACCTGTTCACGGTGGCCGCCCGGGCCGACCGCCCGGAACTGCGCGGGATCTTCTCCGGGATGCCGGTCGCCGGGTACTCCGGCACCCTGGCCAGGCGGTACGGCACCGCCGAGCCGACCCGTCCGGGGGCGGGCGTGGTGCGCGCCAAGACCGGCACGCTCAGCGGGGTCAACACGCTCGCCGGCATCGTGACCACGCAGGAAGGCCGGCTGCTCGCCTTCGCCGTCCTCGCCGACAAGACCCCCGGCGGCCGTGGTCCCGAGGCCGCCCTGGACGCCATCGCCACCGCCTTGGCCAGGTGCGGCTGCCGCTGACCGGCGGGCGGTGCAGCGCGGCCCGGGTACCGTCGTAGCCATGGCGCAGTTCGTGGACTGGGATCTGGCCGCGGCGACGGCGGGCGCGCTCGGCAAGAGCGGCCCGAGGGTGACGTATGACGAAGCGGCCGAGGTCGTTGCCGATCTGCGCCGGTTGACCGACGAGGCGGCCGGGCACGTGCACGATTTCACCGGCATGCACACCCAGGTCGCCCACCCGCCGGTACGTGTCGTGGATCGGCGGGACTGGGCGGCGATCAACATTGCCGGGCTGCGGCGGGTGATCAACCCGCTGGTGCAGCGGCTCGCCGGCGACCGGGCGCCGGGGGCGTTCGCCGAGGCGATCGGTTCCCGGCTGACCGGGGTGCAGGCCGGCACCGTGCTGGCCTACCTGTCCGGCAAGGTGCTCGGACAGTACGAGGTGTTCTCCTCCGACCCGGGCGAACTCCTGCTGGTCGCGCCGAACATCGTCGAGGTCGAGCGGAAGCTGAACGCCGATCCCCGGCAGTTCCGGTTGTGGGTCTGCCTGCACGAGGTCACCCACCGGGTGCAGTTCACCGCCGTGCCGTGGCTGCGCACGCACTTCCTGAGCGAGGTGTCCGCGTTCGTCGACGCGTCCCAGGTCGAGGGCGATCTCGCCGACCGGCTGCGCCGGGGGATCTCCGCGCTCGCCGACGCGGTGCGCGACAGCGAGAGCCGGACCAACGTGCTCGACCTGGTGCAGACCCCGGCCCAGCGGGCGGTGCTCGACCGGCTCACCGCCGTGATGACGCTGCTCGAGGGGCATGCCGAGCTCGTGATGGACGGGGTCGGCCCGGAGGTGATCCCGAACGTCAAGGAGATCCGGGCCGCCTTCAACCGCCGCCGCGAGGCGGCCACGCCGCTCGAGCGGGTGCTCCGCCGGCTGCTCGGCATCGACGTGAAGCTTCGCCAGTACGCTGAGGGCCGAAGCTTCGTGCAGGGTGTGGTCCAGCGGGTCGGCATGACGGGGTTCAACAAGGTCTGGGAGTCCCCGCTGACCCTGCCCAGCCTCGCCGAGCTGCGCGATCCCGACTCCTGGGTCGCCCGGGTGCACCCCCCGGCGGCCTGACCCGTGGGCGCGCTGGCGCCGTCGCTGGCCGCCGTCCGCGTCGCGGTCCGGCGCTCGTTGTCACAGGTACAGGTGCCGGGCGGGCTCGTTCTCGTCGGCTGCTCGGGCGGGGCCGACTCGCTGGCGCTGGCGGCCGCGACCGCGTTCGTCGCGCCGCGGCTGGACCTGCGCGCCGGTCTGGTCACCGTCGACCACCGCCTGCAGCCCGGGTCCAGCGAGCGCGCCGCCGATGTGGCGGCCTGGGCGCGCGACACCGGCTTCGACCCGGTCGAGGTGGTCGCCGTCGAGGTTGCCGGCCGGCCGGGCGGTCCCGAGGCGGCGGCCCGCGAGGCGCGCTACGAGGCGCTCGTCGACGCCGCGCGCCGGCACGAGGCGGTCGCGCTCCTGGTCGGACACACGAAGGACGACCAGGCCGAGACCGTGCTGCTGGCGCTGGCCCGGGGCGCCGGGCCGCGCGGCCTGGCCGGTATGTCGCCCCGCGGCAGCGTGGGCGGGGTTCCGCTGCTGCGCCCGCTGCTGCGCGTCTCCCGGGCCCAGACGCAGGAGGCATGCGCCGTGCTCGGGCTGCGCCCGTGGCAGGACCCGCACAACACCGATCCCGCGTACCTGCGGGCCCGGGTGCGCTCGACGGTCCTGCCGGCGATGGTCGCGGCGCTCGGGCCGGACGTGGTCGACAACCTCGCACGCACCGCGGAGCTGTTGGCCGCGGACACGGCCGCGCTGGACGCGCTGGCCGCCCAGGCCACCCCGGCGACCCGCAACCCCGACGGGTCGCGCAGTGTCCCCGCGCTGGCCGAGTTGCCGGCGGCGGTCCGTACCCGGATCCTGCACGCCTGGGCCCGCGAGCTGGGCGCGCCCGGCGGGGCGCTGGCCCACCGGCACGTGGCCGCGCTGGACGCGCTCGTCGTCGCGTGGCGTGGCCAGGGCCCGGTGCACCTGCCCGGCGGCATCCGCGTGGCGCGTCGCGGGGACCGTTTGGCTCGGATGCCTTGACCTGCCGCCCTGGCCGCGCCTGATCGGCGAGGACTCCGACGGGTCCGGCCGCTCACCGATTGACGGATCGGCCTATAGCTATTCGATCAGCGCTTATGTAATCATCCCCCCACCCTGCGTGCCCATTGCGGCACGTCGGATCCGGCCGCCCGACGGTCCCAAGAGGACGACGTCGGGCGACTCACCGAGTTCCCGGAAGGGGGAGGGATGAGATCCAGAAAGCTGGCCCGGGCCGCGTTCGCCGGTGTCCTGGTGCCACCGCTGTTCGCGGTGGTGGCGGCGACACCCGCGACCGCGCAGCCCGACGGCCCGCTGACCGCCACGCCGCTGGCTCCGGCCGAGCGGATCGAGGCGGACAAGGCCCCGACGAGCCGCCTGGCGCAGACCGACCGGACGCTGCTCGGCCGCACCGACGCCGAGCCGGTGCAGGTCGTGCTCAAGCTCGACTACGACTCGCTCGCCACGTACACCGGCACGGTGCGCGGGTACGAGGCGACCAGCCCGGCGGTGACCGGGCGGGCACTCGGCAGGTCCGCGGCCGAGCAGAGGTACGCGGAGTACGTGGCCGGCCGCGAGGCCCAGATCGTCGGTGAGGCCAAGCGGCGGGTGCCTGCGCTGAAGGTGCACCAGAGCCTGCGCACGGTGTACGGCGGTGTCGCGGCGACGGTGCCCGCGAACCAGGTCGACGTCCTGCTCGCGGTGCCCGGCGTGGTGGCGGTGCAGCGTGACGAGCTGCGCAAGCCGCTCACCGACTCCAGCGCGTCGTTCATCGGGGCCACCAGCGTGTACCCCCAGCTGGGTGGCACCGCGGACGCCGGCAAAGGGGTGATCTTCGGCGTGCTCGACACCGGCGCATGGCCGGAGCACCCGTCCTTCGCCGACCAGGGCAACCTGGGCGCGCCGCCGCCGAAGGCCGACGGCACGCCGCGGGAGTGCGACTTCGGCGACAACCCGCTAACCCCCGAACACGACCCGTTCGTGTGCAACAACAAGCTCATCGGCGGGGCGGCCTTCCTCGACGCGTACCTGTCGAGCCCGGTGCGCGCCGGCAACGAGCCGTTCCACACCGCCCGCGACTCCAACGGGCACGGTACCCACACCGGCTCGACGGCGGCGGGCAACGTGCTGGAGTCCGCGAAGGTCTTCGGCGTCGAGCGGGGACCGCTGCACGGCATCGCGCCGGGCGCCTGGATCTCCGTCTACAAGGTCTGCGGCATCGAGGGCTGCTTCAGCTCCGACTCGGCCGCCGCGGTGCAGCAGGCGATCCTGGACGGCGTCAAGGTCATCAACTTCTCCATCTCGGGCGGCACGAACCCGTTCACCGACCCGGTCGAGTTGGCGTTCCTCGACGCGTACGCCGCCGGCGTCTTCGTCTCGGCCTCGGCGGGCAACAACGGGCCGGGCGCGGCCACGGTCAACCACGTCTCGCCGTGGGTGACCACCGTCGCCGCGTCGACCCAGCGCCGTGAGTTCTCCTCGACGCTCACGGTCACCGGCGCGAACGGTGCCACCGCCACCTTCACCGGGGCGTCGATCACCGCGGGCGTTGGTCCGCTGCCGGTGGTCATGTCCTCGGCCGCGCCGTACAGCGATCCGCTGTGCGAGAACCCGGCCCCGGCCGGGCTGTTCACCGGCAAGATCGTCGCGTGTGAGCGCGGCGTGAACGCCCGGGTGGACAAGGGCTTCAACGTCCTGCAGGGCGGGGCGGCCGGCATGATCCTGTTCAACCCGGCGCTGGCCGACATCGAGACCGACAACCACTGGCTGCCCACCGTGCACCTGGCCGACGGCACCGACTTCGTGGCCTTCATGCAGGCCAACCCGCAGGCGACGGCCGAGTTCACCGCCGGACAGGCCGGTGACGGCCAGGGCGACGTGATGGCGGCGTTCTCGTCGCGGGGACCGGGCGGGCACGTCCTCAAGCCCGACATCACCGCCCCGGGCGTGCAGATCCTGGCCGGGCACACCCCGGTGCCCGAGGCGAGCACGGGCGGCCCACCCGGCGAGTACTTCCAGGCGATCGCGGGCACGTCGATGTCCGCGCCGCACATCGCGGGTTCGGCGCTGCTGCTCAAGGCGCTGCACCCGAACTGGACGCCGGGCCAGATCAAGTCCGCGATGATGACGACGGCGATCACCGACGGCGTGGTCAAGGAGGACACCACCACGCCCGCCACGCCGCTCGACTACGGGGCCGGCCGGGTGGACCTCACCGTCGCCGACACGCCGGGCCTGACGTTCGACGAGTCCGCCGCGCGGATGGCGGCGCTCGGCAACGACCCGGTCAACGCGGTGCACCTCAACGTGCCGTCGGTCAACGCGCCGGTCATGCCGGGCCGGTTGACCACCGTGCGCAAGGCGACGAACGTCACCGGCAAGGCCCAGGTCTACCGGGTGACGACCTCCGCGCCGGCGGGCAGCTCGATCGACGTGACCCCGCGGATCTTCGGTCTGGCCCCGGGCAAGTCGATCGACCTGCGTATCACGATCACGTCGAAGGCGCCGACCGCGCAGTACTTCGGCGAGATCCGCCTCGACCCGCAGCGGCCCGGTCTGCCCACCCTGCACCTGCCGGTCGCGTTCGTGCCCAGGCAGGGCGCGGTGAACGTCACCAGCGAGTGCGCACCGGCGACGGTGGGGCTGCTCGGCGCGAGCACCTGCACGGTGACCGCGACGAACAACTCGTTCGGCGAGACGGTGGTGGACCTGACCACCAGGACCGATCTCAACCTGCTGATCACCGGGGCGAACGGGGCGACGGTCAAGGGCCTGAAGGCGGAGCGCAAGGGAGTCACCCTCTCGGGCGCACAGCCCGGCGTGCCGAGCATCGCGCCCGGCACCATCGCCGGTGCATACCTCCCGTTGGCCGGCTTCGGGATCGCGCCGACCGCGATAGGTGACGAGACGATCGTCAACTACAACGTGCCGCCGTTCGTCTACGCCGGGCAGACCTTCACCCGCATCGGCGTGGACTCCAACGGGTACATCGTGGTCGGCGGGGCGACCGCCGAGGACAACAACTGCTGCAACCTCACCCAGATCCCGGATCCGGCACGGCCCAACAACGTGTTGGCGCCGTTCTGGACCGACCTGGACGGCACGGGCGCGGACGGCCTGCGGGTCGCATCGCTCACCGACGGCGTGAACACCTGGATCGTCGTCGAGTGGAACGTGAACGTCTGGGGCACGACCTCGAACCGCCACTTCCAGGTCTGGATCGGGCTGGATGGCACCGAGGACATCGTCTTCGCGTACGACCCGGCCGCGCTGCCCGCCGACCCGGGCATGCCGTTCCTGGTCGGGGCGGAGAACATCAACGGCACCGGCGGCCAGCAGCTGCC
>VSCG01000016.1:0-35868 GCA_047459115.1 Micromonosporaceae bacterium
CGCGCGGGCGGTCGTACCGGGAGCTGCCGCTGCGGCTGTTCGAGTTCGGCACCGTGTACCGGTACGAGAAGTCGGGCGTGGTGCACGGGCTGACCCGGGTGCGCGGCCTGACCCAGGACGACGCGCACATCTACTGCACCCAGGAGCAGATGCCGGGTGAGCTGACCTCGCTGCTCGAGTTCGTGCTGGACCTGCTGCGCGACTACGGCCTGACCGACTTCTACCTGGAGCTGTCCACCCGTGACCCGGCCAAGTCGGTGGGCACCGAGGAGAACTGGGAGCGGGCCACCGAGGCGCTGCGCCGGGCCGCGGAGGCGTCCGGGCTGGAGCTGGTGCCCGACCCGGGCGGGGCGGCGTTCTACGGGCCGAAGATCTCGGTGCAGGCCCGCGATGCGATCGGGCGCACCTGGCAGATGTCGACGATCCAGGTGGACTTCAACCTGCCGGAGCTGTTCGGGCTGGAGTACCAGGCCCCCGACGGCAGCCGGCAGCGCCCCGTCATGATCCACCGGGCGCTCTTCGGGTCGATCGAGCGGTTCTTCGGGGTGCTGACCGAGCACTACGCGGGGGCGTTCCCGGCCTGGCTCGCCCCGGTGCAGGTGGTGTGCATCCCGGTGCGCGCCGACCACGTCGGGTACCTGGAGTCGTTCGCCGCCCGGCTGCGCGCCGCCGGCATCCGGGCGGAGGTGGACACCTCCGACGAGCGGATGCAGAAGAAGATCCGCACGGCGCAGCAGCAGAAGGTTCCGTTCATGGTGATCGCCGGCGACGCGGACGTCGGATCGGGTGCGGTGTCGTTCCGCTACCGGGACGGGTCGCAGCGCAACGGCGTACCGCTGGACGAGGCGGTGGCGCACGTGCTCGATGTGGTGCGCTCGCGGACCAACGCTGGTCCGTCCGCGGCGTCCCCGGCGGCCCCGTAGGATCGGCGACGTGACCGGGCGCGGTAGCGAGGCGGGGCACGTCGGGGTCCCCGACGAACTGGACCGACTGTGGACCCCGCACCGGATGTCGTACATCCTCGGCGAGCACCGGCCGCCGGGCGGGTACGAGGAGCCGACCGGTTGCCCGTTCTGCCTGGCCCCGCAGCGGCTGGACGAGGAGAGCCTGGTGGTGGCGCGGGGCGAGCGGGTGTTCGCGGTGCTCAACCGCTACCCGTACAACCCCGGGCACCTGATGGTATGCCCGTACCGGCACGTGGGCGACTACACCGACCTGGACGCGGCCGAGACCGTGGAGCTCGCCGAGTTCACCCAGCGGGCCATGCGGACGATCCGGCGGGTCTCCGCCGCCCACGGCTTCAACGTCGGCATGAACCTGGGCTCCGTCGCCGGGGCGGGCATCGCCGCGCACCTGCACCAGCACGTCGTGCCGCGCTGGGGCGGGGACACCAACTTCATGCCCGTGGTCGGGCGCACCAAGGTGCTGCCGCAGCTGCTCGGCGACACGCGCGAGCTGCTGGCCAAGGCGTGGACGATGCCGCCCGACGAGGACTGACGCTCCGCGTCCTTCATTGGCTTGGACCGCGCGGCGTTGGCTTGCTGTCGGGCGCCTGGACCGGGTGGCCGCGGTGCGGGAGATCCTCACCAGCGACGGACGCGTCCGCTGGTTCCGCTCTGCGCCCGCCCGGCCCGGTCGGCGACTGCGACGGGTGGCGGTCACACCTCCGCGTTGCCGGTGATCGCCGCGGCCACGGCGAGGCCGCAGAACCCGACCCCGAGCCCCACGACGATGCTCGCGGCGACGTTCGCCACCCCGTACCAGCGGGCGCCCCGCTGGATCAGCCGCAGCGTCTCGTAGCTGAACGTCGAGTACGTGGTCAGGGTGCCACACAATCCGGTACCCAACACGAGCGCGACGCGAGGGTCGGTGGGCAGGCCGGCCAGGAAGCCCAGCAGCAGCGAGCCGGCCGCGTTCACCGCCAAGGTGCCCCACGGGAACGGCGAGTCGTGGCGGGCCCGGATCGCCTTGTCGGTCAGGTAGCGCAGCGGCGCGCCCACGGCGGCGCCGAGCGCGACGAGGAGCACGGTCACCGTCCCGCACCCCGGTGCCGCTTCCCGATCAGAGGGGACCCGTGCGGCGGGCGGCGCCCCCCGGGCCGGTCCCGAACCGGGCCTCGCGGCCGGACCACCCGCTCGGCGATCCGGACGCCGAGCCACACCGCGGCCAGCGCGCCGGCCGGGGGGCGGTCGCGTAGAGCAGGGCGGTGTGCCAAGCGCCCGCGCCGATGGCCTGCTGGACCTCGAGCACGTACGTGGAGAAGGTGGTGAATCCTCCCAGCACCCCGACCCCGAGGAACGGGCGCAGCAGCCGGTTGCCGGTCCACACCTCGGTGATCCGGACCATCAGCACGCCCATGAGCAGGCAGCCGAAGATGTTGATGCCGAACGTGACCCACCCGAAACCATCCGGCCAAAGGGGGAGCGCCTGCTGAAGCCCGTGCCGGGCGAGGGCGCCGACGACCCCTCCAGCGGAGACCGCGGCGAGGACCGGCCACGGGGTGGTGCGCCGCTCCCCTTGGGGGGTCGGCACACGCACGTCGGCATCCGGGTCAACGAGATCCGCGTCCGGTCGCGTCACGCGCTCCTCCTACCAGCACGACTAGGTCACTGGTAGGGACCGTTGGCGCAGATCGAGCGCGGTTCTCCCCAACGGGACGGCGGGCCCCTCCGCCGGGGACCGCGTGGCGATCCACGGCCAAGCATAGGTCGGCAGACCGGCCGCCGCCCGTCGGGGAGCTGCCGGCGCCGTGGCACGCGACCCGGCACTCCCGCGCCCCGCCGTCGAGGGACGATGCGTCGGCACCGCCGGGCGGATCGTCCCTCAGGCGTGCGGGGGAACGGGTCAGCGGGCGGCGGCGTGCTCGGCGCGGACCTTGTCGGCCAGGTGGGCCGGCATCGGCTCGTAGCGGGCGAACGAGCGGGTGAACGTGCCCGCGCCGGACGTCATCGCGCGCAACTCCACGGCGTACCGGAGCAGTTCCATGGCGGGCACCTCGGCCCGCACCAGGGACTTCTCCCCGCCCGCCGGGTCGGCCTCGGTGCCGAGCACCCGGCCGCGGCGGCCGGACAGGTCGCCCATCACCGCGCCGACGAAGGCGTCCGGCACCCGGATCACCACCTCGTCGACCGGTTCGAGCAGCGCCATCTGGCCCTTTTCGGCCGCGTCGCGCAGCGCCAGCGACCCGGCGGTCTGGAACGCCGCGTCGGAGGAGTCGACGCTGTGCGCCTTGCCGTCGAACAGCGTGACCCGCAGGTCCACCACCGGGTAGCCGGCGACGATGCCGCGCTCCATCTGGGCGCGCACGCCCTTCTCCACGCTCGGGATGTAGTTGTGCGGCACCACACCGCCGACGATCTTGTCGACGAACTCGAACCCGGCGCCGCGGGGCAGCGGCTCCACCTCGATGTCGCAGATCGCGTACTGTCCGTGGCCGCCGGATTGCTTGACGTGCCGGCCGTGTCCCTTCGACGGCGCGGCGAACGTCTCGCGCAGCGCCACGCGTACCGGCTCGGTGTCCAGCTCCACCCCGCCGGCGCGCAACCGGTCGAGCACCACGTCGGCGTGCGCCTCGCCCATGCACCACAGGACGAGCTGGCGCGTCTCCGCGTTGCGTTCCAGGCGCATCGTCGGATCACCGGCGACCAGCCGGCCGAGGTTCTTGGCGAGCGCGTCCTCGTCGGAGCGGGTCTTGGCGACGATCGCGATCGGCAGCAGCGGCTCGGGCATCTCCCACGGCGACACGAGGAGCGGGCGGTCCTTGGCAGAGATGGTGTCGCCGGTCTCGGCGGCGCTGGACTTGGTGATCGCACAGATGTCGCCGGCCACGCAGTACGGCACCTCACGGATGCTGGCGCCCAGTGGTGAGTAGAGGTGGGCGATGCGTTCGTCGGCATCGTGGTCGGGGTGGCCGCGATCCTGCATGCCGCGCCCGGCGATGTGCACCGTGGACTCCGGACGCAGCGTGCCGGAGAAGACCCGGATCAGGGAGACCCGGCCCACGTACGGGTCGATCGTGGTCTTGACGACTCCGGCGACGAGCGGGCCGTCCGGGTCGCAGCGCAGGGCCTCGTGGGGGGAGCCGTCGATGCCGGTGACCGGCGGCAGCGGCCGCTGCGTGGGGGCCGGGAACGCGGAGGTCAGCACCTCCAGCAGCGCGTCGAGCCCCACCCGGGTGGGGGCGCAGACCGGGACGACCGGGTAGAAGTTGCCGGCGGAGATGGCCTTCTCCAGGTCCTCGATCAGCACGGAGGTCTCGATCGCCTCGCCGCTGAGGTAGCGGTCCATCAGGGACTCGTCCTCGCTTTCGGCGATGATCCCCTCGATCAGTTCGTTGCGCGCGTCGGTGATGGCCGGCAGGTGCTCCGCGTCCGGCTCCCGCACGGCCGGGGGGTAACTGTCGGAGTAGTCGAAGAGCCGTTGGCTGATCAGCCCGATCAGCCCGGTGACCTGCTGACCGTCGGCTCCGTGCCGCGGCAGGTACAACGGCAGCACGTTGTCGCCGAACACCCGCCGGCACTCGGCGAGCGTGCCGGTGAAGTCGGCACGCTGGTGGTCCAGCCGGGTGACCGCCACCGCCCGCGGCAGGCCGAGCGCGGCGCACTCGTCCCACAGCGCGGCCGTCGCCGCGTCCATGCCGTCGACGGCGGGCACCACGAACAGCGCGGCGTCGGCCGCGCGCAGGCCCGCGCGCAGTTCGCCGAGGAAGTCGGCGTACCCGGGGGTGTCCAGTAGGTTGATCTTGATGCCGTCGTGCACCACCGGGGCGCAGGACAGGTTGACCGACCGTTGCTGTTTGACCGCGGCCGGATCGTGGTCGCATACGGTGGTGCCGTCGGTCACCGAACCGGCCCGGGGGATCGTGCCGGTGGCCGCGAGCAACGCCTCGACGAGCGTCGTCTTGCCCGAACCCGAATGCCCGACCAGCACCACGTTGCGTACCCTGCCGGGGTCGTCCACCACCGGCGCCGGGCCGGTGACTCCCTTCTCCTGGCTCTTGCTCGCCATCTGGCAGCCTCCTAGCCGTCGACGAACGGTCCACCTCGCGTGGTCGACCGGTCACTACATCGATCCCACACCGCTGGCAGCGCATACACAAGCCCATCGACGAAACCGGGTACCGCTATGGTGGGAGCGCGATGGCGAGGATCTTCAGCGTGTCCGTGAAGGCCGGCGTGGTGCGGGCGTTCGACCCGCTCGCCCGCGCGCTGCTGCGCGCCGGCGTCTCCCCGGACGCGGTGACCGTCGCGGGCACCGTCGGCGTGCTCGTCGGCGCCGGTCTGGCGACCCAGGGGTGGTTCCTCGCCGCCGTCGTGGTCGTGACGCTGTCCGCGCTCACCGACGTGGTGGACGGGACGATGGCGCGCATCCTCGGTCGTACCAGCCGCTTCGGGGCGCTGCTGGATTCGACGATGGACCGCGTCGCCGACGGGGCGGTGTTCGCCGCCCTCGCGTACTGGCTGGCGGTCACCGGCGACCGCTGGGGATTCGTCGCCGCGCTGGTGTGTCTCGTCGCCGGCCAACTCGTCTCGTACGTCAAGGCCCGCGCCGAAGGCCTTGGGATGACCTGCGACGTGGGTCTGATCGAGCGGTTCGAACGGCTGGTCATCGCCGGCATCGGCGGGCTGCTGGTCGGCTTCGGGGTCGAGTGGGCGCTGACCGTGGCGCTCTGGCTGCTCGCGGCCCTGTCGGTGCACACTGCAGTGCAGCGGGTGATGCACGTCTATCGACAGGATCGACGATGAGCCGGTTCGCCGAGTGGGGGTACGCCACCGGGTGGCGGCTGGTGCGCGCGATGCCCCGGCCGGTCGCGGCGGCGCTGTTCGATGCGGGGGCCCGGGCCGCCGCGCGCCGCGGCGGCCCGGGCGTGCGAAGGCTGGCGGCGAACCTGCGTCGCGTGGTGGGGCCGGGCATGCCCCCGGACGCACTGGACGAACTGGTACGTCAGGGACTGCGCTCGTACGCCCGGTACTGGATGGAGGCCTTCCGGCTGCCGGCGATGTCACGCGCCGACATCCTGCGCGGGTTCCGGGTGCACCGGGGCCACCTGCTGGCCGAGGACGTGGCGGCGGGGCGCGGGGCGGTGGTCGCGCTCCCGCACGCCGGCAACTGGGACCTCGCCGGGGCCTGGGTGACCGCGATGGGCTGGCCGCTGACCACGGTGGCGGAGCGGCTCAAGCCCGAAGGGGTCTACGAGCGCTTCCTGAACTTCCGCCGCGGGCTGGGCATGGAGATCGTGCCGCAGTCCGGTGGGGACCGTCCGGTCATGACCGTGCTCGAAGAGGCGCTCGGCAAGGGCCACATCGTTCCACTGCTCGCCGACCGGGACCTGTCCGCCCGGGGCGTGGAGGTGGAGTTCTTCGGGGGGCGTACCCGCATGCCGGCGGGGCCGGCGCTGCTCGCGCTGCGCACCGGCGCGCCGCTGTACGTGGCCGACATGTGGTACGAGCCGAACACGGCCGTCGCCTATCTGCACGGCCCGTTCGACCTGCCGGGCGCCGACGACGGCTCGATCCCCGAGCGGGTACAGGCGATCACCCAGCGGATCGCCGACCAGTTCGCCAAGGGCATCGCGGCACACCCGCAGGACTGGCACATGCTGCAGCGCCTGTGGCTGGACTAGGGGAGGCCAGCGTGCGCATCGGAATGGTCTGCCCGTACTCGTTCGACGTGCCGGGCGGGGTACAGAACCATGTGCACGACCTCGCCGAGACCTTGATCGGGATGGGTCACGAGGTCAGCGTGCTGGCGCCGGCCGAAGAGGGGGCGCTGCCGCCCTTCGTCGTGCCGGCTGGTCGCGCGGTGCCGGTCCGCTACAACGGCTCGGTGGCCCGGCTGTCGTTCGGCCCGATCTCCGCCGCCCGGGTCCGTCGCTGGATCGAGCACGGTGACTTCGACGTGCTGCACGTGCACGAGCCGGCGACGCCCAGTCTGTCGATGCTTGCGGTGCTCGCGGCCCGGGGCCCGGTCGTGGCCACCTTCCACACCGCGATGACCCGGTCCCGCGCGATGGCCGCCGCGCAGGGCATGTTGCAGCTGGTCCTGGAGCGGATCACCGGGCGGATCGCGGTCAGTGCGCTGGCGCGCAAGGTGGTGGTCGAACACCTGGGCGGCGGCGCTGTGGAGATCCCCAACGGGGTGTCCGTTGCCCGGTTCGCCAGCGCGGCGCCGCTGTCCGGCTGGCCGGGACAGGGCGGGGCGGTCGGTTTCCTCGGTCGGTTCACCGAGCCGCGCAAGGGCTTTCCGATCCTGCTGTCGGCGTTCGTCTCGCTGGCCGCGGCCCGGCCCGGCCTGCGCCTGCTCGTGGCGGGCCCCGGCGACCCGGACGAGGTGCTCGCCGAGGTGCCCGGCGGGCTGCGCGAGCGCCTGGTGTTCCTCGGCATGGTCTCCGAGGCGGACAAGGCACGGATGCTGCGCAGCGTGGACGTGTACGTGGCGCCGAACACCGGCGGCGAGTCCTTCGGCATGATCCTCACCGAGGCGATGGCCGCCGGCACGCCGGTGGTGGCCAGCGACCTGGACGCGTTCCGCCGGGTGCTGGACAACGGCCGGGCTGGCCTGCTGTTCCCGACCGGGGACGCCACGGCGCTCGCCGACCGGCTGGCCGAACTGCTCGACGCGCCGGCTCGACGCGCCGCGCTCGCGGCGCACGCGAGCACCGTGGTCGCCGGTTACGACTGGTCGGTGGTGGCGAGCCGGGTGCTGGAGGTCTACGCCACGGCTATCGAGGCCGCCGCCGGGGTGGTGCCCGACGACGGGCTGCCGACGTGGGTGGAGGACGCCCCCCGCGGCTGATCGGTACGCCGTCACCCGCCCGTATGGTTACCATGCGGCGCATGTGGTGGGTGGTGGGCGTCGTCGCCGTGGTCGTGCTCGTCGCCACCTACGTGACCTGGACCGCTGCACGGGTCGACCGGTTGCATGCGCGCGCCGCGAGTTCGGCCCGGGCGCTCGACGCGCACCTGGTGCGCCGGGCCGCGGCGGCGGTCGTGCTCGCCGAGGAGTCCGGCCTTGCGGATCTGTACGCGGCCGCCCGTGCCGCCCTGGATGCCCGCCCCGACGAGCGGGAGGCGGCAGAGAACGACCTGACCCGCCAGCTCCGCAAGATCACGGTCACGCCGGACGACCCGATCGGGAGCAACGTCGTGCAGGCCAGCAGGCGGGTCGGGCTGGCCCGGCAGGTGCACAACGACATCGTGCGCGACGCGTTGGCCGCCCGCTCGCGACCGCTGGTCCGGCTGCTCGGCTTCAACCGGCGGCACCCGCGCCCGAAGTACTTCGACGTCGACGACCCCACCCTCGACCCGTGACGGCGGTGTGACCCAGGCGGCGGGCGTGAGGTGGGCCACCGGGCAGTCCACCCGGGCATGATTGGCCGTCGGGATGGGGCCGGGGCGGATCTACGATGGAAGGCATGTCCGAGACGACTCCGATGCCAGCCGAGCCCACGCCGCAGCCCGCGCCCACGCCGATGCCCGCCGCGCCCGTCACCGGCACCGCCCGGGTCAAGCGGGGTATGGCCGAGATGCTCAAGGGCGGCGTGATCATGGACGTGGTCACGGCCGAGCAGGCCAAGATCGCCGAAGACGCCGGCGCCGTGGCCGTCATGGCGCTGGAGCGGGTGCCGGCCGACATCCGGGCCCAGGGCGGGGTGGCGCGGATGAGCGACCCCGAGCTGATCGAGGAGATCATCGACGCGGTCTCCATCCCGGTGATGGCCAAGGCGCGCATCGGTCACTTCGTCGAGGCTCAGGTGCTGCAGGCGCTCGGGGTGGACTACATCGACGAGTCCGAGGTGCTCACCCCGGCGGACTACGCCCACCACATCGACAAGTGGCAGTTCACCGTGCCGTTCGTCTGCGGCGCGACGAACCTCGGGGAGGCGCTGCGGCGCATCGCCGAGGGCGCCGCGATGATCCGCTCGAAGGGCGAAGCGGGCACCGGTGACGTCTCGAACGCGGTCACCCACATGCGCACGATCCGGGCCGAGATCAAGCGGCTCGCCGCGCTGCCGCCCGACGAGCTGTACGTGGCGGCGAAAGAGCTGCAGGCGCCGTACGAGCTGGTGCGTGAGGTGGCCGAGACGGGCAAGCTGCCGGTGGTGCTGTTCACCGCGGGCGGTATCGCGACCCCGGCCGACGCGGCCATGATGATGCAGCTCGGCGCCGAGGGGGTGTTCGTCGGCTCGGGCATCTTCAAGTCCGGCGACCCGGCCAAGCGCGCCGCCGCCATCGTCAAGGCGACCGCCTTCTACGACGACCCGGACGTGATCGCGAAGGTGTCGCGCGGGCTCGGCGAGGCGATGGTCGGGATCAACGTGGACGACATCCCCGCCCCGCACCGGCTCGCGGAGCGCGGTTGGTGAGCGACCTGGTCATCGGGGTGCTCGCCCTGCAGGGCGATGTACGCGAGCACCTGTACGCCCTCGCCGAGTGCGATGCGGTCGCCCGGCCGGTCCGCCGGCCCGAAGAGCTGTCCGATGTGGATGGGCTGGTCATCCCGGGCGGCGAGTCGACGACGATCAGCAAGCTGGTCGACGAGTTCGACCTGCGTGAGCCGATCGAGTCGCGGATCGGGGCCGGCATGCCGGTGTACGGCTCCTGCGCTGGCATGATCATGCTCGCCACCGAGGTGCTCGACGGCCGTGGCGACCAGCGCCCCTTCGGGGCGATCGAGATGACGGTCCGGCGCAACGCGTTCGGCCGGCAGGTCGACTCGTTCGAGGCGCCGGTGACGTTGTCCGGGGTCGAGGGCGGTCCGTTCCCGGCGGTCTTCATCCGGGCGCCGTGGGTGGAGCGGGTCGGTGACGGGGTCGAGGTGGCCGGGCGGGTGGCCACCGGGGCGGACGCCGGTAGAATTGTCGCCGTACGTCAGGGCAACCTGCTCGCGACCGCCTTCCACCCGGAACTGACCGGGGATCTGCGGGTGCACCGGCTGTTCGTCGACATCGCGCAGCAGGCGCGCGGCTGATCCTGCACGAACCCGGGCCCGTACGAACCCCGGCCCTGCACGCAGCGCGGGCCCGCACGCACGGGCCCGTACGCAACACGGAGGTCACATGGCCGGCCACTCGAAGTGGGCGACGACCAAGCACAAGAAGGCCGTCATCGACGCCAAGCGGGGCAAGCTGTTCGCCCGGCTGATCAAGAACATCGAGGTGGCGGCCCGCACCGGCGGAGGCGACCCCGCCGGCAACCCGACGCTGTTCGACGCGATCCAGAAGGCGAAGAAGAACTCCGTCCCGGCCGACAACATCGACCGCGCGGTCAAGCGGGGCTCCGGCCAGGAGGCCGGCGGCGCGGACTGGCAGACGGTGATGTACGAGGGGTACGGCCCGAACGGCGTGGCGATCCTGATCGAGTGCCTGACCGACAACCGCAACCGGGCGGCCACCGAGGTGCGCACCACGCTGACCCGCAACGGTGGCAACCTCGCCGATGCCGGTTCGGTGTCCTACCTGTTCTCCCGAAGGGGCGTGGTGATCGTGCCCAAGGGGGCGGTCTCCGAGGACGACGTGGTGGGCGCGGTGCTCGACGCGGGCGCGGAGGACGTCAACGACCTCGGCGAGGCGTACGAGGTGGTGTGCGAGCCGGGTGACCTGATCGCGGTGCGCACGGCGCTGCAGAACGCCGGCATCGAGTACGAGTCGGCGGAGTCCTCGTGGGTGCCGAGCGTCACCGTCCCGCTCGACGAGGACGGCGCGCAGAAGGTCTTCAAGCTGATCGACGCGCTTGAGGACTGCGACGACGTGCAGAACGTGTACGCGAACTTCGACGTCTCCGACGAGATCATGGCGGCCGTCGGCTGATCTCGCGTGGTGCGCGGTCAGTCGCGTTTCGCGTACTCAGCGGGTGTAGGCCCCGATCGACCGCCGCCACAGGTCAGGCTGCTCGTCGGCGAGGGCGCGCAAGTCAGTCGGGTCCGGCGCGCTCATGGCTGGCGAATCTCGCACAGATCACACCGCCACTCCGGCAGGGGCGGGATCCTGGCCGTTGTACTTCCGCCCAAGCTGGATATCTGAAGGCGATCAGGATATCCTCAGCTAGAGGTGAAACATGGCCAAGACCCTGATCGATATCGATGAGGACCTCCTCGCGGAGGCTAGTGCGGCCCTGGGCACCGTTACCAAGAAGGACACGGTCACGCAGGCGCTGCGCAAGGCCGTGGAGGACAGTCGGCAGCGTCGGCGACGCGCCCTGGCTGAGTTGCGGCGGATCGCGGACGAGGGTGGCTTCGACTTCGACCGCCTGCCCGAGTTGGACCGGTGAGGTACCTCGCCGACACGAGTGCCCTGGTCAGGATCCTGCGGGGCGAGGTTGACGTTCGGTGGGACGATGTCGTCGAGCGGGGTTTGGTCGCGATCTGTGATCCGGTGTTGACCGAGACGTTGACGATCGCCGACGCGAAGCGGTACGAGAGGGTGGAACGGCAGATCCGCGACGCGTACCCCTGGGTTCCGGTGCCGGATGACGTCTGGGACATCGTCCGCGCCCTGCGGCGTGAGTTGGCCGCACACAGCCAGCACCAGGGACTCTCCGTCGCCGATTATCTGGTGGCCGCCACGGCGATGCGGCACAAGCTTGTGGTGCTGCACGAGGACGCCGGCTTCGAGACCGTGGCTCGGGTCGTCCCGCAACTTCGGCAGGAGCGGGTCACCACACGCTGACATACCGCGACCCGGATCGGCGTTCTTGATCCACGTGCTTCATCGCCCTGGGCCGCCTTCCGTCTGGTCATTGACGTCGGGTCCGTGGAGACTCGTCGGCATGGATATCAGCACCGCACAGCGGCTGTGGGAGCCGCAGCCCGGGTGGCTCAACACCGCCAGCTACGGGCTGCCGCCCCGGCCGGCGTGGGAGGCGCTGCAGGCGGCCCTGGACGACTGGCGGGTCGGGCGCACCTCGTGGGAGGTGTGGGGCGAGGCCACCAGCCGGTCGCGGGCGGCCTTCGCCCGGCTCATCGGCGTGCCGGTCGACGACGTGGCCGTGGGCGCGGCGGTGTCGCAACTGCTCGCGCCGGTCGCGGCGGCGCTGCCGCGCGGTGCCCGGGTGGTCGTCCCGGACATCGAGTTCACCTCGAACCTGTTCCCGTGGCTGGTCCGTCCGGACCTCGAGGTGCGCACCGTGCCGGTGGACACGCTCGCCGACGCCGTCGCGGCCGGCACGGATCTCGTGACCTTCAGCCTCGTGCAGTCCGCGACCGGTCAGGTCGCGGCCTACGACGAGATCGTGGCCGCCGCCCGGCCGCACGACGCGTACGTCGTGGTCGACGCGACCCAGGCCTGCGGGTGGCTGCCGTTCGACGGCGGCCGGGCCGACGCGGTCGTGGTGGCGGGGTACAAGTGGCTGATGTCCCCGCGCGGCACGGCGTTCGCCTACCTGAGCCCGCGGCTGCGCGAGCGGATGATTCCGTCCGCTGCCGGCTGGTACGCGGGTGAGGACGTGCACGCCTCCTACTACGGGCCGCCGCTGCGCCTGGCGTCCTCCGCGCGGCGTTTCGACATCTCGCCGGCCTGGTTCTCCTGGGTGGGTACGGCTCCGGCTCTGGAGCTGATCGAGCGGATCGGTGTCGCGGCGATCCGCGAGCACAACGTGGCGCTGGCCAACCGGTTCCTGGCCGGGCTCGGCTGGCCGGCAGGGGATGTGTGCGTTCGTCACATGGTTCCTCGCGCGCCTCGGACCTAGCGTTCCGGGAACGACGTCCGATGTGGCCTGAGTCACGGAACGCGAGGAGCTCGATGGCGCAGCCGATCCTGTCCACCCGCGGTCTGGTGAAGGAGTTCCGCGGATTCCGCGCGGTCGACGGTATCGACCTCGACGTGGCCGACGGCAGCGTGCACGCCCTGGTCGGGCCCAACGGCGCGGGCAAGACCACGCAGTTCAACCTGCTCACCGGGTTCCTGGCGCCGACGGGGCGTACGTCACCGGCCTGGTGGCCATCCACTTCGGACTGCCCTTCCCCGTCGCCGTCCTGGCCGGGGCCGTCGCGGCCGCCGCGCTGGCCGCCCCGATCGGCTACCTCGCGGTACGCCGTACCGGCATCTACTTCGCCATGGTCACGCTCGCCTTCGCGCAGCTGGTGTACTTCGTGGCGAACGAGTGGCGCTCGGTCACCGGGGGCGAGAACGGCGTGCAGAGCGTGCCGCGCACGCTGCCCGGGTTCGACCTCTCCGACGAGTACTACTTCTACTACGCGGTACTACCCATTGTCCTGTTCGGACTATGGCTGGCCTGGCGGATCGTCCACTCACCGTTCGGCCGCGTGCTGGTGGCGATCCGGGACAACCCGGCGCGCGCCCGCGCCCTCGGCTACCCGGTACACCGCTACAAGATCGCCGTGTTCGTCCTCTCGGCGTTCCTCGCGGGCCTCGGCGGCGGGCTGTTCGCCATGGGCCACCGGTTCGTCTCGTTGGAGGCGGTGCACTGGACCACCTCCGGCAAGGGCGTGATCATGGTGGTGCTCGGCGGGATCGGCACGCTGTGGGGCGGGGTGGTGGCCGCCGCGCTGCTGGTACGGCTCGAGGACTGGCTCTCGTTCGCCAACGTCGGTCAGATCGGCCTGGTGACCGGGGGCATCTTCGTCATCGCGGTCCTGATGTTCCGGCGCGGGTTGTGGGGCAACGCCACGGCGCTGGCCGCTCGGCTGCGTCGCCGCGGCCGCGCCGAGGAGCCGGTGGGATCGGCACCCCAGGAGCCGCAGGCGGTCTGGGTGAGTGGCGCCCGGCGATAGCCACGGCCAAGGATGGCCGGGCGGTAGAGCCGTGGCACGGGAGGCAGCGGTCGGCTCTGCTTACGCGTACGCACCCGTTACGCGCACCGACATTGGCACCGACTCGTGCACCGGTCTGTACAGCGTCGGCGCGCGCGACGTGCTGAATCTGGCGGGGTTAGCGGGTCTCCGGATGCAGGAAGTCGGGGTGTCCGTGGGCGTGGGCGGCACCAGATTCGTGAAGTCGCGGTAACGACAGCGCCGGGACACCCCGGTTTCCGGGCATCTTGAGTCGATCATTGAACGGGACAGCGCGAGTTTCGGAATCTCGCGCATCGGACGCCCCGGGTGACCCCGCGAGATTCAGAAAACCGGGACCTGGTTGTGGATAACCAGTGGCACAAGCTGGCTGCAGGGCTGAAGCAGGTCGGCGGACGCCGCCGGGTGAGCGAGGCATAGCAGGCACCCGTTCGGTTGGGTGTCGTGGAGATCAGCCGCCGGGCCTGACCTAGGGCCAGCCCCCGGCTGGCCCTAGGTCAGGCCCGGTTCCTGCCGCAGCCGGTGCACCCGCAGCGCGAGCTGCACCTCCAGCGCCCGGTCCGGCCGGGACCAGTCGGCGCCGAGCAGGTGCGCGACCCGGTCCAGGCGCTGGGTGACCGTGTTGACGTGCACGTGCAGCGCCTCGGCGGCCCGGGCGGGGCTCGCGCCGCAGCCGAAGTACACCTCCAGCGTCTTGACCAGCGCCGTGCCGCGCCGCGCGTCGTAGTCCACCACCGGACCGATGGTGTCCGCCACGAACCGGTCCACGCCGTCGCGGCCCCGGCCGTCGGCGGTGCCGAGCAGCAGCCCCACGAAGCCGAGTTCGGCCACGCTCGCGCCGTCGCCGGTACGGCCCAGCGCGGTGAGCGCGAGCACGCAGCGGTCGGCCTCCCGGTAGGCGGCGGCGAGGTCGGCCGGGCCGACGGTGGGGCCCGCGGCGCCGGCCGTCACCGGCCGGCCGAGCGCCCGTCCGAGGTCCCGCGCGACGGCCCGGGCCGCGCCGCCCGGGTCGTCGCCGGGCAGCATCAGCACCACCCGGCCGTCGCGTCCGGCGGCGAGCCCGCCCCGGCTGGCGGCGTAGCTCGTCGCCCAGGACAGCGCCCGCTGCCGGACCGGCGGCTCCGCCAGGTCACGCGCGCCGACGGCCACGATGGCGAACGGGGCGTCCAGATCCACGCCCACCCGCTTCGCGCGCACCCGCACCGCGTCGACGTCGCGTACCGGCCGGGAGATCAGGTCGTCGAGCAGTTCGCCGCGCACCCGCCCCTCCGCGTCGGCGACGCTGCGGCGCAGCAGCAGCAGCAGCGCGGTGACCATCGCCGCCCGCTCCAGGATCCGCTGGTCGGCCTCGCCCAGCTCCTCGGTGGGGGCGAGGACCAGCGCGCCGAGATTCTCCGTGCCGGCCACCACCGCCGCGATCCAGTACGGCCCGCGGGGCACGCTGCGACCCTCCTGCCGGGAGGCGGCCACCGCCTCGGCGATGATCGTCGGCTCGGGCGCCTCGATCGAGCCGACCGTGGCCAGGCGCCGCCCGTCCGCGTCGAGCACGAGCAGCGCCCCACCGAGCACCTCGGTGAGCGCCGCCGCCACCTCCTCGACGCCCCCGCCGCGCAGCACCAGCGCGGCCATCCGGTCGTGCGCCTCGGCGGCCCGCTCCACCGAGGCGCTGTGCTCCCGGATCACCCGGTTGGCCGCGGACAGCTCCTCCAGCGCGGCGCGCGTCTCCCCGAGCAGGCGCGCGGTGTCGATGGCGATCGCCGCGTGCGCGCCCAGCGAGACGAGCAGGGCCACCTCCTCACGCGCGAACGGGCGCGCGGACCGGTTCGCCGCGAACAGCACCCCGATCACGCGCGAGCCCAGCCGCAGCGGCACCCCGAGGATCGCGACCAGCCCTTCCTCGCGTACCCCGGCGTCGATCTCACCCGTGTGCCGGAAGCGGGCGTCGGCGGCGTAGTCGGCGGTGACGTAGGGGGTGCCGGTCTGCGCGACCAGGCCGCCGAGTCCGGCGCCCATCGGCAGCCGCAGCGATTGGAAGCGCGCCGAGATCGAGCCGTCGGTGACCCGCATGTACGTGTCGCCCCGCTCGTCGTCGTTGAGCGTCATGTACGTCACGTCGGCGCCGAGCAGGCTGCGGGCCCGCTGCACGATCGCGCGCAGCACCGCGTCCAGGTCACGCAGGGCGGCCAGGTCGCTCGCGGTCTCGAACAGGCCGGACAGCTCGGCCTCCCGCGCGCGGCGGCGCTCCAGCAGCGCGCGCACCCGCAGCGCGATGAGCTTCGCCTCCTCGAGTTCGGCGATCGCTTCGGCGGGCAGCCCGGCCGCCCGCGCGGCCAGCAGCGGCCCCTCGAACTCCACGGGCGCCGCCTCGCGCGCGAGCAGTTCCAGGTACTCGGTGACCGACGGCATGCCGCTCATTGTGTCAGTGCGCCGTCCAGCCACCGTCGATGGTGATCGATGACCCGGTGATGAACGCGGCCGCGGGGGAGCACAGGTAGGCGACCAGCTCGGCGACCTCGTCCGGCTCGATCAGCCGTTTGATCGCCGGACGGGTCAGCATGATCTGTTCGATGACCTCGGACTCGGGGATGCCGTGGGTCGCCGCCTGCGCCGAGATCTGCCCCTCGACCAGCGGGGTGCGCACATACGCCGGGTTGACGCAGTTGGAGGTGACACCGTGCGCGGCCCCCTCCAGCGCCACGACCCGCGACAGCCCCTCCAGGCCGTGTTTCGCGCTGACGTACGCCGACTTGTACGCCGACGCGCGCAGACCGTGCACCGAAGAGATGTTGACGATGCGCCCCCAGCCGCGGTCGTACATGTGCGGGAGCACCCGACGGATCAGCCGGAACGGGGTCTCCAGCATCACCCGCTGCACCAGAGCGAAGCCGGCGGGTGGGAACTCCGGCAGCGGCGCCACCACCTGCAGCCCGGCGTTGTTGACGAGCACGTCGACCGCCGGGTCGAGCAGGTCGACCACGTCCGGGTCGGCCAGGTCGAGCACCTCGGCGCGCCCGCCGGTCTCGGCGGCGACCGACTTGGCCGCCGCGGCGTCGCGGTCCACCACCACGACGGTCGCCCCCGCGCGCGCCAGCCGCGCCGCGCAGGCCCGCCCGATCCCGCTGCCTGCACCGGTGACCAGCGCGGTACGCCCGGACAGGTCCAGCCGCACGACGTCCTGAACCGTGGTCATGGCGGAACGCTACGAGGGAGATCCGGGTGCAGCACATGGCGCGAAGTCACATACTGCTGGCCGAACCGATGTGGTCACCCACCGCCATCCGCCGGCACCTGCCCGCGTACGGCGTGTCGGTCCTCGCCGGTTCCCGCCGCCCGCTAGAGTGGCTCGAACACACGTACGGCGATCGGGGGGAGGGCGGGTGTGCGCGTGCTCGGGGTCGACCCGGGGCTGACCCGGTGCGGGGTCGGTGTCGTCGAAGGCGTGCCGGGGCGCACCTGTTCGCTCGTCGCCTACGAGGTCGTGCACACCGATCCCGACGACGACCTCGCCGCCCGGCTGCTGCACCTGGACCATTCGCTCGAGCGCCTGATGCGCGAGCACGAGCCGGACGAGGTCGCGGTGGAGCGGGTGTTCAGCCAGCACAACGTACGCACCGTGATGGGTACGGCGCAGGCCAGCGCGGTCGCGGTCCTCGCCGCCGCGCGCGCCGGGCGGCCGGTGCAGACCTACACGCCGAGCGAGGTCAAGGCGGCGGTCACCGGCTCCGGGCAGGCGGACAAGGCACAGGTGACGGCGATGGTGACCCGGCTGCTGCGGCTGTCCGCGCCGCCGCGCCCGGCCGACGCCGCCGACGCGCTGGCGCTGGCGATCTGTCACGTCTGGCGCGGCGGCACCCGGGCCCGGCTCGCCGCCGCCCGGGCGGCGGCTGGCCAGACGGCGGGTGCCCGGGCCTGGACGGGAGGGCCGAGATGATCGCGAGCATCAGGGGCCGGGTCGTGGCGGTGTCGCCCGACGCGGCGGTGGTGGAGGTCGGCGGGGTCGGACTCACTGTGCACTGCACGCCGAGCACGCTCGCCGGACTGCGGGTGGGCACCGAGGTGCGGCTGGCGACCAGCCTGGTGGTGCGCGAGGACTCGCTGACGCTCTACGGCTTCGCCGACGACGACGCCAAGCACCTGTTCGAACTGCTGCAGACCGCCAGCGGCGTGGGGCCCCGGCTGGCGCAGGCCGTCCTCGCCGTGCACGATCCGGACACGGTGCGCAAGGCGATCGCCAACGCCGACGCCGGCACGCTGACCCGGGTGCCGGGCATCGGCAAGAAGGGCGCCGAACGGATCATCCTGGAGCTGCGCGACAAGGTCGGGCCCGCGCCGGTCGGCCCGGCCGAGTCCGCCGGGGTGCTCACCGGAGCCTGGACCGATCAGGTCCGCTCCGCCCTCGTCGGGCTCGGCTGGACCGCGGCCCAGGCCGACTCGGCGGTCGCCGCGGTCGCCGAACGCCTCGACGGTGAGGTGCCGCCGGTGCCCGTACTGCTCAAGCAGGCGATCCGGCTGCTAGGCAGGACCCGGTGAGCGGCCAGGACGCCGTGGGCGGGCTCGTCTCGGCCTACCAGCGCCCGGAGGAACGGGACGCGGAGGCCAGCGTCCGGCCCCGCCGACTGAGCGAGTTCATCGCCCAGGACCGGGTCCGCGAACAGCTCGACCTGCTGCTGCGTAGCGCCCTGCGCCGCGGCTCACCGCCGGACCACATCCTGTTCTCCGGGCCGCCGGGCCTCGGTAAGACCAGCCTCGCGATGATCGTCGCCGCGGAGCTCGGCGGCGGGCTGCGGATGACCAGCGGCCCGGCGATCGAGCGCTCCGGCGACCTCGCCGCCGTGCTCACCAGCCTCTCCGCCGGCGATGTGCTGTTCATCGACGAGATTCACCGGATCGCCCGGCCGGCCGAGGAGCTGCTCTACACGGCGATGGAGGACTTCCGGGTCGACGTGGTGGTCGGCAAGGGGCCGGGGGCCACCGCGATCCCGCTCGAGGTGGAGCCGTTCACGCTGGTCGGCGCCACCACCCGGTCCGGCCTGCTGACCGGGCCGATGCGCGACCGGTTCGGCTTCGTGGCGCACCTGGACTTCTACGCTCCCGAGGAGCTGGAGCAGCTGCTGCACCGTTCCGCCGCGATCCTGGGCGTGCGGCTCACCCCCGAGGGCGCGACCGAGATCGCCCGGCGGTCCCGCGGCACCCCGCGGATCGCCAACCGGCTGCTGCGCCGGGTCCGCGACTACGCCGAGGTGCGCGCCGACGGCGTGATCACCCGGCCCGTCGCCCAGGCCGCCCTGACCGTGTACGACGTCGACGAGCTGGGCCTGGACCGGCTGGACCGGGCGGTGCTCACCGCCCTGATCGACTCCTTCGGCGGCGGCCCGGTAGGTCTCGCCACGCTTGCGGTGGCGGTCGGCGAGCAGCCGGATACCGTAGAGGAGGTGTGCGAGCCGTACCTGGTCCGGGCCGGGCTGCTGGCGCGTACCCCCCGCGGTCGGGTGGCCACCCCGCATGCGTGGCGGCACCTTGGCCGTACCCCTCCCAACAGCACATCTGCGAACAGCGCTGCGGGGACGGCGGCGCCGGACCTGTTCAGTGTCGACCCGTGACCGGATTCTGCGGCTTGGGTCACACCGACTAGACTCGCCGCGGCCCCACAGTGACCAACCCAACCGGAAGGTTGACAGCCTTGCTTCTCGCACAGGAAAACCCAGGCGGCGGCGGCAGCAGCTGGACGCTGCTGATGATGATGGCGCTGATCTTCGGCGCGATGTACTTCCTCATGATCCGCCCGCAGCAGCGGCGGCGCCGTGAGGTCGAGACCATGCAGTCCTCACTGGGGCTCGGAGACGAGGTCGTCACGATCGGTGGCCTCTACGGCCGGGTGACCGAGTTGGACGACGAGACGGTCCTGCTGGAGGTCGCGCCGGGCATCGAGAACCGGTACGCCCGCGGCGCGATCAGCCGGGTCGTCACCAAGGCGTCGGAGCGGGAGACCGACTCGGCCGTGGAGGCCGAGGAGAGCGGCAAGGACTGATCACGCTCCGACCGGCGGCCCGCGCCGTCCGTCCCCGCCGACAGGGCAGCCGTTCCCAGCTTCGGCGTGGATACTGACACCCGTGCTCCGACGTCCGGCGCCGCAGCCCGGTGGCGGACGGCGGGGCACGGACCCCGCAGCAGCGGCCGCTGCGGACCTATTCGACGCAGGGAGACCCGACAACCGTGGCACCACCTAAGCAACAGGGACAGGCACACCCTGGACGGCAGATCGCCATCCTCGGTCTGCTCTTCGTGATCCTGTACGCGTTGGTCTTCTTCGCCGGCACCGGTGGGATGAGCTGGCGGGAACGGCTGGAACCGAAGCTGGGGCTGGACCTGGTGGGCGGCAGCCGGGTGGTGTGGGAGGCGCGGACGCTCGACGGCAACCCGCCGCCGGCCGATTCGCTCGAGCAGGCCCGGCGGATCATGGAGAACCGGGTCAACGGCCTCGGGGTCAGCGAGGCGGAGGTGGTCACCGAGGGTGACCGCAACATCGTGATCTCCGTCCCGGGCCAGAACAACGACGCCATCCGCAATATCGGGCAGCCGGCCGAGCTCCGGTTCCGCAAGGTGATCAACATGACCACGGACACCGGCGGGATCGTGCCCACGCCGACACCATCGGAGAGCGCGTCACCGGATCCGAGTGGGGAGGCTGCGCCGAGCCCGGACACGTCGGGCGCCCCGGATGCGTCGGCGGCCCCGGATGCGTCGGACGCCGCGGATGCCTCCGCCGCGCCGAGCGCCACCCCCGGCGCCTCGGCCGCGCCGCGACCCGGGCAGGCCGACGTCGAGCGGAAGGTCGGCAAGGAGGCGTGGGACGCGGCGATGGCGCTGACCAGCCCGGCCGACCTGGGCCAGGACGCCGCGGCGGCCGAGCGTCTGGCGCCGTTCAAGGAGCTGACGCCGGTGGAGGTGGCCGCGCTGCCCGCCACCATCCAGTTCAACGTGCCGTACATCACCTGCGCGAAGCTCGACGACCGGCCCTCGGGCTCGGTCGCCAACGAGGACGAGCAGGTGGTCGCGTGCAAGGGCCCGACGAAGTACCTGCTGGACGTCGCGAAGGTGCTCGGCACCGACGTCACCAAGGCCGACGCGGTGATCGACCCGCAGACCGGCCAGTGGGTGGTCAGCCTCGACTTCAGCTCCGCGGGGCAGGACAAGTGGACCAAGCTCAGCCAGGAGGCGGTCAGCAACAGCACCGAGCCCCGGTGCCAGCAGACCGGCGACCAGGGCAAGTGCCTCGTCGCGATCGTGCTGGACAACACTGTCGTCTCCGACCCGCAGATCCGCGAGGTGATGACCAGCAGCGCGCAGATCAGCGGCGGCTTCACCAAGGCCACCGCCCAGGAGCTCGCCGGCCAGTTGCGCTACGGCGCGCTGCCGCTGGCGTTCGAGCAGCGGGACGTGGCGAGCGTGACCGCCACGCTCGGCGCCAGCCACCTGCGCGCCGGCCTGCTCGCCGCGGGCATCGGCATGCTGCTCGTGATCATCTACGCGTTCTTCTACTACCGGCTGCTCGGCTCGGTGATCTTCCTGAGCCTGGTGCTCTCGGCCCTGCTGACCTTCGGGATGCTGGTGTTCCTCGGGCGGGAGATCGGCTTCACCCTGACGCTCGCCGGCATCGCCGGGTTCGTGGTCTCGCTCGGCGTGGCCGCTGACTCGTTCGTGATCTATTTCGAACGATTGAAAGACGAGATACGCGACGGGCGCAGCCCACGCAGCGCGGTCTCGCGCGCCTGGGTGCGGGCCCGGCGGACCATCATCTCGGCCAACGTGATCACCATCATGGCCGCGGTCGTGCTCTACCTGGTCTCGGTCGGCCAGGTGAAGGGCTTCGCGTTCGCGTTGGGTCTGGCCACCCTGCTGGACCTGATCGTGGTGTTCCTCTTCCGTCACCCGATCATGACGCTGTTCGCACGCACCCGGGCGTTCCTCTCCCCACAGGTCAGCGGCCTCGGCCGGGTCCTCGAACACGCCACACCCGACGAGCGCCCCCGCTCGCGGTCCACCCGTGTGAAGGAGGCCTGACGATGAGCCGTCTGGGAAGCCTCGCCACCCGCCTGTACCGGGGCCAGGCCGGCATCAACGTCGTCGGCCGGCGCAGAGTCTGGTTCGGCGTCGCGGCGGCGGTGCTGCTCGCCGCGGCGCTGAGCGTGGCGTTGCGCGGGTTCAGCTTCGGCATCGAGTTCCGCGGCGGCAACGAGTTCCACGTGCCGGCGAGCGTGGGCACCATCGCGGAGGTGGAGGCCGCCACGGCCGAAGCGCTGGAGGGCAGGGGGTCCGGCGGTGAGCCCGCCCGGCTGGTCTCCGCCCAGGAGCTGCGCCAGCTCACCGGTGGCGACGGCGCGGATTACCTGCTGCGCACCACGGAGCTCACCGACACCGAGACCCTCGAGGTCAAGCAGGAGCTCGCGGACCGGTTCGGGATCCCGGCCGAACAGATCGGCGACAGCCGGGTCAGCTCGGCCTGGGGCGGTCAGGTCACCCGCCAGGCGCTCATCGGCCTGGTCGTCTTCGTCGCCCTGGTGACGGTCTACCTGATCATTCGCTTTGAGCTGCGGATGGCGCTGGCCGCGATCTCCTCGCTGCTGCTGGACCTCGTGACCACCGGCGGCGTCTACTCGCTGGTCGGATTCGAGGTCACCCCGTCCACGGTGATCGGTTTCCTGACCATCCTGGGCTTCGCGCTGTACGACGTCGTCGTCGTCTTCGACAAGGTCCAGGAGAACACCAGGTCCATCACCGCGAGCAGCACGACGACCTACGCCGACGCGGCGAACCTCGCGGTGAACCAGACCCTGATGCGCTCGATCAACACGGGTCTGGTCGCGCTCCTGCCGGTCGGCGGCCTGCTGTTCATCGGCGCCGGCATGCTGGGCGCGGGCACCCTCAAGGACCTCGGTCTCGTGCTGTTCGTCGGTATGGGTGCCGCCGTCTACTCCTCGATCTTCTTCGCGACCCCGGTGCTCGTGACGCTCAAGGAGCGGGAGCCGCGGATCAGGATGCACACGCAGCGGGTGCTGGCCCGCCGCGCGGCCGGCGGGGCGCCGGCGCGGGCGGGGCGGACCGCGACCCGGACCCCGGCCCGGACGGCGGCCGCCGCGACCGCGGCGGACTCCGGGACCGACTCCGCGCCCGGGCCCGATGCCCTGGCCGACCGGGCTTCGTTCGCCGCCGCATCGGCTCGTGCCGCCGGGCCGCGACCGGGCGCCAAGCCGGCCAAGCGCAGCGGCGGGAAGCGGCCCTCGCGGGGTGGACGACCGAGCGGCGGCAAGCGCCGCTGACCGGGCCGGACATGCTTGCCGACCGGAGGAGACTGGAGTGACCGTGCCCATGATCGACGCCGGGAAGATCATCGCGGAGAAGGTGGTCGACGTACCGGACTTCCCGCAGCCCGGCGTGGTGTTCAAGGATCTGACCCCGCTGTTCGCCGACGGCGCGGCCTTCCACCAGGTGATCGACTCGATCGTCGCGCACTACGGCGACGGCGGCTTCGACGTGGTCGTCGGCATCGAGGCCCGCGGCTTCGTGATCGCCGCCGCGGTGGCGTACGCGGCCAACGTCGGTGTGGTGGCCGTGCGTAAGGCCGGCAAGCTGCCCCGGGTCACCCACGCCGCCTCCTACGAGCTGGAGTACGGCCAGGCCACCCTGGAGGTGCACGCCGACGCGTTCGTGGCCGGCGAGCGGGTGCTCGTCGTCGACGACGTGCTGGCCACCGGCGGCACAGCTGAGGCCACCCTCGAGTTGGTCGAACGGGCCGGCGGGCACGTGGTCGGCCTTACCGTGCTGATGGAGTTGTCCTTCCTGGGCGGCCGCGAGCGCCTGGCCGGCCGACCGGTTCATGCCCTGCTGACCGTTTAGCCGCCGCCTTCGCGCCCGTCAGCCTTCGCCGCCCGCCGCAGCTCGGCGTCCGTCGCCGCCACCACCGGCGCCTGCGCTAGCGTGGAGGAGGGGTTTTCCAGCTGGTCGGGGGTACGATTGCGGTTCCTGGAACAGACCGCCGAGACCGGGGAAGCCCCGTCGAACGCGAGGAGTGCCGGTGTCCAATGACATCGCCCCTCCGGTGGAGGGGACCGTCGTCCCAGGAGACGCGGCAGCCACCGCCGCCACTCCTGACACCAACCGCCACGATGTCGCCGACGGTTCCGGGGCCGGCCTCGCCCGGTCCGCCCCGAACGGTGCCGCGCCGGCCGGCCCAGCGACGGCGACCGGCGCGGTCGGTCCGGCTCCCCGGCAGGAGGCGGAGTCTCGCGACGGTGTCGTGGTCGCGTTCCCGCAGGGTGGCCGTTCCGGCGCCGCCCCGAGCGGCCCCTTCGGTCTGGCCGGGGCGCCCACCGGCCGGCGGGTGCGGGCCAGGTTGGCCCGGTTCAACGCGCCATGGCAGGCGCCGAAGGTCAGCGAGGTCCTCGAGCCGCTGATCTCGGCACACCGCACGTCGCATCCGAAGGCGGACGTGCGGCTGCTGCAGCGGGCGTACGAGGCCGCCGACCGGTTGCACGCCGGGCAGTTCCGCAAGTCCGGCGACCCGTACATCACACACCCGCTCGCGGTGGCGACGATCCTCGCCAACCTCGGCATGGACACCACCACGCTGGTGGCGGCGCTGCTGCACGACACCATCGAGGACTGCGCGGACAAGTACGACATCACCATGCTGCGCGCCGACTTCGGTGACGAGGTGGCGCTGCTCGTCGACGGGGTCACCAAGCTGGACAAGGTCAAGCTCGGGGACGCGGCGAAGGCGGAGACGATCCGCAAGATGGTGGTGGCGATGGCGCGCGACCCCCGGGTGCTCGTCATCAAGCTGGCCGACCGCCTGCACAACATGCGTACGCTCGGCTTCCTGCCCCGGCCCAAGCAGGAGCAGAAGGCCCGCGAGACGCTGGAGATCCTCGCTCCGCTGGCCCACCGGCTCGGTATGAACCAGATCAAGTGGGAGCTCGAGGACCTCGCGTTCAAGACGCTGTTCCCGAAGCGGTTCGAGGAGATCGACCGGCTGATCCGCGAGCACGCGCCGCAGCGCGATGCGCTGCTGCGTCAGGTCACCAGCAAGGTCGAGGCGGACCTGAACACCGCGAAGATCAAGGCGAAGGTGACCGGCCGGCCCAAGCACCTGTACTCGGTATACCAGAAGATGATCGTGCGGGGCCGGGACTTCTCCGACATCTACGACCTCGTGGGTGTGCGGATCCTGGTCGAGACCGTCCGCGACTGCTACGCGGCGCTCGGTGTGATCCACGCGAACTGGCAGCCGGTGCCGGGCCGGTTCAAGGACTACATCGCGATGCCGAAGTTCAACATGTACCAGTCGCTGCACACCACGGTGATCGGCCCCACCGGCAAGCCGGTGGAGATGCAGATCCGCACGCACGCCATGCACCGCACGGCGGAGTACGGCATCGCGGCGCACTGGAAGTACAAGGAGCAGAAGAACGCCACCATCGTCGGCCCGCCAGCGCACATCGACGAGATGACCTGGCTGCGGCAGCTGCTGGACTGGCAGCGGGAGGCGAGCGACCCGAGCGAGTTCCTCGACGCGCTGCGCTTCGACCTGTCCAGCCAGGAGGTGTACGTCTTCACGCCCAAGGGCGACGTCATCGCGCTGCCGGCCGGCGCCACCCCGGTCGACTTCGCCTACGCGGTGCACACCGACGTCGGGCACCGCTGCATCGGCGCGCGGGTCAACCAGAAGCTGGTGCCGTTGGAGTCGACGCTGTCCAACGGCGACGTGATCGAGATCTTCACGTCGAAGTCGGACACGGCCGGGCCCAGCCAGGACTGGCTGGGGTTCGTCAAGAGTCCGCGGGCGCGCACGAAGATCCGCCAGCACTTCAACCGGGAGCGGCGCGAGGAGGCGATCGAGGCCGGCAAGGAGGCGATCGCCAAGGCCATGCGCAAGCACGGCCTGCCGCTGCAGCGGCTGCTGACCCCGGACGCCCTGCTCACCATCGCCCGGGATCTGCACCTGCCCGACGCGGCCGCGCTGTACGCGGCGGTCGGCGAAAACCAGGTGTCGGCGCAGTCGGTGGTCCAGCGCCTCGTCGCCGGGTACGGCGGCGAGGAGGGTGCGGTCGAGGACGTGGCCGAGACCGCGGTGCCGACCCGCCCGACCCGGCACCGGGGTGCCGAGCGGGACCCGGGTGTGGTGGTGGTCGGCGTCTCGGACGTGTGGATCAAGCTGGCCCGCTGCTGCACGCCGGTGCCCGGGGACAAGGTGTTCGGTTTCGTCACCCGCACCGGCGGGGTCAGCGTGCACCGCGAGGACTGCTCCAACGCCACTGACCTGCGCAAGCAGACCGAGCGACTGGTCGAGGTGACCTGGAAGCCGACGGCCGCCTCCACGTTCCTGGTCTCGATCCAGATCGAGGCGCTCGACCGGCACAAGCTGCTCGCCGACGTGACCCGGGCCCTGTCCGACGAGCGGGTCAACATCCTGTCGGCAACCGTCACCACCACCCGAGACCGGGTGGCGATCAGCCGCTTCAGCTTCGAGATGGCCGACCCGAGCCACCTGAACCATGTGCTCGCGGCGGTGCGCAAGGTGGACGGGGTCTTCGACGCCTACCGGGTCACCTCAGGCGCCTGACCGGAGGTGACCCGGGCGCTCGGGTCGGCTGTCGCGCCCCGAGTCAGCTCTGCGGCGGGTCGACCGAGACTGACTTGATCACGACCTCCTTGTTCGGGTGGCCCACGCCGCCGTCCGCGCCGTCCGTGCCCTCCTTGCCGACCTCGTCGAGCAGGTCGAGGCCCTCGATGATCGTGCCGACCACCGAATAGTTCGGGCCGTCCAGGTTGGTGTCCTGGTAGATGAAGAAGAACTGGCTGCCGTTGGTGCTCGGCCCGTTGTTCGCCATCGCCATCGTGCCGCGCGGGTAGGTCGGGCGCTGGTCGATCGGCAGGTTCTCGTCGGGGAACTTGTACGCCGGGCCGCCCTGGCCGTCGGTGTCCCGCCAGCCCGGGCCCTTGGCGAATGGGTCGCCGCACTGCAGCATGCCCTCGAACGCGCGGTGGCACTTCGTGTCCTGGTAGAAGTCCTTGCTGGCCAGGTGGGCGAAGTTCGCCGCGATGCACGGCGACTTGGCCAGGTCCATCTTGACCTTGATGTCACCCAGGTTCGTGCTGACCGTGAGGATCTGCGTGCCGGAGCGCGGGTGCCCGGTCGCGGGCGGGGTGCCGACGTCCTTGACCGGCGGCGCCGGGGACATGCTGGGGTCCGGCCACGGTGTCCACACGCAGTTGGGGTCCGTGGCCGACGAGGACGGCGCTGCGCCGGCCTGCCCCTGCCCGTCGTCACCGCCCCTGGTGAACAGCCAGACCGTGCCGACGATGAGCAGCAGGACGGCGACCCCGGCGGAGACGGAGATCTGGATCTGACGTCGGCGTCGGGCGGCCTCCGCCCGGGCGGCCATCTCCCGCTCGAGCCGGGCCCGCGCCGCCGCGCGCCGCCGGTCCGTGGTGGAGCTCACGCTGCCGGTCCTCCCTCATGTCAGTGTGTTATCCGAACACAGCTTGTTATCCGACTAGCTCTCCTGCGGGGACGGGGACGGCGACCCGGCGGGTGGCGCGCTCGGCGGGCCGGATGACGGGTCGCTCGGCTGAGCGGAGTACGCCACCGGACCGACGGTCAGCGACTGGATGGTCGCGTCGTTCTTCGGCTTGCCGCCGCCCGGACTCGGGTCGTAGGAGCCGTCGTGGCCGCCGCTCGCGATCTGTTCGATCACGTCCAGGCCCTTCGTCACCCGTCCGAAGATCGTGTAGTCCGGTGGGAACGGGCTGTCCCGGTAGACGATGAAGAACTGGCTGCCGTTGGTGTTCGGCCCGCTGTTCGCCATCGCCAGCGTCCCCTTCGGGTAGATCACCGTGCCGGCGGGCGCCGACGGCGTCGCGCTGGCGCTCGGCGCCGCGCTCCCGTCCGGGTCCGGGGTCGCGCTCGGGCTCGCGGTGGCCGGCTCGGTCGGCTCCGGCGCCGTCGGCAGGTTCTCGTCGGCGAACGTGTACGCCGGCCCGCCGCTGCCCGTGCCCGACGGGTCGCCGCACTGCAGGACGTAGGCCCCACTGTCGAGCAGGCGGTGGCAGGTGGTGTTGTCGAAGAAGCTCTGGCTCGCCAGGTGTGCGAAGCTGGCCGCCGTGCAGGGGGCCCGGGTCAGGTCCAGCTCGACCTCGACCAGCCCGGCAGCGAACGTGATGTTCATCGGGCGGGTGCCGGACGCGGCGATGTCGGCGGTGGGCGGGGTGCCCACGTCCTTGGTATTGTCGTCCGGGGTCTTCGGGTTCCACACGCAGTCCTCGGCCGCGGCCGGTGGCGGCTGCTCCTCGTCGCTGCCGAACACACCCGCGCGCCAGGTGACGAAGCCGACCACGAGCAGGACCGCCACGGCGACGGTCACCGCCGCGGAGATCTGCCGCCGGCGCCGCTCTGCCGCGGCCCTGCGAACCATCTGGCGGTGGTACTTCGCCCGCGCCAGCTCGCGCTGCCGCTTCCTGCTGGAAGGCACGACTGCTTCCCTCCCTGTCGCCCGGGGGTGCCGCGCGTGGTGTTCGACACCACGCCGGAGCGAGTGTACGGGGATTAGCTGAGACCCGGGGGAGCGAGGATAGGCTGTCGGACGGGGACCGGCCGAGGAGAGGGGCCGCCGAGGAGAGGGGCAGGCACACGTGCGGGCTGCGGGACTGTTCGTGGCTGCCGTACCGGCCGCGGCGTTCGGAACCAACTGCTACGTCGTGGCGACCGCGCCGGGCGAGCAGTGTGTCGTGATCGACCCGGGCATCGGGGTCATCGACCGGCTCGACGCCGTGCTCGAGGAGCACCGGCTGCACCCCGTCGCGGTGCTGCTCACCCACGGGCACCTCGACCACACGTTCTCGGTCGCGCCGGTGTGCGGCGCGCGGGACATCACCGCCTACATCCACCCGGACGACCGGGAACTGCTCGCCGACCCCGCCAAGGGCCTGTCCGCCGATCTGAGCCAGCTGTTCGGCGGCCGCCTGCCGTATGCCGAGCCCGCTGACGTAGCCCCGCTGACCGACGGCACCACGCTGTCGATCGCCGGGCTCGAGTTCACCATCGACCACGCCCCGGGCCATACCCGCGGGTCGGTGCTGTTCCATACGCCCGGCGGCGACGCCCCGCTGTGCTTCTCCGGGGACGTGCTGTTCGCCGGCTCCATCGGACGCACCGATCTGCCGGGCGGGGACCACGCGGCGATGCTGGCCAGCCTGCGCGACAAGGTGCTGCCGCTGCCCGACGAGACCCAGGTCCTGCCCGGCCACGGACCCGCGACCACCATCGGCCGGGAACGCGCGACCAACCCGTACCTGATCGAGGTGGCCCAGATGGGCGGCGCGCGACCGGCCGCACCGACCCGAGGCTGGTAGCCCCGCAAGGCCGTTCGACTTCAAGGCTGGTAGACCCGACATGAGCAGACCGACTCCCCTCTCCGGGTTCCCGGAGTGGCTGCCGCCGCAGCGCATGATCGAGCAGCAGGTGCTGGACCGGCTGCGGCACACCTTCGAGCTGTACGGCTTCGCGCCGCTGGAGACCCGTGCGGTCGAGCCGCTGGACCAGTTGCTGCGCAAGGGCGAGACCTCCAAGGAGGTGTACGTCCTGCGCCGCCTGCAGGCCGATCCCGAGGACCCCGGCGACGTGGGGCTCGGGCTGCACTTCGACCTGACCGTGCCGTTCGCCAGGTACGTGCTGGAGAACGCCGGCAAGCTGCAGTTCCCGTTCCGGCGGTACCAGATCCAGAAGTGCTGGCGCGGCGAGCGGCCGCAGGAGGGCCGGTACCGGGAGTTCCTGCAGGCCGACATCGACGTGGTCGACCGGGGCACGCTGTCGAACCACTACGAAGTGGAGCTGCCGCTGGTCATCGCGGACGCGCTGCGCGGGCTGCCGCTGCCGCCGATCCGCATGCACGTCAACAACCGCAAGCTGTCGCAGGGCTTCTACCGAGGGCTCGGGCTGCCGGACCCGCTGGAGGCGATCCGCATCGCCGACAAGCTCGACAAGATCGGGCCGGCGGGGGTGACCGCGGAACTCGTCGCCACCGGCGCCACCGAGGCGCAGGCCAAGGCGGTGCTCGCGCTCGCCGAGATCTGCACCCCGGACGCCTCGTTCGCCGACCAGGTCGCCGCGTTGGGGGTCACCGACCCGCTGCTCGACGAGGGCCTGGCGGAGCTCGCGGCGGTGGTGGAGGCCGCCGCCGAACACGCCCCCGGACTGCTCGTCGCCAACCTCAAGATCGCCCGAGGGCTGGACTACTACACCGGCACGGTGTACGAGACGGAGCTGATCGGGCACGAGACGATCGGGTCGATCTGCTCCGGCGGCCGCTACGACAGCCTCGCGACCGCGGGGGACGAGGTGTACCCGGGGGTCGGGCTGTCGATCGGGGTGAGCCGGCTGCTCGGCCGGCTGTTCGGCACCCGGGCGTTGACGGTGTCGCGGGCGGTGCCGACGTGCGTGCTGGTGGCGCTGCCGAGTGAGGAGGACCGGCCGGCCGTCATGCGCACCGCCGCGGCCCTGCGGCACCGGGGCATCCCCACCGAGGTGTCGCCCAGCGCGGCCAAGTACGGCAAGCAGATCCGCTTCGCCGAGCGCCGGGGCATCCCGTACGTGTGGTTTCCGGGCGAGCCGGACAGCGTCAAGGACATCCGCTCCGGCGAGCAGGTCGACGCCGACCCGACACAGTGGACCCCACCGGACGCGGACCTCTGGCCCACGATCAGCGCCACCGGGTAGCCGGCGGCCCTGAGGGGACCGGCGGCGGCCAGACCGTGGGGGATGCAGCCAGCGAGTGCTATCATTTCCGCGAAGTGCTATCACGATAGCAAGAGGGAGGCCGGTGTGCCCGCGATCACCATTCGCAACCTGTCCGAGGAAACCCACCGCGCCCTCAAGGCCCGCGCAGCCGCAAACAACCGCAGCACCGAAGCCGAGGTGCGGTCGATCCTCGACGCCGCGGTCGCGCCCGCGGACCGGGTCAGGGTGGGCTCCCTGCTGGCTTCCATCGGCCAGGATGCTGGCGGCGTGGAGTTGGCGGTCACGCGCGAGAAGGCCAGCCGTGAGCCACTGGATCTTGCATGATCATCCTCGACACGAACGTTATCTCCGAGCCGTTGCGCCCGAGGCCGAACGCCGGTGTCGTGCGCTGGCTGGACGCTCAGGTGGTCGAGACCCTCTACCTGACGACCATCAGTCTGGCCGAGGTGCGTTACGGCATCGCCTGCCTGCCCGAGGGCGGACGCCGGCAGAAGCTGCGCGACCGGTTCGAAGGCGAGTTCGTGCCACTGTTCCACGGCCGAACTCTGGCCTTCGACGAGCCGGCGGCAACCGCCTACGCCGCTCTGCGGGTCAAGGCGCGCGCCCAGGGCCGAGTCATCGGTGACTTCGACGCACTGATCGCCAGCATCGCTAGCGCGACGGGATTCACGGTCGCCACCCGGGACACAGCGCCGTTCGAGGCAGCCGGGGTCGCGGTGATCAACCCCTTCGACTGGACGGGGTGACCGCAGTCCCGGTTCGGCGAGCCGTTGAAGATACCCGGCATGGGTTTCGACGAGGCCAATCTCGTGTCGCTTGCCGGGGTGGTGCCGTCGGTAAGACGATTCTGAGAGCGTGGGGGAGGCGCAGCATGACCGGAAAGATCTCCATCAACGGCGCCCGGTTGCGCGCGGATCTCGAGGCGCTCGGCCGCATCGGTGCGGTGCCGGGAGGCGGTGTCAGCCGTACCTCCTTCTCGGCCGCCGACGCGCAGGCACGGGCGTGGTACCGGGCGCGGTGCGCGGAGGCGGGCCTGCGTCTCGAGGTCGACGGCATCGGCAACATGTTCGTGTCGGCGCCGGACGAGCCGGAAGAGTTCGCGGCCCGGCCGGCCGTCTGGTCGGGGTCGCACATCGACACCGTCCCGAACGGCGGCCGTTTCGACGGGGCGCTCGGCGCGCTCGCCGCGCTGGAGTGCGTGCGGCGGCTGCACGAGGAGAAGGTGCCGCTGGCTCGGCCGGTGCGCGCAGTGGTGTACTCCGACGAGGAGGGCAACTACGCGCATCTGCTCGGTTCGAGCGCGCTGGTGCGGGGGTTCACCAGGGCGGAGCTGGAGGCGCTCACCGGGCGCGACGGCGACCGGTTCGTCGACACCTTCGTAACGGCCGGGTGGGATCTCGAGCGGGCGACGCGGACCAGGGTCGACCCGGGGCGGGTGCACGCCACGGTGGAGCTGCACATCGAGCAGGGGCCGCAGCTGGAGCGGCTCGGCCACCAGATCGGCGTGGTCACCGCGATCGTCGGCCTCGGCGGCGGCTCCGTGACGTTCCACGGCCGGGCGGACCACGCCGGTACGACGCCGATGACGATGCGCAGCGACGCGCTGGTCGGGGCCAGTGCGCTGATCGTGCAGTTGCCGGAGATCGCCCGCTCGGTCAGCGACCGTGCGGTGATCACCGCCGGGATCATCAGCGTGGCGCCGGGTGGTGCCAACGTCGTTCCCGAGACGGCCACGTTCAGCCTGGATTTCCGCGATCTGGAGCAGGCCCGGGTGGAGGAGCTGGCCCGAGCCATCACCGCGGCCGCGCACGAGGTGGCACAACGGTATGGCCTGCGGGTCGACGTGGACCTGGGGCCCTCGATCCCACCCTGCCAGTTGGACAGTCGGATCCAGCGGATCATCGCGGATGCCGCTGCCGCCCGGGGCCTCCTCGCCAGCCACCTGCCGTCCGGGGCCGGGCACGATTCGCAGAACCTGGCGAGGCTGGCCCCGACCGGGATGATCTTCGTGCCGAGCGTCGACGGCCGCAGCCACTGCCCCGAGGAGAACACCGCCTGGGACGACGTGGAGAACGGCGCGAACGTGCTGCTCGACACGATCGTCGCGCTCGCCGACTCGTGACGGCCGCCGGTCCCACCAACCGCGACGCCTCTTCAGCTCGTACATTCACGGTGGCCGTGACTGTCGGTACCTCCGGCTAGCCTCCGTGGCATGCACGACGACGAGGCGGTGGCCGTCGAGTTCCGGGCGATGATGCGGTCGATCCTGCGGCACGAGAAGGTGGGTGAGGACACCTTCAACCAGGTGTTCGCGTTGGTGCAGCGCTGGAGCAACGGGCATCTCACCGACGCCGAACTGAAGGTGGCGCTGCGGCGGCTCCACGGCGAGCCGGTCAACCCCGACGACCCCCGGGATGTGGCCGACGAATTCGCGTCGATGCGGTACGGCAGCTACGGCGAGACCAGGGTCCTGCCCCGCGAGAGAGCCAGGAACCAGGCGATCGCCAGGTTCGCCGCGAACGCACGCCGGTTGAGGGACGGCGAAATCACCCGCGAGGAGTTCGAGCGGATCCTCGGTGACGACATCGGCGGGGTCCGCTGGGTCTGACCTGGTGCCTGGCCGGTCCGTCTGCGCGCGAGCCGTACCGGGTCGGCAACGTCCGCTCCCGCCGCTGGCCGATCGGTTCGGCGCGCGTGGATCGGCGGGCACGATAAAGCGATGGCGGCGGACCGGGCAGTGGGCGACGATGCGGATGCCGGGCACCGGCCGGGTAGGGCGGCTGGGAGAATGTCCGGGCAGCCGTATGCCCAGAAGGAGCGACCGTTGATCCGTACCCGTGAAGCCGGCAGCCTGCGCGCGACGGACGCCGGCACGACCGTGACCCTGGCCGGTTGGGTGGCCCGCCGCCGCGACCACGGTGGGGTGATCTTCGTGGATCTGCGGGACGCGTCGGGCGTGGTGCAGGTGGTGTTCCGGGAAGGCCCGGCCGCCGAGGCCGCGCACCAGCTGCGCAGCGAGTTCTGCGTGCGGGTGGTCGGCGCGGTCGAGCGGCGCCCGGCCGGCAACGAGAACCCCGACCTGCCCACGGGCGAGATCGAGGTGATCGCGGCCGAGCTGGAGATCCTCTCCGAGGCCGCGCCGCTGCCGCTGCCGGTCGACGACCAGGTCGAGGCCGGCGAGGAGGTACGGCTGAGGTACCGCTACCTGGACCTGCGGCGGTCCGGTCCGGCGCGGGCGCTGCGGCTGCGCTCGGCCGCCAACCGCATCGCGCGCACGGTGCTCGAGCGCCACGACTTCGTGGAGATCGAGACCCCGACGCTGACCCGCTCGACCCCGGAGGGCGCGCGCGACTTCCTCGTGCCGGTGCGGCTGCGCCCCGGCACCTGGTACGCCCTGCCGCAGTCCCCGCAGCTGTTCAAGCAGCTGCTCATGGTCGCCGGGATGGAGCGGTACTACCAGATCGCCCGCTGCTACCGCGACGAGGACTTCCGCGCCGACCGGCAGCCGGAGTTCACCCAGCTGGACATCGAGATGTCGTTCGTCGGCCAGGACGACGTGATCGCGCTGTCGGAGGAGATCGTCGCGGCGCTGTGGCGGGAGCTCGCCGGCCACGAGATCTCCACCCCGATTCCCCGCATCACGTGGCACGACGCGATGGCCCGGTACGGCTCGGACAAGCCGGACCTGCGCTACGGGCTGGAGCTGACCGAGCTGACCGAGTACCTGCGCGGCACCGAGTTCCGGGTCTTCGCGGGCGCGATCGAGGCCGGCGGCTACGTCGGGGCGGTCGTGATGCCCGGCGGCGCAGGGCAGACCCGCAAGGAGCTCGACGGCTGGCAGGAGTGGGCCCGGGCGCGGGGCGCGCGGGGCCTGGCGTACGTGCTGCTGGACGCGGAGACCGGCGAGGCGCGCGGCCCGGTCGCCAAGAACCTCTCCGAGGCGCACCTGGGCGGCCTGGCCGACGCGGTGGGCGCCAAGCCCGGCGACGCCGTCTTCTTCGCGGCGTCGACCGACCGACGGGCGGCGCAGGAGCTGCTCGGCGCGGCCCGCCAGGAGATCGCCCGGCGGGTCGGCCTGATCGACGAGAACGCCTGGGCGTTCTGCTGGGTGGTCGACGCGCCGATGTTCGAGCCGCTGACCGACGACGCGGGCCGGCAGATCGGCTGGACGGCGGTGCACCACCCGTTCACGTCGCCGACGGCCGAGTGGGTCGACCGGTTCGAGGAGGCGCCGGACCGGGCGCTGGCGTACGCGTACGACATCGTCTGCAACGGCAACGAAATCGGCGGCGGGTCGATCCGTATCCACCGGGCCGACGTGCAGCGGCGGGTGTTCGACCTGCTCGGCATCACGCAGGAGGAGGCCGACGAGAAGTTCGGCTTCCTGCTGGAGGCGTTCCGGTACGGGCCGCCGCCGCACGGCGGCATCGCGTTCGGCTGGGACCGCATCTGCATGCTGCTCGCCGGCGCCGACTCGATCCGCGAGGTGATCGCGTTCCCGAAGACGCGCGGCGGCTACGACCCGCTGACCGGGGCGCCGACGCCGATCACCGCCCAGCAGCGGGCCGAGGCCGGCGTGGACGCCCAGCCCAAGCCGCCGCACCCGGGTACGTCCGGGGTGGCGGTGCCGGTCGAGCCGTCCCGCTGACCGAACCGTCGGTCGGTCGATACCGAGATATCCGCCGTCCGTCCATATCGGCGCGGCGCCAACGAAAACGCGCGTGTAGAGCGGCACACAGATCGGGTGACCAGGGCGAGCGAACGTCGGGGCGGAGTTCGCTCCCGTTCCTCGCGTTCAACCCGGAGAAGTGTGTCTACCTCGCCGTGATGTCCCTCGACCCGACCGGCCCGGCCGCCGGCGTTGGATCACCCGCTGGAAAGCGGTCCTGAACGGCTTCGAGATCACCTTCGAAGGCCGCCTGTCCGCAGGCGGCGAGTAGCCCATCAAGACCCAGGTACATCGTCAACTTGACACGGTCGACCGGACTGCCGGGACGAGGGGCGCCGAGTTGCGGCGACGGCGCGAGGCCGCCGATGGCTTCGGCTACCGCGGCCCGCGGTGGGCTCAACCGGGGGAGGGCCGTGTGTCCGGATCCGGCCATCGTGCACTCTTTTCTTGTCGATGTCCGGGGCCTATGTTCGTTGAAACGATTCAGAAGGGTGGGCGGCGGTGAGGGAGGAAAAGCGTGCTGCCGGCCTCTCTCGCCGGCGGCTGATGCAAGCCGGCGGGGCCCTGGCGCTCGGGATCGCGGCAAACAACGGAATCAACGCCTCAGCCGCGGCCGCGCCGCCGGGCCGCCCCGCCCCCACCGGTCTACTGACCTCCCTGC
>VSCG01000017.1:0-35131 GCA_047459115.1 Micromonosporaceae bacterium
GCGGCCGGTGCACGCCCCGAACCCGGTGCCCCGTCCGCGCCGGGCCCGCGCCCCGTTGCCACCGCGCCCGGCACCGCCGGCTGCGCCGGCAGCGCGGATCAGCGCGGACTGAGGGCGGCGCGGGCGGTCAGCCCTGGGGTGGCTCGTCCATGCCCGTCGCCTCGGCCTTCTCCGCGTCCTCCTTCGTGTGGTGCACGGCCTGGTCCGCGTGCTCAGGAGGTCCGTAGATCGTGTAGAGGATGAGCGGGTTGGGGCCGGTGTTGACAAAGTTGTGTCTCGTGCCGGCCGGGACCGCCACGAGGTCACCTTTTGCCACTGGCTTCGTCTCGCCGTCCATGCGAGCCTCCCCGACCCCGCTGACGAAGGTGAGGATCTGGTCGATGTCGGAGTGGACCTCCTCGCCGATCTCGCCACCCGGCGGGATCGTCATCAGCACCAACTGGCTGTGCTTACCGGTCCACAGCACCCGGCGGAAGTCCGGGCTCTGCTCGGCGAGTCTGGCGATCGTGAAGTGCTCCATGGCTTGGGCACATACCCGGGTCGCGGCCGTCGCACTCGGGGTCGGTCGAGGCTGGTCGTTCTAGTCAGGGTCGGCGAGGCGGGCGGCGCACGCGGACAGGTGCCGGCGTTCCGGCAGGCTGCTGGTACGCCGCGCGGCCTCCCGGTAGCACGCCGCCGCCTCCTCCCGCTGTCCGGCAAGTTCGAGCAGGTGCGCCCGGGTGGCGAGCAGCCGGTGGTGCCCCGCCAGTCGGCGGTCCGACTCCAGCGCGGCGACCAGCTCCAGCCCGGCGGCCGGCCCGTGCACCATCGCGACCGCCACCGCCCGGTTCAGGGTCACCACCGGGTTCGGCGCGACCTTCTCCAACAGCTCGTAGAGGGCGAGGATCTGCGGCCAGTCCGTGTCGTCGACGTGCTCGGCCTCGTCGTGCACCGCGGCGATCGCCGCCTGCAGCTGGTACGGGCCGACCCGTCCCCGGGGCAGCGCGTCGGTGATCAGCGCGACGCCCTCGGCGATGCGCTCCCGGTCCCACAGGCTGCGGTCCTGCTCGGCCAGTGGCACCAGGCTCCCGTCGGGACGGGTGCGCGCGGCCCGGCGCGCGTCGGTGAGCAGCATCAGCGCCAGCAGGCCGGCGATCTCCGCGTCGTCGGGCAGCAGCCGCAGCAGCCAGCGGGTGAGCCGGATCGCCTCGTCGGACAGGTGCGGCGCGGTCAGCGCCGGGCCGGTGGTGGCGGTGTAGCCCTCGTTGAAGATGAGGTAGAGCACGTGCAGGACGGCGGCGAGCCGCCGGTCGCGCTCGGCCGCATCGGGCAGGGTGAACGACGCCCCGCTGGCCTTGATGCTCTGCTTGGCCCGGCTGATCCGCTGGGCCATGGTGGCCTCCGGGACCAGAAAGGCCGCCGCGATCTGGGCCGTGGTCAGGCCGCCGACCGCGCGCAGCGTGAGCGCGATCTGACTCGGCACGGACAGGGCCGGGTGGCAGCACAGGAACAGCAGGGCGAGCGAGTCGTCACGGTCCGCGGCCGGATCGACATCCGCGGGGGCGGCCAGCAGCGCCGACTGTGGGGTGGCCGCCAGGACGGCCTCCTCACGGCGGCGGCGCGCCTGCTCGCTGCGGAGCTCGTCGAACAGCCGGTGCGTGGCCACCGTGATCAGCCAGCCTCGGGGATTGTCCGGCACCCCGTCGTGCGGCCAGCGCTCGGCGGCCCGCAGCAGGGCCTCCTGGACCGCGTCCTCGCAGACCTCGAACCGCCCGTACCGGCGCACCAGGGCGCCGAGGACCTGCGGCGCGAGGTCGCGCAGCAGGTCCTCGAGCGCGCCGGCGGCCAGGCTGTGGGTCGCGCTCACAGGTCGGGGGCGGACTCGTGGAGGATCGGCCACACCTCGACCGGCTCGGTGTCCGCCCAGGGCATGTCCGCGGCGATCTCGTACGCCCGCTCCTCGCTCTCGCAGTCGAGCAGGTAGAAGCTGGCGATGTACTCCTTGGTCTCCAGGTACGGGCCGTCGGTCACCGCGGGCGCTCCGTCCTTGCGGCGCACCAGCCGCGCGGCGGCGGCGTCGGCCAGCCCGTAGCCGCCGAGCAGCTCGCCGGTCGCGTGGTACTTCTTGTTGAACGCGTCCTGCTTGGCGACCTCCTGTTGCCACGTCTCGGGCGGGATCGAGTCCCACTTCTCCTGGTTGCCGTAGATCAACAGCAGGTACTTCAACTGGCGTATCCCTTCCGGTCCGCGCGCCCCACCGGCGCGCTCTCATCCGGTAGACGGAGCGGACGACGGGCCCTCGACATTACCAGCGGAGCGTTTTCCGCCTCGCCCGGCGACCGGTTCTCCTCCACTACGCGACAGCGAGAACGGTGCCGGCGATCTCGGCGTACCGCTGCCGGACCATCCGGCCGCGCGCCTCGTCGCCGGGCGGCAGGGCCTCGGCCGGCACCGGCCACGCGGGCGGCTGGGGGATGCCGGCGAGGGCCCACGCGGCCTGGCGGGCGGCGCCGAGCGCCACGTACTCGCCGGGTCGGGGCACCATCACCGGCACGCCGAACAGGTCGGGCGCGATCGCGCGGACCGCCGCGGACCGGCTGCCGCCGCCGATGAGCAGCACCCGGTGCACCGGGATGCCCAGTGTCCGCAGCGCGTCGACACCGTCGGCGAGGCCGCACAGCATGCCCTCGACCGCGGCCCGGGCCAGGTGCGCGGGGGTCATGGTCGCCCGGGTCAGTCCGTGCAGGGCGCCGGTGGCGTCGGGCAGGTTCGGGGTGCGTTCCCCGTCGAGGTAGGGCAGCAGCACCAGCCCGCCGGCGCCCGCCGGGGCGCGCAGCGCGAGGTCGTCCAGTTCGGTGTGGGGTACGCGAAGCAGCGTCGCCGCGGCGTCGAGCACCCGGGCCGCGTTGAGCGTGCACAGCAGCGGCAGGTACCGCCCGGTGGCGTCGGCGAACCCGGCGACGATGCCGGTCGGGTCGGCGGTCGGGGCACTGTGGACCGCGAAGACGGTGCCGCTGGTGCCGATGGAGACGACCACGTCGCCGGGGGCGAGCCCGAGGGCGAGCGCGGCGGCCATGTTGTCTCCGGTGCCCGCGGCGACCAGCGCGCCCATGGCGGTCACCCCGGCCGGCTCGTTCGGGCCGAGCACCCGCGGCACCGCGAGTGGACGCCCGAACGCCCGCGTCAGCAGGTCCATGCGGTACTCCCCCGATGCCGGGGACCAGTACCCGGTGCCGGACGCGTCGCCCCGGTCGGTCACCGGCTCGTCGCCGCGGCCGGTCAACCGCCAGGTGAGCCAGTCGTGCGGCAGCAGGACGCGGTGCGCTCGGGCGGCCGCCTCCGGCTCGTGCGTGGCGAGCCACCGCAGCTTGGTGACCGTGAAGCTGGCCACCGGAACGCTGCCGACCGCCTCGGCCCAGATGTCGGCGCCGACCTCGGCGACGAGGTCGGCGGCGGCGCCGGCCGAGCGGGTGTCGTTCCACAGCAGGGCGGGGCGGACGACGTCACCGGCCTCGTCGAGCAGCACCATCCCGTGCTGCTGGCCGCCGACCGCCAGCGCCGCCACGCGATCCAGCCGGTCACCGGCGGCCTTCCGTAACGCCGCCCACCACACCTCGGGGTCGATTTCGGTGGTGTCCGGGTGGGGCGCCTGCGCGGTGTCCAGCACCTCCCCGCTGTCGGCGTCGCACACGACCACCTTCGTCGACTGGGTGGAGCAGTCGATCCCCGCCACCGTCGCCATGTCGGGATGCTCGCATCCACACCTGTTAGGGGCAACGGGCCGACGCCGGCCGGGCCACTACCGGTCAGGGGCAGTCACGCGGAATCCGGCGACCGGGTCTCGGCCCCCTTCCAGTCCACAAGCTGGATGATGACCCCGTTGGGGTCGCGCACCTGGAAGGCGCGCTCTCCCCACTCCTCCACCGTGAGCGGCATGGTGATCGTGACGCCCTCGGCCTGCAGCCTGGCCAGCTCCCCTTCGAGATCGTCGACGACGAACGCGAGGATCACCCCGTTGGCGTGGTCGTCGCGTTGATCCGCGGGCAGCGTGGGCAGGCCCCGGCGCAGGAAGACCACGTTCATGCCGACGTCGTCGCGGGTCAGGGAGGCGAAGCCGTCCGCGGCCATCTCCTCGCGGAACCCGAAGTGGGTGGTCAGAAATCTGCTGGACGCGGCCACGTCGTCGATGTTGAGCGACACGGCCGAGGCGCTGATCCGCACAGGTCTCTCCTCGCGCAATCTCCGTACGGCGTATATTATACAGAGTACGAAGATTGGCGGAGGGATCCTCATGGCGAAGGATCGGGGCGGCGACCCGGCGCGCACCCTGGAGCTGCTGTGGCGCGATCGCGGCGCGAGAGGTGGCCAGCGCGGCCCGCGCCAGGGACTCACCGTGGACCAGGTGGTCGACACGGCCATCGCGCTCGCCGACGCCGAAGGGCTGGCGGCGGTGACGATGCGCCGGGTCGGGCAACGGCTCGGCGTCTCGCCCATGACCCTGTACACCTACGTTCCGGGCAAGGCGGCACTGCTCGACCTCATGCTCGACACGGTCTACCGCGACATGCCCCGCGCGGACCTGTCCGGCAGGCCCTGGCGCAGGCGCGTCGAAGCCATCGCCCAGGAGAACTGGGACCTGTACCAGCGCCACCCCTGGGCAGCCGACATCTCCCCCAGCCGCCCACCGCTGGGGCCAGGCGTGATGGCCAAGTACGAGCACGAACTGCGCGCCTTCGAGGGCCTCGGGCTCGACGACGTCGAGATGGACGACGCGCTGACGTACGTGCTGAGCTTCGTCCAGGCCTGCGCCCGGGCAGCCGCGGAGGCCGCGGCGATCCGGCGCAAGACCAACATGACCGACGCCGAGTGGTGGGCCCAGCACCAGCCGCTGCTGGCCCGGGTCTTCGACGAGGCCCGGTTCCCCACCGCCGCCCGGGTCGGCGCCGCCGCCGGCGCCGCGCACGGTGGGGTCTACAACCCCCGCCACGCGTACGAGTTCGGGCTGCAGCGCGTGCTCGACGGCCTCGGCGTGCTCATCGAGCACCGCTCCTGAGCGTCGAGGGGAGACTATTCTCCACCAGCCCCGGGCGGATGGACGCGTTCGCTCTGCGACTTCGCGAGGCGCGGGGCGAGCACCCCGCCCGCTGACGCCCGGGCCCCCGCCTGGTCAGTGCTACCGGGCGTGGGCCCGGGCCCGGATCTGCTCGGCCTCCTTCTCGGCCGCCTCCCGGATCCGCTGGGCATCCCGTTCGGCCTTCGCCCGCAGCTCGGCGGCCTGCTGTTCGGCCAAGGAGATGATCTCGGTTATCCGATCGCCGACGGTCGCCGACGACGGGATGTGCCGGAGGATCGCCCGCAGGCGCTCGATCTCGCGGTGGGCCAAGGCGAGCTGCTGCTGCAGGGCCGCCACGTCGTCGAGCCCCGCCATCGCGACGTCGAGCTGGCCGGTCAGGTAGTCGATGTACCGGTTGACCTGGTAGGGGTCGTACCCGTGCCACACCAGCGCGAAGTCCTTGGCGCCGTCCGCCTCGGTCCCCTCCGCCGGCCTCCCGGCGCGCCGCGCATCCCTGGCAGTCTCCATGACGTCCCCCCGATACCGCCGACTCCCCGATCGTAGCGACGGCGACCCGGCCAGCACGGCGAATCGATCTCTTTCACCCCTTCACCGCGCCCGCGGCGATCCCGCGGACGAAGAACCGCTGCAGCACGAAGAAGATCACGGCCACCGGCAGGATCGTCAGCATCGAGCCGGCGAGCATCACCGGATAGTCGAAGGTCTGTCCGCCAGCCCCACCCCGGCCGAGTGTGGACAGTCCGAAGGGGAGTGTCCAGTGCTCCGGACTGGCCCGCACGACGATGAGCGGCAGCAGGAACTCGTTCCAGGTGCCCTGGAAGGACAGGATCGTCAGCGTAATGATGCCCGGCCGGGCCAGCGGCAGCACCACCCGCCAGTACGTCTGGAAGATGTTGGCCCCGTCGATGCGCGCGGCCTCCTCCAGTTCCCGGGGCAGCGCCTCGAAGAACTGCTTCATGATGAAGATCCCGACCGCGTCCACGGCGAGCGGCAGGATCAGGCCAGCGTACGAGTTGAGCAGGCCCATCTCCTTGAGCACGAGGAACCTGGGCACGGTCAGCACGATCGGCGGCACGGCGAGGATCGCCAGCACCAGCCCGAAGACGGCGCCCCGCCCGCGCCAGTTGAGCCGGGCCAGCGCGTACCCGGCGAGCGAGTCGAGGAACAGCCGCAGCAGCGTGGCGCCCACGGTCACCAGCACCGAGTTGATCGTCCACAGCGGGAAGTCGCTGTGCACCAGCACGTTCTCCCACGCCCGGCTGTCGGGTGACAGCGGCCACGGCAGGATCGGGTGGGCGGCCACCTCGTCACGGGGCTTGAAGGTGGTGGCCAGCGACAGCACGAACGGGTAGATGAACACCAGCGCGCACGCGGTCAGCACCAGGTACGCGGTGGCCCGTCGCACGGCGGTCATCGCTCACTCCTTCCCGCGCAGGGCCAGGCGTTGCAGCCCGGTGAAGACGAGGATCAGCGCGAACACGATGAACGCGATCGCGGCCGCGCGCCCCATCGCCGAGTTCTCGAAACCGTCCCGGTAGATGAGGTACGCCGGGGTGAAGGTGGTCTTCTGGGGGCCGCCGGAGGTCATCGCGTAGATCTGGTCGAAGACCTGCCAGGTGCCGATGATGCCGAGCGTCAGCACCAGGAACAGGGTCGGGCGCATCAGCGGGACGGTGATGCGCCAGAACCGCTGGCGGGGCGTGGCACCGTCGATGAGGGCCGCCTCGTCGAGCTCCTCGGGGATGTTCTGCAGCCCGGCGAGGAACATCAGCATGAAGGTGCCGGTCGTGGTCCAGACGGCCAGGATCATGATGGCCAGCAGCGCGACGCTGGGTCCGGACAGCCATTCCCAGTACGACAGGCCCATGAAGTCGTGGTCGGCGAGGAGCGCCGGGGGACGGTCCACGCCGACCCACCGCAGCGCCGTGTGCAGCACGCCGCCGGCCTCGTTCAGCCACGCGGTCCGCACACTGCCGGGCAGCAGGGCGGACAGCAGCACGTTGACCACACCGCTCGGGCTGAACAGGAACACGAAGATGAACGAGACCGCGATCGAGCTGGTCACCGACGGGAAGTAGAAGGCGGTACGGAAGAACGCCTTGCCGCGCAGCATCTGGTTGTTCACGATCACCGCGAGCACGAACGCGAGCATCGTCTGCGCCGGCACCACGCCGAGCACGTAGTACAGGTTGTTGCGCAGGCTCTTGGCGAAGTCGGTCCGGATCACCCCGGGATCGAGCAGCAGGTCGCGGTAGTTCTCGGCGCCTACCGGGGTGGCGGTGTCCAGCGGGGCCAGACCGCTCCAGTCGCGGAAGCTCACCCACAGGGCGAGCAGGATCGGGGCGAGCAGGAACAGGCCGAGGCCGAGCAGGGCCGGGGCGACGAACAGCCAACCGGCCAGCGCCTGGTGCCCGTGCAGCCGGCCGCGCCGCCGCCGGCGGCGGCGCGGCGCCGGGTCGGTGACGGCGGTGGGGCGCTCGGGCCCCACCGCCGTCGGAGTCCGGGTGGCCACGGTCAGCCGCCGAGGATGTCCTCGCCGGCGGACTGGGTCTCCGACACCACGTCCGCGACCGCTCTGTCCCCGGCCGCCAGGCCCTGGATGCCGTCGTTGAGCGTGTCGATCACCGGCTTGAAGCCGGGCACGAACACCGACTTCTTGGCGTACTCCGCGCCCGCGACGAACGCCTTCAGCTCCTGCTTGTCGGCCAGCCACTGGTCGGCCAGCGACTTGCGCGAAGGCATGACCGGGAAGTCCCGGGTGAACTGCAACTGCTTCTCGGGTGAGGTCAGGTACGTCACGAAGTCGACCGCGGCCTGCTTGTTCTTGCTGGCCTTGGCAACCCCGTAGCAGACGGAGAAGGCCATCGTGCCCTTGCCGGCCGGGCCGGCGGGCAGCTCCGCCACCGCGTACTTCACCTGCGGGAAGTCGTTGGCCATCGCGCCGACGATCCAGTTGCCCTCGATGGTCATGGCCGCCAGGCCCTTGCCCAGCGCCTCACCGCCCCAGCCGGCGCCGACCGCCGCCGGGCTGGCCGCGTACCCGCTCTTGTGCAGGTCGGCGACGTACTGCAACGCCTGGGTGACGGCTGGGGTGTCCATGGTCATCGTGGTCACGGCGTCGTCGGTCGGCCAGCCGCCGGCCTGGGCCAGGAACACGCCCCACCGGTAGAACTCGGCGCCCATGACCAGACCGGGCCGGCCCGGCTTGGTCAGCGCCCGCGCCGCGTCGGCCAGCTCCTGCCACGTCGTGGGCGGCTCGACGTTGGCCGCCGCGAGCTCGTCGACGTTGTAGACGAGCTGCAGGGTAGAGAAGTCCTTGGGCGGGCAGTAGTACGTGCCTTCATAGGTGAACGACTCGCGCAGGCTCTCGTAGAAGTCGTCCGGGTTGTCCACCTTGTCGCCGATCGGCTCCAGTGCCCCCGCCCGCGCGAGGTCCGGGAGCATGTTGTCGTTGAGGTAGAACACATCCGGTGGCTCCCCGCCGGCCAGCGCCGTCTGCAGCGCGGTCGGGTACTCGGGCAGGATGGTCAGCTTGACCGTGTTGCGGCCGAGCTTGTTGTAGTCCTCGACCACCGTGCGCAGCACGGCGTCCTCGGCCGACGACGAGGAGAAGGCGTACATGGACAGGGTGGCGCCGGTAGTGGCGCCACCGCCGTCGGAGTCGTCGCCGCATGCGGCCACGCCGAGCAGCAGCGCGGCGGTGGCGGCCGCAGCCACCGACCGGGCCAGGGGACGGGATCGGGCGGTCCTCATCAGGGTCTCCTCACGTGAGGCTCATCGGGGTAACGGGGCGGCGCTGGATCCGCGCACGACCAGCGCCGGGGCGAGCAGTCTCCCGACCGGCTCCTCGGGGTCGGCCGTGGACGGCGTGTCGGGGAGCCGGTCCAGCAGTGCGCGCACGACCGCGCGGCCGACCGCTTCGATCGGCTGCCGGACGCTGGACAGGTCCAGCACCCGCGCGGTCGGGGTGTCGTCGAAGCCGACGACGGCGAGGTCGCGCCCGACGGTCAGGCCGCGCGCGCGGGCGGCCTGCACGGCGCCGACGGCGAGGGTGTCGCTGGCTGCCACCACGGCGGTCGGCGGTGGGTCGCGGTCCAGCAGGTACGCGGTCAGCGCCGCGCCGACGTCCGCCGAGTCGTCGCCGCGCACGTCGAGCGCGTGGGAGTCGGCGAGCAGGCCGTGCTTGTCGAGCGTGGTCCGCCAGCCCTCGGCCCGACGGTCACCGACGGATGAGCCCTCCGGCCAGCCGAGGAAAGCGATGCGGCGGTGGCCGCGGGCGACCAGGTGGGCGACCGCGGCCGAGGTGCCGGCCGCGTTGTCGACGTCGACCCAGGGGTGGTCGGAGTCGTAGTCGCTGCGCCCGAACGCCGCGAACGGCGCCCCGAGGCGCAGCAGCGCCGACGGCCGCCGGTCGCCGCGGTCGATGCCGTAGAGCACGAACCCGTCCACGCCGCCGGCCCGGAACAGCCGCGTGCACGCCGCGATCTCGTCCTCGGCGTCGTCCGCGGTGAACAGCAGCAGGTGGTGGTCGGCCTCGCGGCCCGCCTCGGCGAGCGCGTGCAGAAACCGGTCGTGGATGCTCGCCATGGATTCGTCGCGCAACGGCTCGATTCGGTAGCCGATGAGCCGCGACGCCGCGACGCGCAGCGCGCGGGCGGCCCGGTTGGGCTGGTAGCCGAGCGCGGCGATGGCCTGCTCGACCCGGGCCCGGGTCTCCGGGCGCACCCGGTGTGGGGCGTTGACGACGTTGGACACGGTCTGGCGGGAGACGCCGGCCGTGTCGGCCACGTCCGCGACGGTCGGGGTCTGCCCGTGGGCAGGACGCCGCCGTGCCTGGTCCTTGCTGTTCACCTGTGCCGCCTGGTCCGGTAGTGTGCGATCAGAGCTGATTTGAACGTTCAAGAGTTTGAACGTTCAAATCAGGGTGCCGGCACAACTCCCCCCTGTCAAGAGGTGTCCGCCGTGGAGGCTCAGCCATATCTGCACCAGCACGTCACCTGCCTGCGCGCGCCGACCACGTGGCTGTCCGCCGCCGACGGCCAGATGCGCCGCCGCGCCGACGGGCTCTACGTCGCCGACCGGCGGGTCCTGTCCCGCTTGGAGGTGCACGTTGACGGGCGTGAACCCGTGCCGCTGCGCGGCGGACCGGCCGGCGCGCACACCGCGACGTTCATCAGCGGGCTGCCCTGGCTCGGCGATCGGCGCACCCCCGACCTCACCGTCTGGTGCGAACGCACCCGCCATGCCCTCGGCGACGGCGGCACCGAGACCATCACGCTGCGCAACACCTCCCGCGACCCGGTCGAGGCCGACCTGACCGTCACCGTCGCCGCCGACCTGCTGGCGGTCAGCGCGGTCAAGGCCGGGGCGGACACCGATCCGGTGCCCCCCGAGGACCGCCCCGACGGTCTGTCCTGGTCCACACCCGACGGCCTGCGCGTCGAGCTCTCCGCCACCCCCGCGGTCACGCCCGTGGTCAAGGACGGGGTCGCCACCCTGCGCTGGCTGGTCGCGCTGGCGCCCGGCGGGGTCTTCGAGGCCCGTCTCACCGTCGCCGCCACGGCCCCGGCCACGTCCGGCTTCCGGCCCGTCCCGCCGGCCTCGCCCGCCCCGTGGCGCGCCGCGCCGCTGCAGGTCCGGGCCGACGACCCGCGCCTGGACCAGCTCGTGGCCACCAGCGTCGCCGATCTCGACGCCCTTCTGCTCGCCGATCCAGCCGACGGTGCCGACGTCTACCCCGCCGCCGGCAGCCCCTGGTACCTGACGCTGTTCGGCCGCGACGCCATCTGGACCGCGCTGCTCGGGCTGCCGCTCGGTCCCGAGCTGGCCGGCGGGACGCTGCGGACGCTCGCCCGCCGGCAGGGGACCAGGCTCGACCCGACGACCGAGGAAGCGCCCGGCAAGATTCCCCACGAGCTGCGCCCCGCCGACGCGGCGGTCTGGCTGCCGCCGGTCTACTACGGCACCGTGGACGCCACCCCGCTGTTCGTCGTGCTGCTCGCCGCGGCGTGGCGCTGGGGCCTGCCCGCCGACGAGGTGGCGGCACTCGTGCCCGCCGCCGAACACGCCCTGGACTGGCTCGCCACGTACGGCGACCCCGACGGCGACGGGTTCATCGAATACGTACCCACCGGGGCTGGCCTGACCAACCAGGGCTGGAAGGACTCCCACGACGGCATCCAGCACGCCGACGGGCGGATCGCCGTGCCGCCGCTCGCGCTCGCCGAGGTGCAGGCGTACGCGTACCGGGCGGCCCGGGACGGCGCGGACCTGCTCGACGCGTTCGGCCGGCTCGGCGGAGAACGGTGGCGGGCGTGGGCGGACAACCTGGCCGAACGGTTCCGGTCCGCGTTCTGGCTGCGCGACGAGGCCGACCCCTACCCGGCGGTGGCGCTCGAGGCCGGCAAGTCGCTGGTGGACGGACCCGCCTCGAACATGGGGCACCTGCTCGGCACCGGTCTGCTCGCCCCCGACGAGGAGGAAGCTGTGGCGCGCCGGCTCGCCGGGCCGGCGCTGTCCAGCGGGTACGGGTTGCGCACGCTGGCCGACACCGCCAAGGGGTTCAACCCGCTCTCGTACCACGCCGGCTCGGTCTGGCCGCACGACACGGCGATCGCGCTGCTCGGGCTCGTGCGCGCCGGTCACCAGGGCGTAGCCCGGGGCCTGCTGGACGGGCTGCTCGCCGCCGCCGCCGCGTACGGGTACCGGCTGCCGGAGCTCTACGGCGGCCAGCCGGCGGGCGGGTCCGGGCCGGTGCCCTACCCGGCGTCCTGCCGACCCCAGGCGTGGGCGGCGGCCGTGGGTCCCGCGCTCGTGCGGGCGCTGCTCGGCCTGGAGGTGGACGTGCCCGCAGGAAGGATCACGCTGCGCCCGATGGCGCCCTCCCCCATCGGCGCGTACGAGGTGCGGGGTATCCGCCTCGGGGCGGCCGGCACCCTGGCCGTGCGGGTCGACGGGGCGGGCGAGGTGGTCGACGTGCAGGCCCCGCCGGGCCTGCACGTCGACCACGCCGCGCCTCCGAGGGCGTGAGCCGGCCGGCCGTCAGCTCGTCACGTCGCGGCACGCCGCCAGCGCCGCGGTCGCAGCGAGAAACCAGGTAGGGCGTGGGTTAGCGCCAATCTTATGCTTGGTATCGGGATATACTTCTTGGAGATATCGCGGGAGGTGGTGGCGTATGCGAACCGTTATCGATATCGACGAGGGCGCGTTGCGATATGCGATGGAGGAGTTAGGCACGACAACCAAGGTTGACACGGTCAACGAGGCGTTGCGCCGGGTGGCCGGCGACAGGCTGCGCAAAGCGCGGATGCAGTGGTGGCTGGAGCAAGCGCCGGATGTCGAAGAGGTCGAACGTGACCGCAGGGAGGGCTGGGAGCGGTAGGACGAGGTGAACACCCTTTATCTGGTGGACACCAGCGCATGGGCGCGAGTCCGCAATCCAGCGGTCGCCGACCGGCTCGAGCCGTTGCTCACAGCTGGGCGGATAGCTACCTGCGCCATGCTGGATCTTGAGGCGTTACGGCAGGCTCGCGATGCGACAAGCGTGGAGCAGGTAATGGTTGGCCGTGACGGCCTGCGGTGGCTTCCCACGCCGGACGATGTGTGGGATCGGGTCTTGGAGGTCCAAGCGGAGCTTTCCTCGTCCGGCCGTCGCACCTCGGTCGCGGTGCCGGATTTGATCATTGCGGCCGTCGCGGCGCGGCATCAGGCGGTGGTGTTGCACTACGACCGCGACTACGACGTGATCGCGGAGATCACCGGGCAGCCCGTGGAGTGGGTCGTGCCCGCGGGCAGCGTTAACTGATCAGGGTGTGCAGCTCGGCCCGGCCGAACATCCCGGCCGGGCCGAGCTGCAAGGGGCAGGCTGGCAGTAGACGCTGCGACTCACGGTCCGGGGACCTGAGGGGCCGTCAGCTCGTCACGTCGCGGCGCGCCGTCAGCGCCGCGGTCGCGGCGAGGAACACCACCAGGTACCCGCCGAAGAACACGTCCTCCAACGTCCGCTCCTGCGGGCGGATCTCGCGCACCGCCACGTCGGCGCGCACCAGCGCGCGGATCAGCTCCGGGGCGCGCTCGGCGCCGGCCGACACCCGCAACGCCCCGTCCACCGTCGACACCCGGTCGGCGCCGACCACACGCTGCGCCACCGTGGCCGCCGTCGCCAGCGGCTCGGCGCGCACCAGCAGGGCCGCCTCGCCGCGCAGCTCGCCGATCGTGCTCTCGGCGAGCAGCCGGCCGCCGGAGATCACCCCGACCTGGTCGCAGATCTGCTGCACCTCGCCGAGCAGGTGGCTGGAGAGCAGCACGGTATGGCCCTGGTCGGCCAACGAGCGGATGAGGTCGCGCATGTCGGCCATGCCCGCCGGGTCGAGCCCGTTGGTGGGCTCGTCGAGGACGAGCAGGTCGGGCTGGCCGAGCAGGGCCGCCGCCACGCCGAGCCGCTGCTTCATGCCCAGCGAGTACGAGCGGAACCGGTCACCGGCCCGGGCGGTCAGATCCACCTGCTCCAGCGCCGCCGCCACCGCCACCTGGTCGCGCCGGGCGTGGCGGGCCAGCACCCGCAGGTTGTCCCGGCCCGACAGGTACGGGTAGAAACCGGGGCCTTCGACCAGCGCCCCGATGCGTGCCAGGGCCGCCGGCGACCCCGGCCGGTGGCCCAGCACCCTCGCCTGGCCGGAGGTCGGCCGGACCAGCCCGAGCAGCATGCGCAGGGTCGTTGTCTTGCCGGCGCCGTTCGGGCCGAGGAACCCGTTCACCTCGCCCCGGCGCACAGTGAGACTGACCCGGTCGACGGCCGCCCGGTCGCCGTAGCGCTTGGTCAGTCCCGTGGTCACCACGATCTGTTCGGTCATGCGCACCACGATCGCCGCGCCGCGCCTCGCCGTCGTCCGCTGGCAACTGGTCATCCCGGCCGCGGTCGGCATGACGGTGAAGGCACGCCGGGACGCCGCGGCGCAGGTGCGCGCCGCGCAGGCCCGCCGGGCCCTCTCGGAGGAACGGTTGCAGCTGGCCAGGGAGGTGCACGACATCGTCGGACACGGCCTCGCGGTGATCGCGATGCAGGCGGGCGTGGCGTTGCGGGTGCTGGACCGTGACCCGCAGCGGGCCCGGACCGCGCTCAAGGCGATCCGCGCCACCAGCCGCGACGCCCTGGACGGCCTGCGGGCCGAGCTCGAGGAGCTGCGCGGCCGGCCGCAGCAGCCGGAGGCGCCGCTGCAGCCGGGCGTCGGGCTCGCCGACCTGCCCGGGCTGGTCGAACGGATCCGGTCCGGCGGGCTGCCGGTCACGCTCGAGCTCGATGAGGACCTGCCCGCCCTGCCCGCCGAAATGCAACGGGCCGCGTACCGCATCGTGCAGGAGGCGCTGACCAACGTGCTGCGCCACGCCGGCCCGCAGGCGACCGCCCGGGTGCGGGTGGCGCGCGACCCGCGCGGCGTGCTCGTGGAGGTCGTCGACGGCGGGCTGGGCGCCGCGGCACCGCCGGCCCACGGGGCAGGCATCGACGGGATGCGCACCCGCGCCGAGGCGCTGGGCGGCACGCTCACCGCCGGGCCCGAGCCGAGCGGTGGTTTCGCGGTACGGGCGTATCTGCCGGTCGGGCAGCGGACAGCGGCGTCGGGGGACGCGCGGTGATCCGGGTCGTCATCGCCGACGACCAGGCGCTGGTCCGGCTCGGGATGCGTACATTGATCGAGACCGAGGACGGCCTGGAGCTGGTGGGCGAGGCGGCCGACGGCCGGGAGGCGCTCGCGGCCATCCGGCGAACCGTGCCGGACGTGGTGCTGATGGACATCCGGATGCCCGAACTGGACGGGCTGGCGGCGCTGCGGCAGGTCACCGCCGACCCGGCCCTGGCCGCCGTCCGGGTCGTTATGCTCACCACCTTCGAGCTCGACGAGTACGTCTTCGAGGCGCTGCGCGCCGGGGCGAGCGGGTTCGTGCTCAAGGACGCCGAGCCGGACGACCTGCTGCGGGCGGTCCGGGTGGTCGCCGACGGCGGATCGCTGCTGTCACCGTCGGTCACCCGCCGGGTCATCGAGCGGTTCGCCGCCACCGGGCCGGACCGGGCCGCCGTGCTGCTACGCCGCCGCCGCGTACCGGCGGCACGGTCATGGCAGTTCGAGGAACTCTCGTAAGGCTTCCTCGACCGCGTTCATCGTGTCGTGTGAGACAAAGCCGTGGTTGTCGCGAAGCGCGCTTCGATCGAGGATCTGCACGATGCTGTGGATCCTGACGAAGGCGCCGGCGAGGGGATCGGCGTCGTTGAGACGAACGGCTAGCTGATTGGGATGCGGTACGTCGCGAACGACCGTGAGCGCCCATACCGCCAGCTGTTCAACGCGGTTGTACTCGTCGTTGCTGATCACCAGCACGCGATACCGGCTACCTCCGCGAAGCAGGGTCCAGATTTGTCCCCGCCTCACCACCGCGCATCACGCAGAGCGACATCGTTGCTGCTTTCGATGAACGCCCGGTCATGCTCGACCTGTTGCGCGGTCCTGCGCCGAAGGAACTCACCATATGCCTGCGCCGCCGCGCGCTGGCGTGCACGCCGGGCCTCGGGAAGAACGCGGCGGACGGCTTCTGTCACGGCTGCGGAGGCGTTGCCCTGACTCTTGAGGTAGGCGGCCACATCGTCCGGCACGCTGATGCTGAGCTTCACGGTCATACTTTTATCCTACCAGTCAGTGCCTTCTACGCCCCAGAGTCCTAGCCCCGCCCCTACTTCCTACTCGCGCCAGCCGGCGAGCTCCACGCCCTTGCCGACCTCCACACGCAGTCCGAAGTGGACACGGCCGGTCTGGCCCGGCGCGAGCTCCAGCCGCCAGGTCAGCACGCCCATGTCGCCGCGCTCGGTCGGCTCCGGGTCCGCCCGCAGCTCCCGCACGCTGATCTGCTCGTCGCGCGACACCGGCAGCTGGTCCAGCACGGTGACCCGGGCCGGGTGCGGGGTGTGGTTGGTGACGGTGGTGCGGTACTCCACCTCGCGGCGGCGCACCGAGCCCAGCGTGGCCTTGCTCGCCGTGCGGCGTACCAGCTCCCGCTCGACGCGTACCCGGTCGTCGACGCCGAGCGCCAGCTCGACCTCCTCCCCCGGCGCCCAGACCGGCAGGTCGGCCGAGCCGACGAACTCGGCACCGTGGAACACCGCCGCCCGGCCGGGCAGGAGGGTGTGCGCCGAGGTGTTGACCAGCGTGGCCCGCAGGTACGCGTCGGGGCTGCGCACCGGGGCGGTCACGTAGTCCAGCGCCGCGGGCAGCTCCACCACCGCGACGGTGGCCCGGTGGGCGGCGCCGTCGGCCGGCACCGCGACCGGCCGGGCCGGCCGGTACGTGGCCGCGGCCACCCCATGCTCCACTGTAGACACCGCTGTGTCGACCTCGCGCGGTGGCGGGCCCGACGGGGCCGCCGGTGGGAGCGCCTCGGCGCGCGTTCGCGCCGCCATCGTCTGCACCACCCCGCCGGCGGCCGCCACCGGGCGGATCGGCGGCAGCGGGCGCACCCGGTCCAGGTACCACGGGTCGAGGTCGGGCAGGCTCGCCGCCGCGGCCGGCCGGGCGGTCGACAGGCGCAGGTCGCACTCCGGCCAGTCCTCACCGGTGCGCTGGCGCACCAGGCCGTACCAGGTCAGCGTCAACGCCTCGTCGACGAGCCGCACGTCGTACGCCGACTCCCAGCTCGCCCCGTCGACCACATAGGACAGCTCGAGCTCGACGTCGCCGTCCTCAGCGACGGCGAGCGTCACGATCGCGGCGCGGCGGTCGGGTTGCCGCTTCGCGGTCACCTCCGCCAGCTCCCGCTGCACCGCGGCGAGTTCGTCGTTCAGTTCGGCGCGCCGCTCCCCGAGCTCACGCCGCCGAGTCCGTACGGTGGTCAGCCGTTCGGCGAGCGCGTCGGCGAATCCGCCGAGCCCGCCCGGATCGACCTGACCGGCCGCGAGCGAGCGGGCGTAGGTGGCGCCGGAGCGGCGGGCCAGCTGCTCCAGGAACACGCCGACCTGCTCCTGTACGCCGTCCGCGTCGGCGAGCTCCGCCAGGGCGCGCTCGAGGTCGCGGCGGCGCTGCTCCAGTTCGGCCACGCTCGTCTCGGTGGGCCGGGGTTGGCGGCGGTGCACCACGTCCACGCCGAGCACGGTCGCGGGGCCGTGCCCGCCGACCCGTACGGAGTCGGCGGCCAGCCCGAGCGGCAGCGGCTCGACGGAGACCCGGTGCTCGCCAGCGGGCAGCCGCACAGCGCCCCGCCGGGTCACCCGTGCCCGGTCTGGGTAGACGGTGACCGCGACGATCGGGGCGTCGACGACGACCGAGGCCGAAGTGGCTTGGCTCACCCCGCCGAGGCTACCCGTGGTGGGCAATTCGCCGCCGGTCCCGCCCGGACAATGCGAGCCCGACGAGCGCGCCGGCAGCGCACAGCGCGGCGGTGATCAGGAAGATCTCGCGGTACTCCACCCGCATCGCCGCTTCCAGCGCGGCCAGGTAGGCGGAGAACTCGGCCGGGCCGCCGCCGAACGGGGTGTCCAGGTCGGCGGTCAACTCCCGGAACCGGTGCAGTCCCCATGCGGAGAGCGCGGCCACGCCGAGCAGCATGCCCATCATCCGGGCGACCACCATCAGCGAGGAGGCCACCCCGTGCTGCGCCGCCGGGGTGGCGCGCAGCACCGCCGCGGACAGCGGCGCGACCACCACGCCGAGCCCGAGGCCGGCCAGCGCCAGGTCGGTGTCCAACCTGGGCAGGCTCAGCGGACCGAGGTCGTGGCGCGCCGCGAGCACGTCGGCCGGCCAGCCGGCCACGAGCAGGTACGCGGCGGCGGCGGTCGCAAGCCCGGCCACGGTCACCCACCGCTCGCCGAGCCGGGGCACGAGCAGCCCGCCGAGCCCCGCGCCGACGGCGAGCGCGACGAGGAACCGGCTGAGCAGCAGGGCCGCGTCGGCGGGCTCCTTGTGCAGCAGCGTCTGCGCGACGAGCTGCACGTCGACCAGGGTCACCATCAGCGCGGCTCCGGCGAACACGCTGACCGCGAGCGCGGCGAGGAACGGACGCATCACCACCCCGGTCGGGTCGAGCAGGCGCACCGGCGACCGGGCCTCCCACCCGGCGAACGCGAGCAGCGCCACCACGCCGGCGGCCAGCGTCGCCGGGCCCCACGGCGGCAGCATGGCGCGCTCCGGGTCGGGGTTGTACAGCCCGACCACGAGCAGCCCCAGCGCGACCGCGAGCAGCACCCCGCCGACGACGTCCACCCGCTCGGCGCGGGCCCGCCCGCCCCGCCAGGTGCCCCCGGGCACGCTGCGGTGCACGAGGTACGCGGCGAGCGCGGCGAGCGGCAGGTTGACCCAGAAGATGCCGCGCCAGCCGATCCACGCGGCGAGCGCCGCGCCGTAGAGCGGCCCGAGCACGCTGCCCAGCTCCTGCGCCGCCCCGACCGCGCCCAGCGCGACCGGCCGGCGCCGCTCCTCCCACAGGTCGGCGACGAGCGCCATCGTCACCGGCAGCAGCGCGCCGCCGGCGAGGCCCTGCACGGCACGGCCGGCGACGAGCACCGGCAGCGACCCGGCGGCCGCGGTGAGCACGGAACCGAGCGCGAAGCCGGCGAGGCAGGCGTAGAGCACCGGGCGGCGGCCGTACCGGTCGGAGAGGCGGCCGAGCAGCGGCATCCCGGCCACGTAGCCGAGCAGGAACCCGGTGACGATCACGGTGGCCTGCTGCAGGTCGGTGACCGGCACGTCCAGGTCGTTCATGATCGGCACCAGGACGGTCACCACGACGTACGCGTCGAGGGCGGCGAGCAGCACGAGGGTGCCGCCCACGCCGAGGGCGACGCCCCGGGGCCGCCGGGACGGCGGCGCTGCCGATGCGCTGGCTGCGGGCGCGGCCTGGCCGACCTCAGGGTGCACTGATGCTCACCGGCGCATCGAACTCGCTGAACGAGACGGTGACGTTGGCGCCGGGGGCGTCGTCGGTGCCCGGCATGGTGAACGTCGCCCGCACCAGGCGCTTGGTGTCCACGGCCAGCCAGACCGTTGCGGCGACGTCCCCCGTCGCGCCGGGCACGATCGCGGCCAGATCACCAGCGTCGAGGGTGGCCTTGACCCGGTACGTGTCGACGCCGTCGAGCTTCTCGCGCGTGTCGGTGCGCCCGTCGCGGGCGCTGTCCAGCACCTTCGCGATGCCCCGCTCGGGGTCGAGGATGGCCGACGGGTCGTACACGGTGGAGGCGAGCGCGAGCGGCAGCTTCTGCCACCCGCCGGTCGGCCCTTTGATGTGGATCGAGTCGCCGACCACGACGAACTCCACCTCGACGTTCACCCCGAACTGCTGCACCAGGGCGGCGCCCTTGGCCTCTCCCTCGCGGGTCAGCTGCCCACCCGCCCGGCGCAGCGCGAGCCCGGCGATCGTGCCGTCGGACTCGATGGCGAACCGGACGGTCTGCACCTCGCGCATCGCCGCTGCCGACTCCTCGAGCAGCGTGTCGCCGGGGGGAAGCTCGCCCGGCTTCCCCTTGCCGCAGGCGGCGCTGCCGGCGATCGTGAACGCAAGCGCGAGAAGTATGAGGGCACGGGGCAAACGAGGCATAGCGGGGATGCTAGCGGGCCGGCGCACGCGGGCGGGGGCCGCCGGGACGACCGGGGCGCGCTGCTACCCGTCGACCGGTCCGAGGGTGGGCAGGTACGTCGGCGGCTTGCGTACCTGGGTGGCCTGCTCGAAGGCGTAGGCGAGCGCGATCAGCGAGGGCTCGCTGAACCGGCCGCCGAGGAACGACACACCGAGCGGCAGCACCCCGTGCGCGTACCCCGCCGGCACCGTGATGTTGGGGTAGCCGGACACGGCGGGCAGCATCGACGAGCTGACGAAGTCGGTGAGGTCGTCACCGTTCGCCAGGTCGGTCACCCACGCCGGGTTGTTCGCGAGAGCGACGATCGCGTCCAACCGGTGCTCGGCCAGCGTGGCGTCGATGGCGCGGCGTGCCCCGGCCGTGGCGGTCGAGCGCCACTCGAGGTACTCCGGATCGGTCAGGTCACCGCTGGTCGCCTCGGCGGCCAGGAAGAACTCCTGGCCGAAGTGACGCAGCTCGGTGTCTGCGTTGGCCTCGTTGAACGCGATGAGGCCGGCCAGGTCGGTGGGGTGCTGCCCCGGTGTCGTGGCGAGGTAGGCGTTGATGTCGTGCTTGAACTCGACCAGCAGAGCCGGCAACTCGGCCTCGAGCACCGGTCCGAGCCCGGGCAGGTCGAGGTCGTCCACCACCGTGGCCCCGCCCCTGCGCAACGCGGCCACCGCCGCGTCGAGCACGGCGAGCACCTTTGCGTCTCCGCCGGCCACCGCCCGCCAGACCCCGATCCGCGTGCCGGCGAGCGCGTCGGATCGCAACGCGGCCAGGTAGTCCCGAGCCGCGTACGGGGCGGCCGCCGCGGTCGCCGGATCGGCCGGGTCGACGCCCTGGATGACCGACAGGACGGCCGCGGCGTCGGTGACGGTGCGGGTCATCGGTCCCGGGGTGTCCTGGGCGGCGGAGATCGGCACGACGCCGGACCGGCTGACCAGTCCGAGCGTCGGCTTGATGCCGACGATGCCGTTGGCGGCGGCCGGGCAGACGATGGATCCGTCGGTCTCGGTGCCGATGGTGACCGCCGCGAGGTTGGCCGCCGCCGCCACACCCGAGCCGCTGCTGGAGCCGCCCGGGTTGCGGTCCAGCACATACGGATTGTTGGTCTGCCCGCCGCGGGCGCTCCAGCCGCTCGACGAGCGGGGGGAGCGGAAGTTCGCCCACTCCGACAGGTTGGTCTTGCCGAGGATCACCGCGCCCGCGGCGCGCAGCCGCTGCACGAGGAACGCGTCGCGGGCCGGGCGCGCGCCGAGCATGGCCAGCGAGCCGGCGGTGGTGTGCTGCCGGTCGGCGGTGCCGATGTTGTCCTTGAGCAGCACCGGGATGCCCTCCAGCACGCTGCGGGCGCCGTGGCGGCGCCGGTGCGCGTCGCTTTGCGCGGCCTCCCGCAGGGCCTGCGGGTTGGTTTCGATCACCGCGTTCAGCAGCTGGTCGACGGCGCGGATGCGGCGCAGGTAGAAGGTGGTGAGCGCCACCGCGTCCAGGTGCCCCGTGTCCAGCGCGCGCTGCAGGTCCAGCACGGTGGCGCGCTCCAGGTCGATACCGCGAAGCAGCGCGCCACCCGGCGGCTCATCTCCGGTCACAGCCCGTTTTCCCGTCCGGCGGCGGGGTCGCCGGCTGCAGCGCCGCCACCACCGAGGCGTGCTCCCGTCGGCAGCGCCGGGCCGCACGGGTCGACGGCGTACGCGGCCGGAATCCGCCCCTCCTGCTGCGCGATCCTCAGCATGCGCTGCACGTATCCCTCCATCGGCTCGGTGAACGTCGCGGCGGCGAGCCGGTCCAGCCGCGCCGCGGCGGTCGCGAAGTCGGCGTACCGCCGGTCCCGGAAGGCCCGCAGCACGTGGGCCGTGAACCCGACCGCGCGGCCGCGACGCCGACGAGGGCGGCCTGGGCAGGCCCCGTCCCGGGTTCTCCGAATACCGGCCAAGACCGTAATTTGACCCGGTTGTCCAGCGCAAACTCGGAGGAGCTCGCGTGGCCATCCGGATCGGCGTCGTCGGGCGGCACGACCTCGTGGACGACGTGGCCGCGACCTGCGAGGAACAGCCCGGCGTGCGGGCTCGCCGGTTCGACTACGACCACGAGTCCCAGGCGCCCGGCATCGTCGAGGCGCGCGCCGGCGCCGTCGACGCGCGTGGCTGTTCACCGGGATCGTGCCCTACACCCTGGTCCGCGAGGCCGGCGGCCCGTCGCGCCCGGCGACGTTCGTCGACTACACCGGCGCGACCGTGCTGCAGGCGCTGGTGCGGCTGCTGCGCGACGGGCACGACGTGACCCGGATGTCCATCGAGACCAGGGTCTGCTCAAAGAGGCCGCGGCGCTGGGCGGCACCCTCGCGCGGTACACCGGCGGTAGGTACCTGATCGTCACCACACGGGGCCCGCTGCACGACGCGACCGAGGGCTTCGCCGCGCTGCCGATGCTGGGCCGGCTGGCCGACCGGCACGACACCGTCCGCATCGGGTTCGGTTTGGGCCGCAGCGCCGCCGAGGCGGAGAGCCTGGCGCGCCGGGCGCTGACGCGGGCCCGGCGGATCGGGAAGGTGGCGGCCGTGCTGTCGCTGCGCGGCGACCTGGACATCGTGCTGGCGACCACCGCCCCGGCGCCGACGCCCACCGACGGCAACCTCGCCATCATCGCCCAGCGGGTCGGCCTGTCCGTGGCCACCCTGCAACGGCTGCGCGAGGTACGCGCCACCGTGGGTCCTGCCCCGCTGACCACCCGGGACGTGGCCGACCGGCTCGCCGTGGCCCAGCGCACGGCCCGCCGCATGCTCCACCGCCTGGAGTTGGCCGGTCTCGCCGAACGCACCGGCAGCCTCGCCTCCGGCACCAGCGGCCGCCCGCTGACCCTATACCGCCTGATGCTCTGAATTGGATGATCAGCCGAGCCAGGTGTCCAGGTGCTCCGCCACGAACTCGTCGTCGCGCAGGTGCGGGTACGCGTGCCACACCCGGTCGATCTCGACGAGCTGGCCCGGGGACAGGTCCTCGGCGGGGTCCAGGGCACCAGCGCCCGGCGAGCAGCCCCTGCCGGCGCAGCACCTCGTGGATGCCGGGAATGCAGCCACGGAAGCCGTTGGCCGCGTCGAAGCTGGCCGCGTTGGCGTCGGTGAGTTGACCGTCCAGGGCGAGCGCCCGCCGCAGGGCCCGGTCGTCGCCGGCACGGGCCCGTCGGGTCTCCTCGAGCAACTGTACGGCGACGCGGGTCCACACCGCCCACTGGCCGAGCAGGCCACCGACGAACTCGACCGTGACGGGTTCGCCGTCGACGACCCGGTGCGGGGTCACCAGGTCGGCGAGGATGTGGTCGTCGTTCCCGGTGTACAGCGCCAGGTCGCCGGTCCGACCGGCGGCGCACACCCCGTGCACCACGTCCAGCGTGCGATAGCGGTCGAAGGGCGCCACCTTGATGCCCACCACACAGTCCAGTTCGGCCAGCCGGGCCCAGTACTCGCGCGGCAGCTCCCGCCCGCCGACCGCGGGTTGCAGGTAGAAGCCGATGACCGGCAGCACCTCACCGACCGCGCGCCCGCTCGAGCAGCCCGTCGACGTCGAGTCCGCCGTACGGTGAGAGCAGCACCATGTGGTAGCCCAGCGACGCGGCGAGCTCCGCTTCGGCGACGGCCTGCGCGGTGGGCCCGACGACGCCGGCGACGAGCACCGCATCGCGCTCCGATTCGGCCACTGTGGACGCCGCCAGCTCGAGCACCGGGCGCAGCAGGCCGACCTGCGGGTCGTGGATGGCGAACTGCGTGGTGTGTACGCCGACCGCGAGCCCGCCGGCACCGGCGGCGAGGTAGTAGCGGGTCAGGGCCCGCTGCCGCCGCTCGTCGAGCCGCCGCCGCTCGTCGAGCGCGAGCGGGTGTGCGGGGATCACGCAGCCGCGGCGGAACGCGTCCAGCGCGGCGGACGGCGTCGCCAGCACCTGGGTCACCTCGCCTCCCCTAGAACTGTCCGTCACGGCGCTGGAACTGGGTCGGCTTGCCGTGCAGCGGCAGGCCGTCGGCCACCCACCGCGCGGTCCATTCGAGCAGCTCGGTGACGGACACGTCGGGGTAGCCGAACAGGCGGTGGCACAGCTGCGCGTTGGACAGCAGCGCGGTCGGCGCCTCGGCCCCGGTGAACACCGGCTCCCGCCCGAGCAGCGCCCCGAGCGCTATCGCGACCTGGCGCACCGACAGCAGCTCCGGCCCGGTCAGGTTCAGTACGAACGGCGGTGTGGCGGTGTGGTGCAGCGCGCGCTACCAGGCTCGGGCCGAGTTTGCCGCCCGCGCCCAGCACCAGGATGTCGCCATCGAGCTTGCGCAGGTCCTCGACGAGCACGTCGCGGGGCCGCGACAGGCGCTCCTCCAGCTCCTCCACCGACCGCATGCCGCCCCTCTCGTCGGGTAACGGGCGAGACCGTAAAGAGCCCGTTGGGACGGAGTCAAGAGCCGGAGTTCAGGATCGGGCACAGGGCCGCGGCGGGGTCACGGTCGCCTGACGGCTGGCCCGCGTGGTGGCCCGAACGGGCCGTGGCCGACGCCGGGGGATGTCCCCTCCGGCGCCGGCCACGGGTCTGCACCCCGGGCGGGCTACCGGCCCGGGTTTGGTCCGGTCATGCCGAGGCCAGCTGGCCCACGTGCCGCCCCTCGGCGATCTCCTCGACCAACTTCGCGCAGAACGCGGGCAGGTCGGCCGGGCCGCGGCTGGTGACCAGCCCGGAGTCCACGTGGACCTCCTCGTCCACCCACAACGCCCCGGCGTTCATCAGGTCGGTGCGCAGGCTGGGGTACGACGTGACCGTGCGGCCCTGCACGACATCGGCCTCGACCAGCATCCACGGGCCGTGGCAGATCGCGGCGACCGGCTTCATCTCCTCGAAGAAGCCGCGCACGAAGCGCACCGCGTCCGGGTTGATTCGCAGCCGGTCCGGGTTGACGGCGCCGCCGGGCAGCACCAGCGCGTCGTAGTCGTCCGGGCTGACCTCCGGGACGACCCGGTCGACCGGGTAGGTCTTGGACATCTCGATGTCGTGTTTCATCGACTGGATCGAGCCGGGTTTGATCGACACCAGCTCCACCCGCGCGCCGGCCCGCTCGGCCGCGGCCCGCGACTCGGTGTACTCGATCTCCTCCACACCATCGGTGGCGAGGAACGCGATCCGCCTGCCCTCCAGTCGAGGTTGCTGTGCGGTCATGGTGGACCCTCCCCTCACGGCGCTACTCCCGGTTTGCCTGGTTTGGTTTGCCTGGTTCGCGCCGCTATATCCATCTTTCTTCCCTGAAGCGGGGCCCCCAAACCCGCTCCGCCCGGCGCTCGGACGCGCCGTGCTCACGCCACGGCGGCCCGCCGGGCGGGGGACTGTGCGCGGCCCGCGGACCGCGGCATACTGCTTGCCCAACCGCCCCGCCTCTTCCCGGCACCCGCCCGCAACGCGAAGGACAATCCAATGACTGTCTCGCTCGCGATCCTCGGCGCCGGCTCACGCGGCAACGCCTACGCCCGCTACGCCGAACACTTCCCCGACCAGGCGAGGGTCGTCGCCGTCGCCGACCCCCGCCCCGGCTACCGTGACGCGCTGGCCGACCGGCACGGCGTCCCCGAGTCCGCACGCTTCGCCGACTGGCGGGCGTTCGCCGAGGCGCCCCGGCTCGCCGACGCCGTGGTCGTCGCCACCCCGGACCGCGAACACGCCGAGCCGGTCGCGCGCCTGGCGGACCTCGGCTACCACATCCTGCTCGAGAAGCCGATCGCCCCCACCGAGGCGGAGTGCGACCTGGTCCTCGAGACCGCCCGGCGCACCGACGTGCTGCTCGCCGTCTGCCACGTGCTGCGCTACACGCCGTACACGCAGGCGGTCAAGGAACTCGTCGCCGGCGGCGCGGTGGGCCAGGTGATCGGCGTGGAGCACCTCGAACCGGTCGGCTGGTGGCACTTCGCGCACTCGTACGTGCGGGGCAACTGGCGCCGGCGCGACGAGTCCTCGTTCAGCCTGCTCGCCAAGTGCTGCCACGACCTCGACTGGCTGCGCTACATCGTCGACGCGCCGCCGACGCGCATCAGCAGCGTCGGGTCGCTGCACCACTTCCACCCCGGCAACCGCCCCGCCGGCGCCGCCGACCGCTGCCTGGACTGCCGGATCGAGGCCGGCTGCCCGTACTCGGCGACCCGGCTGTACGCCGCCTGCCTCGCCGACCCGGCCCGGCACGTCTGGCCGCTCTCGGTCGTGACCCGCGACCTGACCGAGGCCGGGCTGGAGAAGGCGCTGCGCGAGGGGCCGTACGGCCGCTGCGTGTACGCGTGCGACAACGACGTGGTCGACCACCAGGTGGTGACCGTGTCGTTCCAGGACGGGGTGACCGCCACGCTCACGATGAGCGCGTTCACCCCGTCCGGCCACCGGCGCACCCGCGTCATGGGCACCCGCGGCTACCTGGAGGGCGATGGCGAACGGGTCACGGTCACCGACTTCGTCACCGGCAAGGTGTCCACGATGGATGTCGTGGGCGGCGGCGCGGACGCGGGCTCCGGGCACGGCGGCGGCGACTTCGGCCTGATGCGCGCCTTCGTCGGGGCCGTCGCCACCGGCGACCGGTCCCTGGTGCGCTCCGGCCCGGAGGAGTCCCTCGACAGCCACCGGATGGCGTTCGCGGCCGAGCGCAGCCGGCTCACCGGCGGCGTGCCGGTCGATCTCTAGCGCGCCACGGCGCGCCCTGCTCGCCGGTCCGGGCGCGGACGGCCGGAGCGCGGCCCGGCCGGCCAGCCGCCCCCGGCCGACTGCCGCGCGCCGGCCACAGGCCGGTCCCGCACGCCGTAGGCTGTACGTCGATCATGTCTGACAGGTCGCCGGTGGCGCTCGCGTTCGACCTCGGCTCCTCCTCGGTGCGGGCCGTGGTCCTCGACGCGGCGCTGCGGCCGGTGGCGGCGGCCCGCCGGAGCACCGCGGTCCGGCAGCAGGCGGACGGCACGGCCACCATCGACGTGGACGCGTACGTGGACGCGGTGGTGTCGTGCCTCGACGAACTGCACGAGACCCGGGCGCTGGCCGGGGTGCGCACGGTCGCCGGCTCCTGCCAGTGGCACTCGCTGATCCCGCTCGACGCCCACCACCGCCCGCTCGGCCCGGGACTGTCCTGGATGGACACCCGTGCCACCCCGCCGGCGGGGGTGGCCCCCGCCGATCCGGCCAGCTTCCACCAGCGCACCGGCGCCTGGTGGCACGGCCTCTACTGGCCGGTGCGCATCGCCTGGCTGCGCGCCCAGGGCGTGTCGGCCCGGCGCTGGGCGGGCCTGCCCGAGTACCTGGCCCTGCGGCTGCTCGGCGAGCCGGCGACCTCCGTCTCGGCGGCCTCAGGCAGCGGGGCGATGGACACCATCGAGTGCCGCTGGGACGCGGAGGCGCTCGACCTCGCCGGCGTCGACGAGGCCCAGCTTCCCGAGATCGCGCCCGACGACTGGCGGGGCCGGCTACCCGCCGAGTACGCGCGCCGGTGGCCGGACCTGGCCACCGCGACCTGGTCGCTGCCGGTCGGCGACGGCGCGGCGAGCGCCGTCGGCGCGTGCTGCGTGCCGGGCCAGACGCTCAGCGTCACCGTGGGCACGTCGGCGGCGGTACGGATGATCTGCCCCGGGGCGCCCGACGTCGCCGATCGGGTGTGGCGCTACCGCATCGACCGCACCCGCAGCATCCTCGGCGTCGCATACTCCGCCGGCGGGGTGCTCTACCAGTGGGTGACCGAACTCGTCGGCGACGATCCGACCGACGCGGAACTGTCGACGCTCGCGCCCGGCGCGCACGGCCTGGTCGTGCTACCGTTCCACGCCGGACACCGGGCACCGCTGCCCGGCAGCGCCACCGGCACGCTGCACGGGCTGCGCCTGTCCACCACGCCCCTGGACATCGTCGCGGCGACCCTCGAGGGCGTCTGTCACGAGCTCGCCGACGGCGCGGCCCTGCTGTGCCGGCCCGGCACCGCGACCCCGGTGCTCGGCGGCGGCGCCGTGTCCGCTTCGTTCTGGTTCGCGCGCCGGCTCGCGGCCGCGTTCGGCGGCCGGGTGCTGCGCACCGTCTACCCCGAGGTGGGGGCGCTGGGCGCCGCGATGCTCGCCACGGGGCTGACCCCGGCCGACCAACCCGAGCGCGTGGTGGCCACGGACGCCGAGGTCGCGGCGATGGCCGAAGCGGGGCGGCGGCACCGGCGGCTGCGTGCCCTGCTCACCAACCTGCCCCTCGACGGCTGAGCGGTCGGCGGCCGATCGGACTCCTGTCCGTACCAATGCGATATCAGCCATTGCGCACCGTACGGTGCGGCGGTTTGATTTGAACGATCAACGCATGGCAGGGTCGATGGCGTCGGGGTATGCCCAAGACAGCGCCCCACGACCACCGCCGACGGGCACGGAGTCAAAGGAGACATCACATGCGACGACGGCAAGGGTTGGCGCTCATCGCGGCCACCGCGTTGGCCATAGGTCTGAGCGCCTGCGGTAGTGACGAACCCACCAGCCCGAGTGAACCGGGCGGAGGGTTCGAGGGACGCGGGCCGATCTTCCTGGCCAGCGGCAAGGACACAACCGGGACAATGCAGGCCCAGTTGGACAAGTGGAACGCTGAGCACCCCGACGAGAAGGTCACGCTGGTCGAGCTGCCGGAGAGCGCCGACGAGCAGCGCCGGCTGTTCATCCAGAACGCCCAGAGCCAGTCCGACGCGTACACCGTGCTGAACATGGACGTGATCTGGACCGCGGAGTTCGCCGCAAACCAGTGGATCGACGAACTGCCCGCAGACCAGTTCCCGCTCGACCAGATGATCCCCGCGGTCGTGGAGAGCGGCAAGTACTTCAACCGGCTCTACGCGGTCCCGTACAACACCAACGCCGGCCTGCTGTTCTACCGCAAGGACCTGCTCGACCAGGTCGGCGCGCAGCCGCCGAAGACCTGGGACGAGATGGCGTCCATCTGCGAGAAGGTCAAGGCCCTGCCCGAGGCCGCCGGGATCGGCTGCTACGCCGGGCAGTTCGACAAGTACGAGGGCCTGACGGTCAACTTCTCCGAGGCGGTGGACTCCGCCGGCGGCCAGGTCGTCGGGGCGGACGGCAAGCCCAACGTCAACACCGAGGACGCCAAGAAGGGCCTGCAGTTCCTCGTCGACGGCTTCGCCAGCGGGCTGATCCCGCAGGAGGCGATCACCTACAAGGAGGAGGAGGGCCGGCGCGCCTTCCAGGACGGCAAGCTGGTCTTCCACCGGCAGTGGCCGTACCAGTGGGTGCTGGCCAACCAGACCGACGGTTCGAGCAAGGTGGCGGGCAAGTTCGGCGTGGCGGCCCTGCCTGGGCTGACCGGGCCGGGCGTGTCGACGCTGGGCGGGGCGAACCTCGCGATCAGCAAGTTCGCCAAGAACAAGGCGACCGCGCTGGACTTCATCAAGTGGTTCAGCAACCCGGAGAACGCCCGGCAGAACATGGAGGCGAACTCGCTGGCCCCGGTCTACTCGGAGCTGTACGAGGACAGCGCGCTGCAGGAGAAGTTCCCGTACCTGACGGCGCTGAAGGAGTCGCTGAGCACCGCCCGGGCCCGCCCACGCGTGGTGTACTACGGCGACACCACCGCGGCGATCCAGGAGAACGCGTACGCCGCGCTCACCAAGGCCAAGACGGTCGACCAGGCGCTGGCCGACATGCAGAAGCAACTGGAAGAGGTGACCTCGAGGAAGTAGCGGCCCGCCGGCCGTTTGGATACCCCGGTTGGGGAGGCCCGTGCGGGTCTCCCCAACCGGATCCGAGGAACGGAGTCCTGGTGTGACCACGACGACCGCGCTGCCGCCGGACCAGAAGACCCTGCCCACCGCCGCCCCGAAACGCGGGCGGCGGGCGGGGGTCGGTCGGCTCGCCGTCTTCCTGCTCTCGCCGACCCTGCTCGCCCTGGCGCTCGTGGTCGGCTACCCCGTGCTCGCCGCGCTGCGGCTATCGCTGGAGGTCACCACCGACCGCATCAACCCGGTCACCGGTTTCCGGGAGACCAGCACGTCGTTCGGGCTGGACAACTACATACGGATCTTCACCGGTGACACCGGCGACCGGTTCTTCAACGCCTTCTGGAACACCACCACGTTCACCGTCGCCGGCGTCGCCATCGAGACGGTGCTCGGGGTGGCGATGGCGCTCATCATGCACAAGGCATTCCGCGGCCGCAGCCTGGTGCGCGCCTCGATCCTCGTGCCGTGGGCGATCCCCACCGCCATCTCCGCGCTGCTGTGGCGCTGGATCTTCAATGTGGACGGAGTGGCCAACGACATCCTCGGCACGACCGTGCTGTGGACCACCGAGGGCTTCCAGGCGTGGCTCGCGGTGCTCATCGCCGACACCTGGAAGACCGCCCCGTTCATCGGGCTGCTCGTCCTCGCCGGACTGCAGATCATTCCGGCCGATGTGTACGAGGCGGCCCGCGTCGACGGTGCCAGTGCGTGGCGCACCTTCTGGCGCATCACCCTGCCGCTGGTCAAGCCGGCGCTGGTGGTGGCGGTGCTGTTCCGCATCCTGGACGTGCTGCGCATGTTCGACCTGCCGTTCGTGCTGATCGGCGTGCGCAAGGAGTCGGTCGAGACGCTGTCGATGCTCGCCCAGTACGAGATGAGCAACCTGCGGTTCGGCCCGGCCGCGGCGTACGCGATCGTGCTGTTCGTCTACATCGCGGTGATCGCGTTCGCCTTCGTGCGCCTGCTCGGCGCGGACATCATCGGTCGTGGCATGGGGAGGCAGCGATGAGCGTGACGGCAACCACCGCGCCGGCCAAGCCCGCCGACCCGCCACCCCCCGCGGCGCGGGCCCGTCGGGCCGCCCGGCCGGGCCGGGCGCGCGCCATCGGGGTCTACCTCGGCATCGCCGCCATCGTGGTGTACTGCCTGGCGCCGTTCTACTGGATGCTGGTGTCCAGTCTGCGCCGCCCGAGCGACCAGTTCTCCAACGCCCCGCTGCCGGCGCCGGCGTCGCTGGAGAACTTCTTCAGCGCGTTCGACCCGAGCAACGGTTTCGCGCGGGCGCTGCTCAACAGCGTCATCGTGGCCGGCACGACCACACTGCTCACCCTGATCGTCGGCATCTTCGCCGCGTACGCGCTGGCCCGGCTGCAGTTCCGCGGCAAGGGGCCGATCCTCGCGGTGATCATCGCGACCTCGATGTTCCCCGGCATCACGCTGCTGGTGCCGCTGCACCAGCTCTTCGTCGACATCCACTGGATCAACACGTACCAGGCGATGATCCTGCCCAGCATGAGCTTCGCGCTGCCGCTGGCGGTGTGGAACCTGACCGCGTTCTTCCGGCAGATGCCCTTCGAGCTGGAGGAGGCCGCGCAGATCGACGGATGCACGCCGGCGCAGGCGTTCCGGAGAGTGATCCTGCCGCTCGCCGCGCCGGGGGTCTTCACCACGGCGATCATCACGTTCATCGCCGCCTGGAACGAGTTCATCATCGCGGTGAGCGTGATCAACCGGAAGGACATGATGACCGCGAACGTCATCATCTCCCTGTTCACCGGGCAGTACGGCTACGACCAGCCGTTCGGCACGCAGATGGCGTCGGGCGTGGTGGTGACCATCCCGCTGGTCATCATGGTGCTGCTGTTCCAGCGGCGCATCGTGGAGGGGCTCACCGCGGGCGGCGTGAAGTAGCGCGTCGGCGCCGACGACGGCGACCGTCAGGCGGGCCAGCGGCCGGTGAGCCAGCGCACCCCGGTCGCGCCCGCCTTGTCCACGAACGCCTGGACGGCGGCGAGGATCGCGCCCTGCAGCGCCGCAGCGGCGAGCACCTCGCCCCAGCCGCGCTGCTCGTCGGTCGCCTCGGGCGCCTCGTCGCTGCCGGCGGCGACGCGCCACACCTGACGGAACAGGGCGCTGGCGAGCACCCCGGCGCCGAGGCCGAGGAGGGCGCCGACGGGCCGGTAGAGCAGTCGGGTCATCTGCGCCTTCTCCCCTTCGTGAGCCGCCGGCGTGGCCGCCTGGTGAATACGACGGCGGTCGCGAGCACGGCGGCCCCGGCGAGCACGGCCGGGACCGGGCCGCGGATCCACCGGCGCCCCACTCCGGCCGCCCGCTTCACCGCGTCGCGCGCGCTGGTCGCCGCCTGCCACACGGCGTCACTCGCGGTCGCCCGTATCTGCTTGGCGGCATCGCGCGCCGTCTGACGCGCCTGGGCCGCGGCCTGGCTGGCGGCGCGCTCGGCGCGCCCTTTGATGTCGGCCTTCGCCGCGAGCGCCTCGACGGTGTCGCCGAGCTGCGCGCGGGTCCGCTCGATGTCCTGCTGGAGGGCCTCGACCTCGGGATCCTGGGGCGTCACCGCCGACCCCGATTCCGGACCGCCGACGCGACGGTCCCGACATCCTCGCGCATGTTGTCCACCGCGGTCTCGGGCACCGGTGGCATGCCACGGCGCACCCGGGCGCGCCCGACGAGCGCCATCCCGGCCGCCACGATCAGCAGGACGACGCCGACGAGCGCGGCGGCGAGCCAGCCGGGCATCACCTCGGCCAGCGCGAACACGATCGCGGCCAGCAGCGCGATCGCGCCGAGCGCTGCGAGGAGCCCGCCGCCGCCCAGCAGGCCGGCTCCGCTGCCCGCGCGGCGGCCTTTCTCCATCAGTTCCTTACGAGCGAGCCGGAACTCGTCGCGTACGAGTCGGGAGATCTGCTCGGTGGCGCCCCGCACCAACTCGGCCGTCGACGGCTCGCTCGGCACCTGCACCGGCGCGCGCCGCGCCTCGGACATGTCTCTTCCTTCCGCCTGTTGCGCTCCGCCTGTTGCTGTCCGACCGCGTACCCCGCGCCCGCCCGACCTGTCGGGTCCGGGGCACGTCGGCCGCGTCGTCCGTCCGCCGTCTGTATGCCCGGGTCGGCCGGGGTCAACCCTCGCCCCCCGGGCCACCCGGCACCGGCACCTGCTCGGCGGTCCGCGGCGCCCGTACCGGGTCGTGGCCGAGGTCCATGAGCTCGTGGCGCCACCGCTGGTCCGCGGCGCCTGTGGCGGGCCGGTTGGCGAGCAGTTCGCGCACCCGCTGCACGACCTCGGCCATGACCTGCAGGTCGTCGTCGGTCAGGTCCGTCCGGCGCTTGCCGAGGATCCCCAGCACCACCCGGCCGGGCTCGGGCATGGTGAGGTCGGCATCCGGGAACGCCTCCTGGTCGGACGCCTCGGTCAGCAGCCAGTCCCGCAGCTCCCGGGAGTTCATGTTCACCGTGAGGTGGAACTCCTCCCACAGCCGCTGCACGTCATCGGTCGGATCCATGCCTCACCCCGCCTGACCCTCGGAACGCAGCTTCCCGACGTACCGTCATGCGGTGGGAATACCCAGGGGCCGATCCGGGTATTCGCCCAGATCATGAGCGCGAAGGCCATCAGCGAGGAACGCCGGGTGACGAACGCCCTCGCTCTGCTGCTCGGCTGGTACGTGGTGTTCGGCGTCGCCGGGTACGTCGTGCTGCGGCTGACGCCGCGGGATACCGGGCTGCCGCTGCTGCTCGCACCGATCGCGGCGGTGGCCGCGGGCATCGTGGCGCCGACCACGCTCGCGGTGCTGGCGCTCAGCAACCGGCGCCTGTCGTGGCCTCTGCTCGCCACGCTCGCCGCCGCGGCCGGTCTGTTGTTCGTCGTCGTCGCGACGCTCATCGCGCTCGCGCTGCGCGGCTAGCCTGCGCTTCCCGACCTGCAACCGGCTTCCGGATCCACCGCAGCCTTCAGATTCACAGCCACATCGCAGTTCTTGCATGTCGCGGCCCCGGCGCCGGTCAGGCCTCCGCCACCCGCGGCTATACAACGTCGTGAAAGCTGTCACCGTGCTGGACGGTCGGCGTCCGCAAAGGGCAACACACTGCGGCTGGTCGGCCGGCGTTGGCGTCGGCCGGGGTTGGCTGACTTGAGCGTGGGCCAGAATGATTGCCGGTGCCGGGTTCGGTGGGGAAAGGGTGCCGAGTGGCGACCGGCCCGCAGAGGGCCGGCGATTGGGAACGGGGAGGTTGATCATGGGAGGGCGCGCCGTGTCGGACGAGGCGGCTGCACTCACCGCAAAGGACGTTGCCGGAACGCCGGGCGCGGCGGCCACCACGGAGCCGGCGGCGCGGCGGGTCATACTCGTGGGCGCGAATCCGGGCGTGAGCCTGTTCGACGGTGGTCGGCTGACAGCCTTCGCCTCCGTCTGGGACGTACGGTGGTCCGAGCGCGGCAACGGCCGGGCGCTCGTGCTGTGGCACGACGACCAGGTGCGGGTTGTCGCGACCGATCCAGAGCTCGGCTACTGGCTTTCGCAGTACTTCACCCGAAATTTCCCGGAGGTGTCGGGAGTCGCCTGGCCGGAGCCAATTGTGGAGCGTGCCGAGGTGGTCGTGGAGTTCGACCTCGCCTCCGGCCTGTACGTTCGTGCCAGCGACGTGAGTGTACGGATGGACGGCGTGCTGCACCGGCGGATCTTCGCCACCGACGACTTCGTCCTGGCTGGCGTCCCGCACTCGCTGAGCAACCTGTTCGTGCCGATGCGAACGGCTCAGATCACCGCGAAAGGCCGTCTGCTACCGGGAACGATCCGGCTCGGCGGTACGCCGGAACGGCCCTGGTCCTCCGCGTTCATCGCGGATGCCGAGGTGTGGCGCGTCTGAGGCCCAGGAAGCCTGTTACCGATGTGACTCGCAACAGGCTTCCAGCCGCACCCATAAATGCAAATTGATGCGATTCGTCAGACGTTGACGTCGACTCCGGCGGCGGCGCATGCCGCGGTGAGGTCGTCGCCGGCCTTGTCGAAGACCGGGTTGTCGATAGCGCTTGCCGGATCCGCAGCCCCAGCCGCCTTGGAAGCTTGCGCGCCGAGTTGCTTCAGCGCGGTGGCCACCGTGGTGTCGCCGCCGCTGGAGGCCAGTGTCGTCAACTGCTCACCCAGGTCGGTGAGGATCTTCTTGTAGTCGGCCGCCGACGGCTCTCTGCCCGACTTCATGAACGCCATAAGCGCGTCCTTCATGGCGTTCCCGGCCTTGTTCGCAGCCTCACACAGCTCCCTGTCACTCATGTCGCCGGTGTTGCCCGCCGGGGCGGACGAGGACGGTGCCGAGGAGGCAGAGTCGGCGGTCGGGGCCGACGCCCCGCTCGCGGGTGGCGTGGAGCCTGCGGTGGTCGCGGGAGCCTTCCCACCGCACGCGGCGAGAGCCATCAGGGAGATGCCAACCAGCACCACAAGGGTAGAGCGAGAAAGTTTCACGGGCGGGCACGGTAGCCGATGCCCGCGTTGCGATCAAATCCGAGCGGCAGGGCCAGCCGATCGCACCCGTCGGCCGTATTGGTCGTCGCCATCCGAGCGGCGCGAGCGGCGGTCCGCGCGCGACGTCAAAGATCCGCTCGGCTCTGATGTATTCCGCTTCCCGGTGCGCCTGGAATCCGTCGGCGGTCAACCCCAGCTGCATGGCTTAAGAGATCGTTTCAGTTTGAGTTGTGGAGTATCCGGAGGCAGATGGCCGCGCAG
>VSCG01000018.1:0-33362 GCA_047459115.1 Micromonosporaceae bacterium
CCACCCGGCTCAACACACCACCCGGCTCAGCCCAGCAGCCCGGCCTCGCGCGCCGCCCGCAGCGACGGCTTGACCCGGTACGTCGGACCGACGAGTTCCGCGACCGCGTCGAGTGTCTTGAGCCCTTCGCCGGTGTTGTAGACCACCGTCTCCGCGTCCGGGTCCAGCCGGCCGCTCGCGACGAGCTTGCGCAGCACGGCCACGGTCACCCCGCCGGCCGTCTCCGCGAAGATGCCCGTGGTCCGGGCGAGCAGCCGGATGCCCTCGCGGATCTCCCCGTCGTCGGCGTAATCCATCCAGCCACCCGTACGCCGTACCGCCTCCAGCGCGTACAGTCCCGCGGCCGGGTCACCGATGTTCAGCGACTTCGCGATGCCCGTCGGCCGTACCGGAGTGATCACATCGGTGCCGGCGTGCAGCGCCGCGGCGATCGGGGCGCACCCGGCCGACTGGGCCCCGAACACCCGCCAGCCCTCCGCCGGCGGCTCCACCAGCCCGATCTCGACCAGCTCGCTGAACGCCTTGTCCACCTTGGTCAGCAGCTCGCCGCTGGCCATCGGCAGCACCACCTGCCGCGGGATCCGCCAGCCGAGCTGCTCGGCGACCTCGTACCCGAGAGTCCGGGAACCTTCGGCGTAGTACGGCCGCACGTTGACGTTGACGAACGCGGTGTCGGCGAACTCGTCGGTCTCCACCAGCTCGCCACACAGCCGGTTCACGTCGTCGTATGAGCCGTCCACGGCCACCAGGTCCCCGCCGTACACCGCGGTGGTGACCACCTTGCCCGGCTCCAGGTCGGCCGGGATGAACACCACGCTCGGCACGCCAGCGCGGGCCGCGTGCGCGGCGACCGAGTTGGCGAGGTTGCCGGTGGACGCACAGGCGAAGCGGGTGAAGCCGAGCGCCCGCGCCGCGGTGAGCGCGACCGAGACGACGCGGTCCTTGAAGGAGTGGGTGGGGTTCGCCGAGTCGTCCTTGACCCACAGCGGCGCGCGCAGGCCGACCACCTCGGCGAGCGCGTCCGCGCGAACCAGCGGAGTCAGGCCGGGATCCAGCGTGACCCGCGCGGTGGGGTCCTGCCCCACCGGCAGCAGCGCCGCGTAGCGCCAGAGGTTGCGCGGACCGGCGGAGATCTGCTCGCGGGTCACCCGCCGCAGCCGGTCGGCGTCGTACGCCACCTCGAGCGGGCCGAAGCATTCGAAGCACGCGTGCTGCGCGACGAGCGGGTAGCTGGCCCCACATGCGCGGCAGACCAGGGCGCGGGCGGGGGTGTCGGTGAGCGCGGCGGCGAGGGTGTGCGTCATCGGTAGTCCTCTCATCTTTCCCCGCCGCGAGATCGCGGGCGGGGCCGGAATTGGCACCTGCCGGAACGGTGGTTGCCGGGGCGTCATCGGGCCGGTCCCTCAGCCCCTCTGGATGAGGTGTGAAGTTGTGCCGCCGAGTCTACGGCCACCACCTGCCCTGGCCACAGCCCTCCCGCGGCGTGTGATTCACGCCGCAGGGTCAGGCTGGCGTCGACTCCCGCGACCCGCGGAACAGCATCAAGCCGCGCCGTTCCCAAATCCCTGGGGTCAGCGGTGGATCGTTCGCCGGCCGGCTCTGGCGGCGAAGGCATCCAGAGCGGCCAGGACCTCGGTTGACCGCCACGCCCGGTGCCGCTTCCGGTCCGTGAACTCGGTGAGGATGCCGGCCCGTACCAAGGGCTCGATGTAGCGGTACACGTTGCTCCCGGCAACGCCCAGCTCGCGAACCAGTAACTGAGCGTTGATGACCGGATGCCGCATCAGCAGACCGAGGACCTGCCAGACCCGGGAGTCACGGCGGGCGGAGATGCGCGAGCGCCACCCGTTGCCGATCTGGCGCAACTCTGCGACCAACCGGCGCCCGTTCGCGACAGCGAGGAAGCCCGCATTCGCCAACTGCGTGACGATCGGCACCGGATCGCCCGCCCGGTAAGCATCGAGTGCATTGAAGTAGGTCTGGGTATCGGTGAGCAGCCCGGCGGAGACGGGCACCGTCACGTTCCGGGTCAGGCCCTTGCTGCGCAGCATCGAATGCAGCAGGGCTCGCCCGGTGCGACCGTTGCCGTCGGAGAAAGGGTGGATGGTCTCGAACTGCGCATGCGCTATCGCGGCCTGCGCGAGCACCGGCAGGTCGTCACGCTGGATGAAGGCGATCAGATCCTCGATCGCGGGCACCACCCTCGAATGATGCGGGGGGACGAACATCGCCCCGTACGGCCCCAGGCGGCCACCGCCGATCCACACCTGCCCCTCCCGCCATCGGCCCGCGCTCTCCGGCTCGGTGCCGGCCATCAGGGCATGGTGCATAGCCAGGATTGAATCAGCGCTGATCCGACCGGCCAGCGCGATTGCCGCGTCCATCGCCCGGGTGTTCGCGACGATCTGCACGGCGTTGCGGCGGCTGGTGTCTCCGATCTCGGCCTCCGCGATGGCTCTGGCCGAAGCGGTGAGATTTTCGATCTGCGAACTGGCGGCCGATTCCGAACGGAGCAGGACAGCGGCGAACGGGGCAATCTCTCCCCCCATCTCCGCATCGAAGCGGGCGATCTCCCCGGATGCCTCCTCCGCCATCGCGACCACCTCGGCGGGTAGCACAAGATCCGCGTCGGCGATGGCCGGAACGATGGCCGCCTGGTACGGCCCCTGGTGCCGCCGCAGCTGGGTACGCGATGCCATGGCCGTGGCGTCCTGGCGCTGCCACGGCAGGGTCTCGTACTCGACGGGCGGCCAGATGGCACCGCGCGCCCGGGCCTGATCTGAGAGCACGGCCCAATCTTATTCTCACTTAGAGCTATAAGTGAGAATAAGCGGTAGGATTGTTCTCACTTACGGGCCGGGTGAGGGCCGCCGGGCGGTCAGCTCACGATGTCCTTGCGGGTGAAACGCCAGAAGGCGAGGCCCCAGAAGACGGTGGTGTAGGCGACCGCCGCGATCGCCCCCTTGACCATGTCGTCCCACTGCACCGGCGTGGAGAGCAGGCCCAGCCAGGCGTCGGTCCAGTGGGTCGGCAGGAAGTTGCGCAGTACGCCGAGCGCCTCGATCTGGTCGAGGATGCTGGACAGGATGACCAGCAGCACCGCGCCGCCGACGGCGCCGAGCGGCGCGTCGGTCGACACCGACAGCAGCGCCGCGAGCCCGGCCACGATCAGCAGGCTCAGCAACAGGTACCCGAGGATCCCGAGCACCCGCAGCACGCCCTCGCCGGCCGGCACCTCCGCCGCTACCGTGCTGGACAGCGGGCTCCAGCCGTACCGCAGCGTGCCGACCAGCAGCGCGGTGCCGGCGAGCGTGAGCATGGCCAGCACCGAGTACGCCAGTGAAACCGCGAGCTTGACCGCAAGCAGGCGGGCCCGGGGCACCGGCACCGCGAGCAGGTAGCGCAGGCTCCCCCAGCTCGCCTCGCTCGCCACCGCGTCGCCGAAGAACAGCGCCACGATGACGACCAGCAGGAACGACGCGGACACGAAGATGGTGAACAGCGCGAAGTTCAGCCCGCCGGTCGTGGCGAGGTCCACGAGCGAGGAGAACCGGCCGCCACCGCCGCCCTCGCGGTCGCCGTCGTCGCCGAACTCGAACGCCGCCAGGATGATCAGCGGCAGCACGACCATGAAGCCGAGCGCGAAGTGGGTACGCCGCCGCGATGCCTGGCGGCGGAACTCGGTCCGGAAGTCGAGGGTGCGGCCCGGCCGGTACCCGGCCGCCGCCCCCTGCGTCGTCGTGCTCACCCGGCTCCCTCTCCCACCTCGACCACCCCCGCGTTCTCGGGGAAGATGCCGCCGCGGAGATCCACAACTACGCACTTTCCCGGAAAATGCGGGGCATTAGAGCTATCGGTCACCGCTGCCCACCGTGGTCTCACCGACCAGCGCCAGGAAGGCGTCCTCCAGGCGGCGACGGGGCACCACCCGGTCCACACCCACCCCGGCGCGCACCAGCGCCTCCACCGCCTCGGCGCGGGCGGTGCCGTCGAGGTCGACGACCAGGCCACGGCCGCCGTCCGAGGCCACCGACCGCACCCCGCGGATCCCGGACAGGACGCTGCCCGCTGCGTCTGCATCGGACACCTCGAACTGCACGATCGGCGAGTCGCCCACGATCTCGTCCACCGGGCCGGCGGCCACAATCTCGCCCTTGTGGACGACGACCACGTGGGTGCAGGTCTGCTCCACCTCGGCGAGCAGGTGGCTGGAGACCAGCACCGCCCGGCCGTCGGTGGCGTACCGCTGCAGCACCCGGCGCATCTCGGCGATCTGCGGCGGGTCCAGCCCATCGGTCGGCTCGTCGAGGACCAGCAGCTCCGGCAGGCCCAGCATGGCCTGCGCGATCGCCAACCGCTGCCTCATGCCGTGGCTGTACGTCTTGACCTTGCGGTGGATCGCGTCGCCCAGCCCGGCGATCTCCAGCGCCTCGTCCAACCGGGCGTCGGCGAGCGGCCGGCCGGTCGCCCGCCAGTACAGGCGCAGGTTGTCCAGCCCGGACAGGTGCGGCAGGAATCCGGGCCCCTCCACGAGGCTGCCGAGCCGCGACAGCACCGGGGCGCCGGGGGCCAGCCGGTGCCCGAAGACGAACACGTCGCCCGCGGTCGGGTGGGTCAGACCCATCAGCACCCGCAACGTCGTGGTCTTGCCGGCGCCGTTCGGCCCGAGCAGGCCCACCACCTGCCCCCGCTCGACGGTGAAGTCCACCCGGGAGACCGCGACGAACCCGTCGTCGTACGCCTTGCGCAGCCCTCGCACGACCAGCGGCGTGTCCGCGTACTCGGCCACCACGCTCCGGTCGGCCCGCCGCTGCCGGCGGCGGGCGGCGACGACCACCACGCCGACCCCGACGACCACCAGCGCCACCGTGGCGGCGAGCACCCAGCGCCAGACCACATCGGGGCGCGGGATCGGGGTGCCGACCACGGTCGGCAGGGTCACCACGGCCCGGTCGCCGTCCCCGAGCGCGACCGTGTAGACCGCTGGCTCGACCGGAGTCGCGTACCCCTGGTCGGCGGTGGCGACCGTGACCCGCAGCCGGTGGCCGGCCTCGATGCGCTGCGCGATGGCCGGCAGGGTCACGGTGACCGGTGCCGCCTCCTCGATGCGCTGCGGCAGGCCGGTGAGCCGGACCGGGGCGATCAGCCCGTTGGCCAGCGACATCCCGCCCCGCGGATCCACGTCGTACAGCTTGACGAACAGCACCGCCTCGCCGGTCGGCGACGCGGCCCGGATGGTGACCGTCGGCGACCCGACGACATCGACGGTGGACTCCAGCGGCGCGGAGACGAAGTTCGCATGCTGACCGGGCAGGTCCCCCGCGGAGCCCTCGACGATCTGCGACAGGCGGGACAGCGCCGGCAGCGCGGAGATCGGCGCCGGGTTGCCGTTCGGGGGGTTGGCCACCGGCTGCGGCGGGCCGGCCACCGTTACTTCGGTCGCCTCCTGCCCGGTCAGTCCCGGGTAGCTGGCCGCGGAGTAGTCCGCGGTGACCAGGCCCCGGTCCACGGCGTCGAAACCCGCGATCCACGAGTACGTGAAGCTGGTGGACGGCGCCGGCCCCGCACCCTTGACGTAGTGGCCGAGCCACTGCGCGGTGAGGTACCGCAGCCGGTCCCGGTCGCGCTGCGGGCCGGCGCCGCCGTCGTGGCCGCCGGTGAACCACGCCACCCGCACCGGCGTGCCGTTCGCCGCGATCCCCCGCGCGTTCGCGTCCGCCTCCGACAGCGGGAACAGCGAGTCCGCGGCACCCTGGATCAGCAGCGTCGGCGCGGTGATCCGGTCCAGCACGCTCGCCGGGCTGGAGCGGCGCAGCAGCTCCACGGCCTCGGCGTCGGCCCGCCCGGTCGTGGCGATCCGCAGGTAGGCGGCGCAGACCTCGACGGCGAACCGGCCGCAGGCGGGATCGATCGGCCCGCTTGAGGTGAAGCCGGATCCCGCGCCGAGGCTCGCCCCGGGGCCGATGCCCTCGCCCGTGCCGGTGCCGAGGCCGAAGCTGGGCGAACCGCTGCCGAACAGCATGCCCGCCCACGACTTCTTGAACACGCCGGCGAGTGGCGATCCGCCCGTCGACTCGGGCAGGAACGACCGGGCCAGGTCGTGCCAGGTCATCATCGGCACGATCGCGTCGACCCGCTGGTCGTGCCCCGCGAGCAGCAGTGCCAGGCCACCGCCGTACGACCCGCCGACCACGCCCACCCGCGGATCGCCCGGTCCGTCGGTACGGATCTCGGGGTGCTCGGCGAGCCAGTCCAGCAGCCGCTGCGCGTCACGTACCTCGTGGTCGGGGCTGTTCAGGTGAATCTGGCCGCCGCTTCGGCCGAAGCCGCGCGCGGTCCAGGTCAGCACCGCGTACCCGAGGTCGGCGAAGTCCGCGGCGTCCTCGGCGACGCTGTGCTTCGTGCCGCCGAACCCGTGCCCGAGCAGGATCGCGGGAACCTTTCGCTCGGCGCTCGCCCCGCGCGGCAGGTACAGCGTGGTGTCCAGCTCGACCGGCGTCTCGCCGTCCGGTCCGGACCGGACGGTCAGCAACTGCTCGGTCGCGGTGTAGCTCGGCCGATCCGGCCATGCGGCCCACACCAGCAGACCGGCGACGAGCGCGAGGACGACAGCGCCAATGATCACCCGACGCCGGGTCGGGCGAGGTACGGCCGCGCGCAGGCGGGACGCGATCGTGGCGGGCATGTGGGCAACGGTACGTCGTCTGGCTGGGCGCCCGGACTCGGATACCGGGTTCTGCGCCGCCGTCAGCCGTGCCGGGGACGCGGGATCCTGGCCCGGACACGGGCGCGGGCCGCGCGCAACCGGCGCAGCCGGCGGACGAGCACCGGGTCGCGCTCCAGCGCGAGCGGATTGTCGAGCAGCCGGTTGAGCAGTTGGTAGTAGCGCGTCGCGGACAGGCCGAACGTGTCTCTGATGGCCTGCTCCTTGGCGCCGGCGTGGCGCCACCACTGCCGTTCGAAGGCGAGGATGCGCTCCTCGCGCTCGGTCAGCGCGGGCCTCTCGGCGGCCGGCGGCCGGTCCGTAACCTCCGTCGTGGCGTCGAGCTGAGCGACGCCGGTGTCGGTGTCAGTGCCGGAGCCGGTGCGGGTGCGGGTGTCGGTGTCCACAAAGTCGTCGCCGAGGTCGAGGCTCTCGTGGGGACCGGTGACGACCGTGGGCTCCATGTGGACAAGCTTACGGGCGCGGACGACAGCCGATCGAGATGAGTTGGGGCCGCCTTGGCGGCCCCAACTCATCTCGATCAAGTAACCGCGTCAGGCCACATCGCGGCGACGCATCGACCACATCGCAGCACCGAGCGCGAGCACCGTCACGGCGACGAAGATCAGGCCCGAGTGCTGCCAGGTGAGCTCCAACGTCTGCGGTTGGCACACGCCCAAGGAGAAATCGCACGAGCGCCAGTCCTCGATGACGTACCTCTTGTCCATCCACGCCATCAGGTACGTCGGCCACAGGTAGGCCTCCCCGAACCGCACCTGCAGGACCTGAACCACGATACCCACGCCGACGAAGCCGACGACCACGAGGCCGATCACGGCACCGAGCGCCATCGCCGTGTGCCGGCCGAGCGAGGCGATGCCGAAGCCGACGGCCGCGGCGATGAGCATCAGCCCCAGCCCACGAGCCCCGGTCAGCGCCAGCGACTGCCAGGTGCCCGGGGTCATCCCTTCCACGATGCCGCGGTACGTGCCGATCGCCCAGAAGGCGGCGGTCCACGCCGCGCCGAGGACCAGCCCGACCGCCAGCAGCCCGACCAGCAGCGTGCCGAGCTTGGTCAGCAGCACCTGTAGACGTCGTGGCCGCCACAGCAGCAGGTTCATCATCGCGCCGCTGTGCCACTCGGCGCCGACGAAGGACGCCCCCACGACGAAGCCGACGAGCGCGAGTACGCCGGCGAAGAGCGTGATCATCGCCGGGAACTCGCGCTTGAAGTCGAAGGTCGGCGGCAGGTACCACTCGGCCTCGAAGTGCTCAGGCTGCGGGCCCCCCAGCGGGTCCTCGCAGAACTGCGTCTCCCGCGGATCCACGTCGGATCTTTGCTGGAGCTCCGCGCAGTGCTGCCGGAACGACTCCAACGACTGCTGGTACTCCTGCTGGGCGCGTTGCTCGGCGGCGGCGAGCTCGGCGGGACCCACCTTCTGGTTGCTGAACCACATGCCCGTTGCGACCGCGCCGAGCACGAGCACGGCGATGGCGAGCATGACACGCGTGATCCGGCGCTTGAACAGCCGGCGCCACTCCGCCTTGACCAGCCTCATGCCGGCACCTCCACGCTCTGGTCCACCTGACGGTGGTGGCCGGGTACCGGGGCGGTGCCGGTCAGTTGCAGGAACACGTCCTCCAGGTCCGCGGTGACCGGGGTCAGTTCGTTCACGTAGACGCCCTTCTCGGCCAGCGTGCGGGTCACCCAGGCCGGTCGTTCGACGCCGCTGACCATCAGATGGTCCGACTGGACGCTGACCCCGGCGCCGGACGAGGTCAGCAGGTCGGCCGCGGCCTGCAGGTCGGCACCGGGCTCGAGCCGCACCCGGACCGAGCCGGACGAGTGCTCGGCGAGCACCTCCGAGACGGGCCCTGTCGCGACCCGCCGGCCCAGCGAGATGATCGTCACCGAGTCGCAGAGCTGCTGCACCTCGCCGAGGATGTGGCTGGACAGCACGACGGTGATGCCGATCTCCACGAGCGAGCGCATCAGGTCGCGCATCTCGCGGATGCCGCCCGGGTCGAGCCCGTTCGCCGGCTCGTCGAGGATAAGCAGGCGTGGCTGCTTGAGCAGGGCCGAGGCCACCGCGAGGCGCTGCTTCATGCCCAGCGAGTACGTCTTGACCCGGTCCTTGGCGCGGTCGCGCAGCCCGACCTGTTCAAGGACCTCGTCGACCCGGGTCTTCGGCACGCCGCCGGCGTCGGCGAGCAGGGAGAGCGTGTCCCGCGCGGAGAAGTGTGGGAAGAACTGCGGGCTCTCCACGATCGCCCCGACCTGCCCGATGACGGCGGGCAGCTCGTCGGGCACGGGCCGGCCGAGGATGTGCATCCGCCCGCCGTTGGCCTTGATCAGGCCGAGCAGCGTGCGCAGGGTCGTCGTCTTGCCCGACCCGTTCGGGCCGAGGAAGCCGTGGATCTGGCCCTCCTCGACGATCATGTCGAATCCGTCGAGGGCTTGACGCCGACCTCGGCGCAGACTCCGGTACGTCTTGCGTAAGCCCTGAATCTCGATAACGGCAGCCACGGGCGGTAATCCTACGCCGGATACGGCGCGCGTAGGGGGAGGCTCAAGCCACGATGACCCGTACGCCGGCCGCCTCGAATGCGGCCACCGTCTCGGGCGAAGCGCCCGAGTCGGTCACCAACGTCTCGATGCGATCGAGCGGGCAGATCCGGGCGAAGGCGTGCCGGCCGAGCTTGGAGGAGTCGGCGATGATGACCACCCGCCGGGCGCGGGCGACCATCAGGCTGTTCATCGCCGCCTCACCCTCGTGGTGGGCCGCGGCCCCGAGCGACACGTCGAGCGCGTCGACGCCGAGCAGCGCCATGTCGAGGGTCACCTCGCGCAGCAGCGCGCTGCCGAGCGGGCCGACCAGCTCGAACGACTGCGGGCGCACCACCCCGCCAGCCACGACGATCTTCATGCGGGACCGCAGCAGCAGCTCGTTGGCGATGTTCAGCGCGTTCGTCACGACCGTCAGCTGTGGACCTTCCGGGCTGCTGTTCAGCTCCGGGCGCACCGCCAGCGCCCGGGCCACCTCGGTCGTGGTCGTACCCCCGTTGAGGCCGACCACCATGCCGGCTGACACGAGGGCGGCGGCGGCCGCGCCGATGCGCTGCTTCTCGGCGGAGTGCTTGGCGGTCTTGTACCGCAGCGGGAGGTCGTAGGAGACGCCGTTGGCGACGGCTCCACCCCGGGTACGGGTGATCATCTGCTGCTGCGCGAGCTGGTCGAAGTCCCGGCGGATCGTCGCCTGAGAGACGTTGAGCCGGTTGGCGGCCTCCTCGACACTGATCCGTCCAGTCTCGGTGAGCAGTTCGAGGAGCGAGTTCCAGCGGGAATACCGGTCCACCGCAGCCTCCATGCGCGGACGGTGACTGATGCCTGCACAGTAATGCGCGAAACAGGCCGAATGCAAAACGGGGGAGGCGCGAAGGGCCGGCAGACCCGGCCGGGTGTTTGCGACCTGTGCGAGCAATCGTGCAGAATGACGCTCGGAATCCCACTAAAGCAAACTGTTTCGCGCACCCCCTGTGCCCCCCGACTCCCTGGAGCGCCATGGCACACGTCGTCAGGGAGATCGCCAGCCAGCCCGACTGCTGGCGGCGCGCCGCCGACCTGGCCACCACCACCGCCGTGGCCGACCGGCTACCCCGCCCCGGGGAGCGGGTCGCCGTGGTCGGCTGCGGCACGTCGTGGTTCATCGCGATGGCGTACGCCGGACTGCGCGAGCGAGCCGGGCACGGTGAGACGGACGCCTTCCCGGCGTCGGAGTTCCCGCTCACCCGCCGCTACGACCGGGTCGTGGCGATCACCCGTTCCGGCACCACGACAGAGGTGCTGGACCTGCTGCGCGCCCTGCCGGACGGCGTGGCCACGACGGGGATCGTCGGCGACGACCAGTCGCCCGGGGCGGGCCTGGTGCGCGACCCGGTCTGCCTGGCGTTCGCCGACGAGAGGTCCGTGGTGCAGACCCGCTTCGCGACGACCGCGCTGGCGCTGCTGCGTACCCACCTCGGCGAGGACCTGTCCGCCGCGGTCCGTGACGCGGCGGACGCGCTGACCGCCCCGCTGCCGCTGGACCCGGCGACGTTGGCGCAGGTGACCTTCCTCGGCCGGGGATGGACGGTCGGGCTGGCCCACGAGGCGGCGCTGAAGTGCCGCGAGGCGGCCGGTTTCTGGACCGAGGCGTACCCGGCCATGGACTACCGGCACGGGCCGATCGCGATCGCCGCGCCCGGCCGGGCGGTGTGGGCGTTCGGTGACGTGCCGTCCGGGCTGGCCGAGGATGTGGCCCGCACCGGCGCGACCTTCGTCCACGCCACCCGCGACCCGCTCGCCGACCTCGTCCTCGCCCAGCGGCTCGCCGTCGCGCTCGCGGCCCATCGCGGGCTCGACCCGGACGCCCCGCGCCACCTGACCCGTTCCGTGGTCCTCGGATGAGCCGGGACCTCGTCGTCGCGCTCGACGTCGGTGGCACGGCGATCAAATCGGCCCTGGTCGCCGCCGACGGGTCGGTGCGATACGCCCGGCGCCAGCCGACCCGGGCAGACCGGGGCCCGGACGCGGTCATCGAGACGATCATCGAGGTCGCCGGTGGGCTGCTCGACGCAGCGGTGCGCGCGGACGGGTCGGGCCCGCGGGCGATCGGCGTCGTCGTACCCGGGGTCGTCGACGAGCCGGCCGGCGTGGCCGTGTGGTCGGCGAACGTGGGCTTCCGGGACGTACCGCTGCGCGACATCGTGTCCGACCGGCTGGGGCTGCCCGCTGTGCTCGGCCATGACGTGCGGGCCGGAGGGCTCGCCGAAGCCCGGCTCGGCGCCGGGCGCGGGACGCGGCACATGCTGTTCCTGGCGATCGGTACCGGCATCGCCGCGGCGTACATCGTGGACGGAACCGCGTTCCCGGGCGCCCACGGCGCGGCCGGCGAGATCGGGCACGTGATCGTGCGGCCCGGCGGGGCGGTCTGCGGCTGCGGCGCCCGCGGCTGTCTGGAGGCCGTGGCGTCGGCCGCCGCGGTGGCCCGCCGGTACGCGGCAGCGGCGGCCCCTGCCAACATCGCCCCCGCCGGCGCCGCCACTGCCGGAACCGCCACCGCCGCGGAGGTGGCGGCGCTCGCCGCGGGCGGCGATCCGGTGGCCGCCGACGTGTGGCGGGAGACGATAGACGCGCTCGCCGACGGCCTGCTCACCGGGGTGGCGCTCTTCGACCCCGAGATCGTCGTCATCGGTGGGGGCCTGGCCCAGGCGGGCGAGCAACTACTCATGCCACTGGAAGACGCGGTGCGCGACCGGTTGACGTTCCACCGCGAGCCGCGGCTGGTACGCGCCGCGCTCGGCGACGAGGCTGGCTGCCTCGGCGCCGCCCTGCTCGCGCTGGACCTCGGCCCGGGACGCCATGCCGGACAAGGAGGCGAACGGTGAGGATCAACGGACGGGTGGTCACACCGAGCGGCATCGTCGACGGGTACGTCGAGATCACCGGCGACCGGATCACGGCGGTCACCGGGAGCCCGGGAACCCAAAGCCCGGGTAGCGCGGGCCCCGGTCAGGCCGGGCCGCCCTGGATCCTGCCCGGATTCGTCGACATCCACGTACACGGCGGGGGCGGGCACACGTTCACCACCGGCGACCCCGACGAGGCCCGCGCCGCGGCCGCTTTCCACCTGCGCCACGGCACCACGACCATGCTCGCGAGCCTGGTCAGCTCCCCCGTCGAGCTGATGCGCCAGGCCACCGAGGCGTTCGCCCCGCTGGTGGCGGCCGGGGTGATCGCCGGCATCCACTTCGAGGGGCCGTACCTGTCCACGGTGCGGTGCGGCGCGCAGAACCCGGCGTACCTGCGCGACCCGGACCCAGACGAGCTGGCCGGGTTGCTCGCGCTCGGCGCCGGGGCGGTGCGGATGGTCACCCTCGCCCCGGAGCGGGCCGGCGCGCTCGACGCCGTCCGGCTGCTGCGCGAGCATGGCGTCGTCGCCGCCGTCGGGCACACCGACGCGTCGTACGAGCAGACGCTCGCCGCGGTCGCCGCCGGCGCGAGCGTCGGCACCCACGTCTTCAACGGCATGCGCCCACCGCACCACCGCGATCCCGGACCGGTGTTCGCGCTGCTCGGCGCGCCCGAGGTGGTCTGCGAGTTCGTCGCCGACGGCGTGCACCTGCACGACGGCACGCTCGCCTTCGCCACCACCGTGACCGGCCCGCGCCGTGCCGCGCTGGTCACCGACGCGATCGCGGCGACCGGCATGCCCGACGGCGAGTACGAACTGGGCGGGCAGCCGGTGGTCGTCGCCAGCGGGACCGCGCGGCTCGCCACCGCGGACGGCTCACCCGGCTCCATCGCCGGCAGCACGCTGACCATGGACGCCGCACTGCGCCGCGCCGTCGACGCCGGCGTGTCCATCGTGGATGCGGCCGCGATGGCGGCCACGACACCGGCCCGGGCGATCGGCCTGGCCGGGAGCGTCGGGGCGCTCGTGCCGGGACTTCGGGCGGACCTCGTGGTCCTCGGCACCGACCTGCGGGTGCGGCGGGTCATGCGCGCCGGCGCCTGGGTCGCTGATTCGGAGCCCGCCGGAGCCGACCCGGAGCCGGCCGGATGATCCTCACCGTCACGCTCAACGCGGCCCTGGACGTGACGTACCGGGTGCCGGTGCTCGTGCCTGGTCAGACGCACCGGGTGGCCGAGGTCGCCGAGCGGGCCGGCGGCAAGGGCGTGAATGTCGCCCGGGTGCTGCACGCGCTCGGTGAACCCGTCGTGGCCACCGGCCTCGCCGGCGGCGCCAGCGGCGGGCGCATCCGGTCCCTGCTCGCCGCCGAGGGGGTACGCGAGGCGTTCGTGGTGATCGCCGCCGAGTCCCGGCGCACCGTTGTGGTCTACGACGGCGAGGGCGCGACCGGGCTGTGGGAACCCGGGCCGACGGTCAGCGCCGATGAGTGGTCGGCGTTCCTGCGCCGCTTCACCGACCTGGCCCGCGACGCGCGGGTCGTCGTCCTGTCCGGCTCGTTGCCGCCCGGCGTGCCGGCCGACGGGTACGCCGTACTCATCGACCTGGCCCGGTCGGCGGGCGCGCAGACCGTGCTGGACGCGGACCAGGCCGCGCTGCGCCACGGGCTCGCCGCCGGCCCCGACCTGGTCAAGCCCAACGCCGAGGAGTTCGCGGGCCTCGTCGGCCGGGCGCTCGCCGTACCCGATCCGCGGCCGGGTGCGACGGGCCCGGCGGCCGACGCGGCCAACGGGCCCGACGCGGCCAACGGGCTCGACACGGCCAAGGCGGTCGAGGAGGTGCGCTCGCTCGGCGCCCGCGAGGCGGTCGCCTCGCTCGGCAGCGCGGGCCTGGTGGCCGCGACCACGGACGGCGTGGTCCGGCGCGCGTTCCTGCCCGAGCCGGTGGCCGGCAACCCGACCGGGGCGGGAGACGCCTGCGTCGCCGCCCTGGCCCGGGGCATGATCCAGCGCCACCCCTGGCCCGAGCGGTTGCGGGACGCGGTCGCGCTGTCGGCCGCGGCGGTGATCGCGCCGGTCGCCGGATCCGTGAACCTGTCCGACTACCGCCGGCTGCGGCCGACCGCGATCATCGAGGAGGTCTGATGGCACTCGTACCCACCGGACAGCTCGTCGCGCCCGGCCGTGTCGGCGCCTTCAACGTGATCACCATCGAGCACGCCGAGGCGATCGTCACGGGCGCGGAGGCCGCCGGCCGGCCGGTCATCCTGCAGATCAGCGAGAACGCCGTGCGCTTTCACGGTGGCCGGCTCGCGCCGATCGCGGCGGCTGCCCGGGCGGTCGCCGAGGCGTCGACCGTGGACGTGGCGCTGCACCTCGATCACGTCGTCTCCCCGGCGCTGCTGCGCCAGGCGCCCGAGCACGGCTTCGGCTCGGTGATGGTCGACGCGTCCCGGCTGCCGTTCGCACGCAATGTCGAGACCACCCGGGACGCCGCCGCGTTCGCCCACCGACACGGGCTGTGGGTCGAGGCCGAGCTGGGCGCGGTCGGCGGCAAGGACGGCGAGCCGCCGCTCGACCCGCACGCGCCCGGCGCCCGTACCGATCCGGCCGAGGCGGCAGCGTACGTGAAGGAGACCGGCGTGGACGCCCTCGCCGTCGCGGTCGGCTCCACGCACGCCATGACCACCCGGGACGCCGCGCTGGACCACGCGCTGATCGCGGCGCTGCGGGCCGCCGTCCCGGTGCCGCTGGTGCTGCACGGCTCCTCCGGCGTGCCCGACGATGAGCTGCGCCGGGCCGTGGCCGGAGGCATCGCGAAGGTGAACATCGGCACGGCGCTGAACATCGCCTTCACCGGCGCCGTGCGGGAGTTCCTCGCCGGCGACGCGACGACCGTCGACCCGCGTAGGTACCTGGCACCGGCCCGGGACGCGATGGCCGCGGCGGTCACCCACTTCTGTCGGCTGCTCGCGTCGGCGTAGCCGGCGTCAATTGCATCCACGGCACGCGGGCGAGCAGGCGGTCCAGCAGGAGCCCGAGCAGCAGACCCGCGACGACGTCGGTCAGCCAGTGGAAGTTCAGGTACGTCGTGGTGAAGGCCACGATCAGCGGCGGCGCGACCCGGATCGCGACGCCTAGCCGGGACGGGACGGGCACGAGCGCCGCGACCAGCGTGAGGAGCACCCGGAACCAGATGATCGCCACCACCATGTGCCCGGCCGGGTACGACTCGCCGTACTCCCCGGGCGGCAGGTCGTTGAACGGCTCCACGGCGTCGGACAGCGGGGATCTCGGGGCGGCCCGGTCGGTCAGGAGCTTCACCGGCAGGACCACCCCGATGGTGACGGCGAACGCGATGACCGGGACGAGCAGCGGGCGCAGCGACCCGAGCCGCCGCGCGACGAGCGCGGCGATCACCAGCGCCAGCACCGACAGCGGTCCGCTGTTGCCCAGGTAGTTCAAGGCCCGGGCGGCCCAGTAGATCACCGTGCTCTGGTGCCGCTCGGACCACGCGCGCACCGCGAGGTCGAGGTCGAGGAACCAGCCCGCGGCGAGCGCCGCGGTCAGCGCGACGAACCCGGCCAGCAGCAGAGCCTCCGGCCACCAGCCGCCCGGCACCCGCCGCGTCACCATGCCCCTCACGCTAGATCAGTCGGCGCGATCAGCGCGGCTTGGGCACCCGGGCCCGCTGCGCGCCGCCCGGCTCGGGCTCGGCCTCCGACGGGGTGCTGCACTCCACGGCGTACGCGAGGCCGGCCCGGGTGGCGACGACGATCAGGCGGTCGTAGGGGCGGATCCGTCGCCCGGCCGGCGGCGTCCACATCGGATACCGTTCCTTCCGAGGATTGAGCGCGAGCACCCGCAGCTTGCCGCTCAGGTTCACGGATCCGACCGCGCGGCCGTCGAAGTCGGATCCGGGCGCCACCGAGACCTCGGCGATGAGCAGCACCCGGCGGCCCACCGGGATGCTGGTGAGCACCTCGCGCTCCATCATCGCGGCGGCGAACGAGGGTGCCGCGACGTAGGAGACGCTGTATGAGGCGGTGACGCCGAAGGCGCGCTGCACCCGTCGGGCGAAGTCGCCGTTGAACAGCCGCAGCACGACCCGCAGGTCCGGCTTGAGCTCCCGTCCGCTCAGCGCCGCCTCGAGGTTGACGTTGTCGTCGGTGGAGAGCACGACCAGCGCCTGGCAGGTCTGCACGGATGCCGCCCGCAGCGTGGCCTCGTCGGCGGCGTCCCCGATGATGAGCGGGATGCCCAAGCGACGGGCCAGGTCCGCGCCGCGGGCGGTCGGCACACGGTCGATGGCCACCACCGGCACGCCGAACTCGTGCAGGCCCCGGATGACCCGCGTGCCCACGTTGCCCAGCCCGATCACGACCACGTGGTCGGCGACCGGCTGGCGCAGCCGGCCGAGCGCCACCGCCAGCCGGGCCTGCACGATCGCCTCGACCAACGTGGCGGTGGCGACCGGCACGAGCGCGAGACCGGCCAGCGTGATGATGATCGTGGTGAGCTGCTCCCAGCCGCTGAGTTCGGTGGCCCCATCCGGCTCACCCCCGCCGACGGCGGTGAGCAGCACCACGTAGATCGCGTCCCCGAACGGCAGCCCTTGCATCGCACCGAGCGCGACGACGCCGAAGACGAACACGGCGGCCAGCGCGGCGACGGTCAGCCACAGCTTGCGGTCGATCAACTCCGCCAGCGCCTCCCGGAGCGCCGGAAGGCGCCAGCGGTACAGGCGTTGCGCTCGGCGCCGGCGCCATTTGCCGCTGTCGGCGCCCTCGCCCCCGTCGCCCTGCCCGGCGAGCGAGGCGGGCCCGGCACCGTCGGCCACGGCCAGCACGAGGTCGGCGCGGTCGGGGTCGTCCGGCAGGACCTCCGCCTCCGCCGCCATCTCGGCCGCGCTTGACTCCGGCGGGGGTGACGGCGGCAGTACCGCAAGACCGCACATCACCTGGTGTGGCTTGATCTCATCGCGCTGCGCGACGAAGAGCGTGCGGCCGGGCAGCCGTACGTGGTTCAGCTCGACCTCGCCCAACGCGGCGGACACGAACACCGGTGAGGCCATCGCCGCGTCGGAGAGCGCGACGCAGTTGGGCAGCAGCGCCCGGATGCGGTACCCGAGGCTGGTGTTGAACACCCGCATGACGAGCCGCAGCTGCGGGTTGATCTCCTGGGCGATCAGCGCCGCGTCGATGTTGCCGACATCGTTCTGCTCGACCAGGGCGAGGGCGTCGGCAACGCCTATCCGCGCGGCTTTGAAGGCGTCGCCGTCCGCCCGGTCCGCCTCCAGCAGCCGCACACCCCCGATCCGGGCCATCCGCGGCGCGTAGTTGCGGTGCCGGGACCGCACGATCACTGTCACGTCGGCGTTGTAGCGTCCGGTCAACTCGCGGACGAGCCGGTACGCGAGGGCATCGTCGCCACAGACCACGAAGTACTTGCGGGGTTCGCCTCCGCCGTTGCGCGGCGAAGCGACGAACCGTTCCTCCATTGCTCGGGCCCACCGCATGCCGGACAGGCGGCCGCGTACGTGGCGGCTGAACGAGGGGACCGGCACAGCCCGAATGATATCGATGCCGCGCACCATCCAGGTGACAGGTGACCCGTGGGTAACGGGGGTGCGGCCAGCGGCTTCGGTGGCCGGCTTCCGATGCGCCCACCCGAGCGGATGCGCGATGGGGCCGGCCACTCGTCGTAGTCGGCCCCCGGCGGCGTCACGAACGCCGAACGGGGGCCTTGACGGAGCTTCGCTCCGCCCACGGACACGCTACCCACGCGGCACCCGCATCGGCGCTCGAATGCGAAACCAGGCTCGTCGACGCCTGGATCGCAGCGCCGCCGCATGTGGCTCATCGTCGATTCGGCCTAGCTTGATCAGGCGGCCTAACGCAGCAGCACCAGTTGCACGTCGCGCAGCTCCGGCACATCTCCCTTGCGGGGCTCCCTGATCAGGGTGGCGCGCAGCTCGGTGGGATGCACCTCCAGGTACGGCGGTGGCGTGTCCACGGCCTGCCGGGCGGCGAGCACGAACGGCGTCTTGTACCGCCGAGAGGCGCGTACCTCGATGGTCTGACCGGGGTGCAACCGGTAGGAGGGGAGGTTCACCTTGCAGCCGTCGACCGTGACGTTGTTGTGGCCGACCAGATGACGGGCCTGGCCCACGGATTCGGCGAAGCCCGCTCGCCACACGAGCGCGTCCAGGCGCTGCTCCAGAAGCGTGACCAGGTCCTCGCTGGTCTCGCCGGCCCGGCGGGCCGCCTCGTCCAGCGTGCGCGCCAACTGCCGCTCACGGATGTGGTACTGCCGACGCAGCGCCCGCTTCTGCGGCAAAAGGAGCCGCAGGCCGCTGCGGTCCCGGCGGAATGGTTCGTACCCACCGGGCGGGCGCCGCACGCGTCGGAGGTACCAGCGGCACTTCGGGGTCAACACCATCCCCAACGCGGTGGGCGGCCGCACCCTCGCTCGTAAGACCACGACACCCCCTTGCCGTACCGGTCGCACGGACTAGTTCCCCGCCCGCGCCGGCCATAACGCATCTGCCGGCTGCACCCGACGTTTTCGTACGCCAGGGCGCTAGCCCAGCGGCCTAGGCCCCGAACCTGCAGGATGTGCCCTCGGCGGTGATCACGGCGTGGCTCGGCCACGCGGACGCGGCTTTCACCGTCCGCACCTACGCCCACTCGCAGGTCGGCGCTGCGCGCGGCAGCCTCGACGCTGAGGAGTGTGACATCGGCGTGACACCGACAAGGAGGAACGATCATGTGACCGTCAGCCGACCCGCCGTTGTCGTGCGGTCTTGCGAGAGCCGGCGGCGGGACTCGAACCCGCAACCTTCCGATTACAAGTCGGGTGCGCTGCCAGTTGCGCCACGCCGGCGAGAGGTGCCCCAGCGATGGTACGCGGGCCGGCCGGCGAGCACCCAGCCACCGGGCGGTGGTTCGTGCCTGATCCATGATGTCCGTCCCTACCCATCCGCTTTCCGGACAGGTAGGGGGACTTGGCAGCCATCCGGCCCGGCCGTTACGGTGACGAGCACCCGGGCCGCCGACCGGCTGCCCGCACTTTCACTCGGATCGTCCGGCACGTTCCTGCCGGTGAAAGGACGGCCTCTCATGGCTACGGTCACCTACGCCAAGGCGACCCGGATCTACCCGGGCACCAAGCGCCCCGCGGTCGACTCGCTCGACCTGGAGATCGGCGACGGCGAGTTCCTCGTCCTGGTCGGCCCGTCCGGGTGCGGCAAGTCCACCAGCCTGCGGATGCTCGCCGGGCTCGAGGACGTGGACTCGGGCTCCATCCACATCGACGACCGCGACGTCACCCACCTGCCGCCCAAGGCCCGTGACATCGCGATGGTCTTCCAGAACTACGCCCTCTACCCGCACATGACGGTGTACGAGAACATGGCGTTCGCGCTCAAGCTGCGCAAGACCCCGAAGGCGGAGATCGACCGGCGGGTCAAGGAGGCGGCGGCGCTGCTCCAGCTCGAGGACTACCTGGACCGCAAGCCCAAGGCGCTCTCGGGTGGCCAGCGGCAGCGCGTCGCCATGGGCCGCGCCATCGTCCGCGAGCCGCAGGTGTTCCTCATGGACGAGCCGCTGTCCAACCTGGACGCCAAGCTGCGGGTGCAGACCCGCTCGCAGATCGCCGCGCTGCAGGCCAAGCTCGGCACCACCACGGTGTACGTCACCCACGACCAGGTGGAGGCGATGACCATGGGGCACCGGGTGGCCGTGCTGCTCGACGGCGTGCTCCAGCAGGTCGACACCCCACGGGTCCTGTACGACAAGCCGCAGAACGTCTTCGTGGCCGGCTTCATCGGCTCGCCCGCGATGAACATCAAGACGGTCCCGCTCAGCGACGAGGGCGCGGTCTTCGCCAGCATGGTGCTGCCGCTGACCCGGGAGCAGGTCGAAGCCGCCCGTGCCGACGGCGGCGACGGCAAGGTCACCGTGGGCTTCCGGCCCGAGGACTGCGACCTGGTCAGCGAGTCCGAGGGGGGCATGCCGATCGAGGTCGAGCTGGTCGAGGAGCTGGGCTCCGACGCGTACGTCTACGGCCACGCCACGCTGGACAGCGGTGCCGAGCGGTTCGTGGTGCGCACCGACGGCCGCAACACGCCGAGCATGGGCGAGACGGTCTACGTCAAGCCGCGCCCGGGCCACCACCACGCGTTCAACGCGGTGACCGGCCAGCGCATCTGACCGACCAGCGTGCGCCGGCCACTGCGAGCCGGCGGGCGTGAACCGGCCGGCGTGAGCCGGCAAGCGCGTTCGACCGGCTAGGAGGCGGGCAGCAGCGAGCGGCGGCGGGCGACCTCGGCGAGGGCTACCGCCGCCGCCACGCTCGCGTTCAGCGACTCGATCTCCGAACTCATCGGGATCCGCACGCGCAGATCACACGTCTCGCCGACCAGCCGGGACATTCCCCGCCCCTCGGAGCCGACCACGACCACCAGCGGCCCGACCGCCACCTCCAGGTCGTAGAGCCCGGCCTCCCCGTCGGCGTCGAGCCCGACGGCCATGAAGCCGCGCTCCTGGCACGCCTTCAGCGCCCGGGTCAGGTTGGTCACCCGCGCCACCGGCGTCCGGGCCGCGGCACCGGCGCTGGTCCGCCAGGCGGTCGCCGTCATGCCCGCGGCCCGCCGCTCGGGGATGAGCACGCCGTGCGCGCCGAAGGCCGCCGCCGACCGGACGACCGCGCCGAGGTTGCGCGGGTCGGTCACGCCGTCGAGCGCCACGAGCAGCGGCTGAGCCTGCTCGGCCGCGGCGGCGAGCAGGTCGTCGAACGGCTCGTACGCGAACGGCGGCACCTGCAGCCCGATGCCCTGGTGCAGCACGCCCCCGGTCATCCGGTCCAGTTCCGTGCGGGCCACCTCGAGGATCGGCACCCCGCGGTTCGCGGCGGTGCGCACCGCCTCGTTGACCCGGTCGTCGATGTCGATGTTGAGCGCCACGTAGAGCGCCGTCGCCGGCACGTTCGCCCGCAGCGCCTCGACCACCGGGTTGCGCCCGACCAGCAGCTCCGGGGCGTCCTGCGGTGGCGCGGCCCTGCGCCCTGGGGCGACCTTCGGCCCGGCCTTGGCGGTGCGGCCGGTCGCCTTCGCGCCGGGCGTACCCACCTTCGGGATGCGACCCTTGGCGGCGGCCCGCCGCCGCTCCTTCTCCTGCTTCCACGCCGTACGCTTCGGCACCGGCTCATCCCCCGAGTACCCCTTGTGCCAGGGCCGCTCCTCGGCGGGCAGGGTGTGTCCCCGGCCGGCCAGGCCGGCGCGGCGCTGGCCGCCGGAGCCCTTCTTCGGGCCGGGCTTCGGTGTCGTGCGCCTTCCCCGGCGCTGGCTGTTACCGGGCATCTTCGATCGTCCAGCGTGGGCCCTGCGGGGTGTCCTCGACGACCACCCCGGCCGCCTTGAGCCGGTCGCGCAGCGCGTCCGCGGTGGCCCAGTCGCGCCGGGCACGCGCCTGCTCCCGTTCGTGCAGGGCGATCCGGACCAGCTCGTCGACCGTCTCCTGCAGCCCGGTCGTCGCACCCGCCTCGCTCCACTGTGGGTCGAGGGGGTCCAGCCCGAAGATGCCCATCATTGCCCGTGCGCTCGCCAGCGCCCCGCGTACCGCCTGCTCGTCGCCGTCGGCTAGGGCGGTGTTGCCGGCGCGGACCACCTCGTGCACGCTGGCCAGGGCCTTCGCGGTGTTGAGGTCGTCGTTCATGGCCTCGATGAACTCGGTGCAGATCGGGCCCGGCTCGACCGCACCGACCCGCTGCGCGGCCCGCTGCACGAAACCCTCGATGCGCCGGTACGCCGCGGCCGCCTCGCGCAGCGACTCCTCCGAATAGTCGATCCGCGACCGGTAGTGCGGAGCCGCCAGGTAGTAGCGCAGCTCGACCGGACGGATGCCCATCGCCACCACCGCGGGCACGTCGATCACGTTGCCGAGCGACTTGCTCATCTTGGCCTCGCCGAGGTTGAGCAGCCCGTGGTGCACCCAGTAGCGGGCGAAGCCGAACCCAGCCCCGCGCGACTGGGCGAGCTCGTTCTCGTGGTGCGGGAAGACCAGGTCGAGCCCGCCGCCGTGGATGTCGAACTCCTCGCCCAGGTAGCGCCACGACATCGCCGAGCACTCGATGTGCCAGCCCGGCCGGCCGATCCCCCACGGGCTCGGCCAGTACGCGTCGGCCGGCTCGCCCGGCTTCGGGCCCTTCCACAGGGCGAAGTCGCGCGGGTCCCGCTTGGCCCGCTCGGGCCCGTCCTCCGAGGGCAGCATCGCCTCCGGCCGCTGCCCGCTCAGCGACCCGTAGTCGGCGTACGACTTCACGTCGAAGTACACGTCGCCGGAGCCGTCCTCGGCCGGGTACGCGTGCCCACGGTCGATCAGCATCGCGATCAACTCGTGCATCTCCGGGATGTGTCCGGTGGCGCGCGGCTCATAGGTCGGCGGCAGCACCCCCAGCGCGTCGTACGCCTTCGCCAGGACCCGCTCGTTGGCGTACGCGATCGACCAGTACGGCACGCCCTCCGCCTGCGCCCGCAGGAGGATCTTGTCGTCGATGTCGGTGATGTTGCGGATGAACCGCACCTGGTACCCGGAGTACAGCAGCCAGCGGCGCAGCACGTCGTAGCTGACACCCGAGCGGAGGTGCCCGATGTGCGGTTCAGACTGCACCGTCAGGCCACACAGGTAGATCCCGACCTTGCCGGGCTCCCGCGGGACGAAGTCCCGCACTGTGCGGGTCGCGGTGTCGTACAGCCTGAGCGTCACCCTACGAGGGTATCCGCAGCCGGACCCCCGCGCCGGACGGCGGGCGGCAAACGCGTCGCCGGACCCGGCTGCGGGCGGCAGCGCCGGTCGACCGGCCGGACGCGCTGCCGCCACCCGACGCCACGCTGTCCGGCGGCCCACGGTCACGTCGTACCCTCGCCTGCGATGGTTGAGCACGACGGCGTCCGGCGACCGGAGACCGCGCAGACCCTGGACCGGGGCCTGCGCCTGCTGCACCTGGTCGCCGACGTGCCGGCCGGCCTGACGATCAGCGAGGCCGCGGCGCGGCTGGGTGTGGGTCGGGCGGTGGTCTACCGGCTGGCCGGGACCCTTGCGACGCACGGGATGCTGCGCCGCGACCAGGCCGGGCGGCTGCGGCTCGGGGCCGGCGTGCTGCACCTCGCCCGGCGGGCGCAGCCGTTGCTGGCCGACGCCGCGCTGCCGGAGCTGCGGAGGCTGGCCGAGCAGGTGGGGGCGACGGCGCACCTCACCGTCGCCGAGGGCGAGGAGGCGGTGGCGCTGGCCGTGGTGGAGCCGAGCTGGACGCAGTTCCACGTGGCGTACCGGACCGGCTCGCGCCACCCGCTCGACCGGGGCGCCGCGGGCCGGGCGATCCTCGCCGGGCAGCGCGGCGAGCACGGGTGGGTGGCGACCGCGGGTGAGCTGCAACCTGGGGCGTACGGCGTGGCGGCGCCGGTCCCGGGGGTCGAAGGGCTCGCGGCGAGCGTCGGCGTCGTCGCTCTGGCCGCGCTCGACACCGGCGCGGTCGGCCCTCTGGTGGTCGCCGCGGCCGCCGCGATCGCCCGCGCGCTCTCCTGACGCCAGGATCCCCGCCCATCGCCCGCCGCCACGCGTGACCGCTCCGGCTCGCCGTTCGTCCTGGCCGCCCCGACGCTTCTACTCGATCCCGGCACGCTCCGAGGCTTTTGATCGACTCCGTTTTCAGGCAGTCGGGGTGTCGGGCGGGTTGGCGGGGCCGTGGTTTTCTGCATCTGGTGGGGTCGGCGGCGCGTCTCGCGCCCAGTTTTCTGCAATTTGGCGGGGTCGGTGGCCGCTCGACCGTGCGTTTTCCTGCATCTGGTGCACGCTGGGCAGGCGGTCACCGCGATTTCCTGCATCCGGCGCTGGGCTAACCCCGCACTTTTCCCGGAAATCGAGTCGATCAAGAGACTTTTCCACAGGCTCAGCTCGCCTGCGCGGCTCGCGTTATCCACAGCCCTTCCCCTAGCCAGCGGCTGGCCCCACGCTGACCGGCATGCCACCAGAACCGTTCCGCCCGCAGGCGCTGCAATGGCAGGTCTTCCGAGGCTCGGAGGCCCTGCGCCGCCACCTGCTCACGCGGCATCAGCTCCGCGGCAAGGGGTGGCTTCGGCTCCTCCACGACGTGTACGCGGACGCCCGGCTCGAGCGCGACCACGCGCTGAAGTGCCGGGCGGCGCTGCTCCGGCTGCCACCGGAGGCGGTACTGGCCGGGCCATCGGCCGCCTATGTGCACGGAGTCCGACACGCCGCCACGTTCCGCGACGACGTCCACGTCATCGTCCCGCCGACGGTACGGGTCGGGCCTCAGCAAGGGTTGTCGATCCACCGTATGGAGATCGACGCAAGCGACATCACGACGGTCGCCGGGGTGGCGCGCACGGCACCGGCACGCACGGCGTGTGACGTGGCCACCTGGTTCGAGCTGGACTGGGCGGTGTCGGTGATCGACGCGCTCCTCGGTCAAGGGCTGCTGCGCCCGGCGGACCTGGCGGCGCAGGTCGGCCACTGGGTCGCGGCCGGCAGGCCCGGGAGCCGGCGCGTCCAGTTGGCGCTCGCGTTGGCCGACGGACGCGCCCAATCGCCGCCCGAGTCGCGCCTGCGCGTGCGCTTCGTTCTCGCCGGGCTACCCAAACCGGTGCCGCAGTACCCAGTGCCGCTCCCGTCCGGCGTCGCCGTCCACCCCGACCTCGCCTGGCCCGAGTTCAAGGTCGCGGTCGAGTACGACGGGCAGTGGCACGGCGAGCCCGAGCAGTTGCACCGCGACCGCCGACGACTCAACCAGTTGGCGGCGGAGGGCTGGATCGTCCTGCACGTGACGAGCCGGCGCCTGCAGTACGACTTCACCGGAGTCGTACGGGAGATCAAGGCCGCGCTCGTGTCCCGCGGTTGGCGACCATGATCGACTCGATTTCCGGGAAAAGTGCGGGGTTAGCCCAGCGCCGGATGCAGGAAATCGCGGTGACCGCCTGCCCAGCGTGCACCAGATGCAGGAAAACGCACGGTCGAGCGGCCACCGACCCCGCCAAATTGCAGAAAACTGGGCGCGAGACGCGCCGCCGACCCCACCAGATGCAGAAAACCACGGCCCCGCCAACCCGCCCGACACCCCGACTGCCTGAAAACGGAGTCGATCAAAAGCCTCGGAGCGTGCCGGGATCGAGTAGAAGCGTCGGGGCGCGTCACATGGGCTCGTTTGGCCGGGTCATCCGCAGCACGTCCAGCGCCTCATCGAGTTGCTCCTCGGTGATCCGGCCCGCGGCCACGTGCCCCCGTTCGATGACGACCTCGCGCAGCGTCCGCCCGGTGGCGAGCGCCTGCTTCGCGACCGCCGCTGCCTCGTCGTACCCGAGGTAGCGGTTGAGCGGCGTGACGATGGCCGGGGAGCCCTCGGCGTACCCGCGTGCGACGTCGGCATTGGCGGCGAGGCCCGCGACGCAGCGGTCGGCGAGCAAGCGGCACGCGGCGGCCAGCAGGCGGATCGACTCCAGCACGTTGCGGGCCATGACCGGCATCATCACGTTGAGTTCGAAGTCGCCCTGCGAGCCGGCGAACGCGACCGCGGCGTCGTTGCCGATCACCTGAGCGCAGACCTGGCGGACCGACTCGCAGATCACCGGGTTCACCTTGCCGGGCATGATCGATGACCCGGGCTGGAGATCGGGGATGACCAGTTCGGCCAGCCCGGCCCGCGGGCCCGACCCCATCCACCGGATGTCATTCGCGATCTTGTAAAGCCCGGCCGCGATGACCCGCATCTGCCCGGACGCCTCGACCAGCGCGTCCCGCGCGCCCTGCGCCTCGAAGTGGTTGCGGGCCTCGGTGAGCGGCAGGTCGGTGCGGGCGCGCAGCCGCTCGACGACCGTGGCGGCGAAGCCCGGCGGGGTGTTCACCCCCGTCCCGACAGCGGTCCCACCGATCGGCAGCTCCGCCAGCCTGGGCAGCGTCGACTGTAGCCGTTCGATGCCGTACTGCATCTGTGCGGCGTACCCGGTGAACTCCTGGCCGAGGGTGACCGGGGTGGCGTCCATGAGGTGGGTGCGCCCCGCCTTGACCACCTCGCCGAACTCGTCCGCCTTCGCCTCGAGCGTGAACACCAGGTGCCGCAGGGCCGGGATCAGCTGGTGCGTCACGGCGGCCGTGGCGGCCAGGTGGATCGAGGTGGGGAACACGTCGTTGGAGGACTGCGAGGCGTTGACGTGGTCGTTGGCGTGCACCGGGCGCCCGAGGCGGGCCGACGCCAACGTGGCGATCACCTCGTTCGCGTTCATGTTGGACGAGGTACCCGACCCGGTCTGGAACACGTCGACCGGGAACTGGTCGTCGTGGTGGCCCTCGGCCACCGACAGGGCGGCCGCGGCGATCGCGTCGGCGACCTCGCGGTCGAGCACGCCGAGTTCGGCGTTGGCCTCGGCCGCCGCCCACTTGACCAGCGCGAGCGCCCGGATGTGCTCCGGTTCCAGCCCACGCCCGGAGACCGGGAAGTTCTCCACCGCCCGCTGGGTCTGCGCCCGCCACAGCGCGTCCGCCGGGACGCGCACCTCACCCATGCTGTCGCGTTCGATCCGGTAACCCGCTGGCTCTGCCGTGCTCACGCCTCCCATCCTGCCCACCAACCGCGCCCACCGCACATGATCTGGCGCTGCCCAGGCCGGACCTGCCCGGCCGTTGGCTGCCGGTCAGCGCGTCGACCTTGCGGATCCGATCCTCGGCGAGCCGCGTCGCCGAGCCACCCGCGTGGCGGCGACACCGGCGAGCAGGCCGAGTGCGACCGCCCAGAGCATCCGTACGCCCTGCACGTGGGCGGACCAGGGGAACGGCAGCAGCGGCCAGGTCAGCGGGTAGAGGGTGGCCACGGCGGCGGCCGCGGACCAGAAGACGCCGGGCGCCCGGGCGCCTCCGTCCGCCGGCAGGCCGTGCCACCGGCGCAGCAGCCGCCGCCGTCCGATCAAGACGGTGATACCGAGCACCACCAGCGCGCCCAGCACGGTGGACAGGTGGTCGGTCACCACCCACCAGGGCAGGCCGAAGAGCCCGTCCCGTTGGAGTTCGCGGATCTGCGCGGACAGCCACCCGTGCCCGCGCGGGTCGTGGGTGAACCCGTCCCACATCAGGTGGCTCGCCGCGCCGAGCAGCGCCGACCAGACGGTCACCGGCCACGGGTGGCGCACCGAGCCGAGTACGCCGTAGTCGCGCAGCGCCAGCGCGGCCGGCCGGCGCGGCAGGTGCGCCGCCACGGTGGGGGCGGCCCACCGGACCAGCCCGGTCCCGAGGAGCGTGACCGGCAGGCAGAACCAGAACAGCGCGGGCAGCGTGTGCGTCTCCGGCAGCGACACGATGCCGGCGAGCGGATACGCCGCGTCCGGCGCGGCCGAGCCGACGACGAGCGCGACCCCGTCGAAGCGGCGCGGCCGCCACAGCTTCAACCCGAGTACGGCGGCCGCGTGCGACGGGAACGTGGCGGGCATGCGCCGATCCTCCCGCGCATCTTCGGTGAAGATGCGCCGGATCGGAGATCAGAAACAGCATTTTCCGTGAAAATGCTGGGGAGAGCGTGGACGGGCGATCAGCGGCGGCCGATGGTGAGCACCGGCTTGGTGACCTCGGCGAAGAAGTCGTTGCCCTTGTCGTCGACCACGATGAAGGCCGGGAAGTCCTCGACCTCGATCCGCCAGACCGCCTCCATGCCCAGCTCGGGGTACTCCAGCACCTCCACGCGCCGGATGCACTCCTGCGCCAGCCGCGCCGCCGGGCCGCCGACCGAGCCGAGGTAGAAGCCGCCGTACTTCTGGCATGCCCGGGTCACCGCGGCCGACCGGTTGCCCTTGGCGAGCATCACCAGCGAACCGCCGGCCGCCTGGAAACGCTCCACATAGGAGTCCATCCGCCCGGCCGTGGTCGGGCCGAACGAGCCGGACGCGTACCCCTCGGGGGTCTTGGCCGGGCCGGCGTAGTAGACGGGGTGGTCGCGCATGTACTGCGGCATGGGCTCCCCGGCGTCGAGCCGCTCAGCGATCTTGGCGTGCGCGATGTCCCGGGCGACCACCAGCGGTCCGGTCAGCGACAGCCGGGTCTTGACGGGGTACTTGGACAGCTCCGCGCGGATCTCGTCCATCGGCCGGTTGAGGTCGATGTGGACCATGTCGTCGGACAGTTCGGCGGCGGTCGTGTCCGGCAGGAACCGTGCCGGGTCGGTCTCCAGCTTCTCCAGGAACACGCCGGACGGGGTGATCTTCGCCATGGCCTGCCGGTCCGCCGAGCAGGACACCGCGATCGCCACCGGGCAGGAGGCGCCGTGCCGGGGCAGGCGGATCACCCGGACGTCGTGACAGAAGTACTTGCCACCGAACTGCGCCCCGATGCCGAACTGCCGCGTCAGCTCGAGGATCTCCTGCTCCAGGTCGAGGTCGCGGAACCCGTGCCCGAGTATCGAGCCGCTGGTGGGCAACGAGTCCAGGTACCGCGCCGAGGCGAGCTTCGCCGCCTTCAGCGCGTACTCTGCCGACGTGCCGCCGACAACCACGGCCAGGTGGTACGGCGGGCAGGCGGCGGTGCCGAGCGAGCGCAGCTGCTCCTCGAGGAACTGCATCATCCGCGTCGGGTTGAGCAGCGCCTTGGTCTCCTGGTAAAGGAACGACTTGTTGGCCGAGCCCCCGCCCTTGGCCATGAACAGGAACTTGTAGACGTCCGGGTGCCCGTCCGGGTCCTCGGCGTACAGCTCGATCTGCGCGGGCAGGTTGGTGCCGGTGTTGCGCTCCTCCCACATGGTCAGCGGGGCGAGCTGGGAGTAGCGCAGGTTCAGCTTGGTGTAGGCCTCGTAGACACCGCGGGCGATGGCCTCCTCATCGGTCCCGTCGGTCAGCACGTGCCGCCCGCGCTTGCCCATCACGATCGCGGTGCCGGTGTCCTGGCACATCGGCAGCACACCGCTGGCGGCGATGTTGGCGTTGCGCAGCAGGTCCAGCGCCACGAACCGGTCGTTCGGGGAGGCCTCGGGGTCGTCGAGGATCGCCCGCAGCTGGGCCAGGTGCGCGGGGCGCAGGAAGTGCGCGATGTCGTGCATCGCCTCGGCGGTCAGCTCCGTGATCACCTCGGGCGCCACGGTGAGGAACTGCCGGCCGCCCGGCCCCTTGACGACGTCCACCCCATCGTCGGTCACCAGGCGGTACTCCGTGCGATCGGGACCAAGTGGGAGCAATGGGGCATGGCGGAAGTCGCTGGTGCTGCTCATGTTTCCGAGCCTACTTCGGGTCCGCCGGGCCCTTTCCGTCGGCGGGCGGCGACGTGACGGCGGGCGGCCCACCACCCGGTGACGTCCCGGCCTCAGGCGAAGCGCCGGCCGCGGGTGACGTGAACGGCAGCAGACCGACGGTACGGCCGCTGGCGATCACGACACCGGCCGGGCCGCAGCCGATGACCGAGGCGATGGTCCGCGCCTCGGCGAGCACCCGTCCGCTGCCCGGGTCCCGGGCCCACAGCCGGTCATCCACCACGATCACCGCCGCCTCCGCGGTGAGCGCCACCCGCGCCGCGCCGTCGACCTCGTGCTCCCACAGCGTCGTCCCGCCGCCGAGGTCGACGGCCCGCACCGCCGCGCCGTCGGCCGTGCGCACCAGGGCCCGGGAGCCGTCGGTGGCCAACGCCCGCTCGCCCGGTTCGCCCACCCAGAGTTCCCGCCCGTCACCCGCGCTGAGCAGCACCTCGCGTCCGTCGTCACGGACGGCCGACAGCGCACCACCGCCACCGCCGGCCGGATCGCGCCACTGCTCGCAGATGGTGCCCGACGCGGTACGCAGGTCGTACCCGTCCTTGCGCCACACCGCCTGGCCGGTGCCCGGGTCCCGGGCCTCGATGGTGTAGTCGCAGTCGCCCAACTCGCCGCGCACCCGCACCTGCAGCACCCGCCCGCCGACGACGGTCACCTGGGCGTCATCGGAGGACTCGATCTCGCGTACCCGCCGCCCGGTCTCCGTATCGACCACGTGGATCCTGCCCGCGAGCGGCAGCCCCACCAGCGCCGGCACCTGGCCGGGTGCGGCCGCTAGCGCGTCTACTGTGGATGACATCCGCGGTTGGCTGCCGGGCAGCGCGGGGTTGAGCCCGGTGGGCGCCTTGGCGTCGCCCGGCAGGGAGGTGCGCCACAGCACCCGCCCGTCGGCCGGAGCGCGGCCAGCGAGCACACACTCCGCCTGCCCGGAACACGTCAGCGTGAGCAGCATCTCCCGGTACGTCCACACGGCACGGGACTCGCCGTCGTCCCACCGCACGGCGCCGGTGGCCGGATCCAGCGCCTCGAGCCCGCCGCCCTTGCCCCGGCTGGCGACCACCACACCGTTCGAGCCGGTGCCGGCGACCGCGGCCCACCGCGCCTCGCGCGACCAGAGCTTGTCGCCCGTCGCGGCGTCGCGCGCCTCCACCGCGTCGCGCATGACCACCACGATCGCGCGCCCCGCCACGACCGCATGCTCCGGCCGGGCGCCCGTCCGCGCGGTCCAGGCGGGTTCCGGAGTGGACACCGCGCTCAGCCGCTCCAGCCAGTCCCCCACGCCGGACACCGGGTCCCAGCCCTTGACCATGGCGTACGCGGTGACGAGCGCGACGACGCCGAGCACGCCGACCGCAGACTGCAGCCTGCGGCCCCTCCCCTTAGCCACGCCAGCACCGTAACGGTTATCGGCTTGGTCGCGCACCACCGCCGGCTCGGGCGGTGTTCCCCGTGGGCCCGCCCGAGTGAACCCCAAGGCCGCTGCTCAACGCGTCGGCGGCGGGCCCTTGGGCGGTTCGACGGCGGCGGCCACCAGCGGCAGGGTCCGGTACGGGATCTGCTCGGCGAGCGCGATCACCGTCGACGCGCGGTGGATGCCGTCGTACGAGACGACCTCGTCGATGACCCGCTGCAGGTCGGTGTTGGAGCGGGCGACGATCCGGCACAGCAGGTCGCTCGAGCCGGTGATCGTGTGCGCCTCCAGCACCTCGGGGATGCGCTCCAGATGCGCGGCGACCGTGTCGTGCCCGCGGCTCTGCCGGATCTCCAGCGTCACGAACGCGGTCACGGTGAAGCCGAGCGCCGCTGGGGCGATGTCCGGGCCGAAGCCGCGGATGACCCCGCGCTCCTGCAGCTTCTCCAGCCGCGCCTGAACCGTTCCCCGGGCCACTCCCAGCCGGCGGGCGCACTCGAACACGCCGATGCGCGGCTCGGCCGCCAACAACGCGATCAGCCGCGCGTCCAAGCCATCGACCGGGGACGCCACGCGCCAACCCTAATCGAGTGATTCCCAGGGCCCGGACTTCGTGCCGCCCGTCCGGCCTGGTCGAAAGCAGGAGACCCGGCGGCGCCGCCCGCTACCGCTCCGTCTCGGCCTCGAACATCCAGTGGTGTTTGTCGAGCATGGCCAGCGTGCCGAGCAGGATGTCCTGGCTGACCTTGTCGGCCTCGTCCAAGCGCTCGCACCGCGTCCGCATGCGCTCGGCGACGAGCGCGAGACGGTCGGAGATCATCCTGGCGATCTCACGGTCGGCGATCGGGCCCTCCGGGAAATCGTCCAGCGGGCTGTTCTTCGCCACCGTGCTCGCCCGGCCGTCCGGGTGGTACCCGATGGCCGACGCCCGCTCGGCGACCTCGTCCGACGCCTTGCGGACCTCCGCGGTCAACTCGTCGAGGTGCAGGTGGACCGGCCGGAAGTGGCTGCCCGTCACGTTCCAGTGCGCCTGCTTCGCCTGCAACGCCAGATCGATCAACTCGACGAGCGAGTCCTGCAACTGGGGGCCGACGGTGTTGACGTCAATCTTCGTAGCGGTCTTCATCGCGGTCATATCCCGGAGTTACCCGGAGCCCGGCGCGTCATGCGTCGAGCCAGACTAGGCAGATTGCCCAACGATCAAGCGATTCGAGCTAGCGGTCTGCGCATTATGCCCAGCCTTTGTGCGAACAGTTGCCCAGTGTCTGGACCATCGCCACGCTAACCGCAACAGCCAGGGGCCCGGGCCGCCGGTGGGCGCGGCTCAGGGAAGCCCAGGCCCGACGCAAGGCGACAGGGAGGCACGCGATGACCCGAGCGATCGACACCGATCAGGACCGGGTGGACCTCGACGAGCTTGTCGGGGCGGTTGCCCACGATCTCTCGAGCGACCCGTTCCCGGTCCTGGGCTGGGACCACATCCGCTTCTACGTCGGCAACGCCATGCAGGCCGCGCACTACTACTCGACCGCGTTCGGGATGACCTGCGTCGCGTACCGCGGGCCGGAGCAGGGCTACCGTGACCACGCCGAGTACGTGCTGACCAGCGGCGGCTCCCGGTTCGTGGTGGCCGGCGGCGTGCACCGCGACGCGCCGGCGACCGCGCACCACGCGCGCCACGGCGACGGCATCATCGACATCGCCCTGGAGGTGCCCGACGTCGACGCCAACTACGCGTACGCCATCGCGCAGGGCGCGACCGGGCTGGCGGAGCCGCACGACCTCACCGACGAGCACGGCACGGTACGGGTGGCCGCGATCGCCACGTACGGTGAGACGCGTCACACCCTGGTTGACCGGTCCCGCTACCGCGGCCCGTTCCTGCCCGGCTTCGTGGCCCGCGAGCCGATCGTCACGCGAACCACGGGACCGAAGCGGTTCTTCCAGGCGATCGACCACATCGTCGGCAACGTCGAACTGGGCAAGATGGACGAATGGGTGGAGTTCTACCACCGGGTCATGGGCTTCACGAACATGGCCGAGTTCATCGGTGACGACATCGCCACCGAGTACTCGGCGCTCATGTCGAAGGTGGTCGCCAACGGCAGCCGGAAGGTGAAGTTTCCGCTCAACGAGCCCGCGATCGGCAAGCGCAAGTCGCAGATCGACGAGTTCCTGGAGTTCTACGACGGCGCGGGCGCGCAGCACATCGCCCTCGCGACGAACGACATCCTGGCGTCGGTCGACGCGATGCGCGCCGCCGGCGTCGAGTTCCTCGACACCCCGGACTCCTACTACGACGACCCGGAGTTGCGGGCCCGGATCGGCACCGTGCGGGTGCCGATCGAGGAGCTGAAGCGCCGGCGGATCCTCGTCGACCGCGACGAGGACGGGTACCTGCTGCAGATCTTCACCAAGCCGATGCAGGACCGGCCGACGTTCTTCTTCGAGCTGATCGAGCGGCACGGCTCGCTCGGCTTCGGCAAGGGCAACTTCAAGGCGCTGTT
>VSCG01000019.1:0-33295 GCA_047459115.1 Micromonosporaceae bacterium
GGTGAAACCGGCCTTCGCCGCCACCCTGCCCGAGGCGGGGTTGGCGGCGTCGTGCGTGATGACGACCCGCTCGATGCCCGGCAGCGCGAGGGCCACCCGGGCGAGCGCCCCCGCCGCGGCCGTGGCGTGGCCGCGGCCGCTGTGCGCGCTGTGGATCCAGTACCCGATCTCCAGCGCGCCGGGGCCGACGCGCGCCATCAGGCCGGCGGAGCCGACGAGTCCGCCGTCGGTGGCGAAGACCGCGTAGCTGAAGGCGGAACCTTCCGCCCACTCGTTCCCGGCCCGGTCGATGAAGGCACGGGCGTCGCTGACGTCGTACCCGTCGTGCGCCCACGCGAGGAATCGTGAGAGTTCGGGCAGCGACGCGCGGACCGCTGTGGCGAGGTCCTCGGCCCACCCTGGTTGCCAGCGCCGCAGCGCCAGGTCACCGGCATCGATCACGTCGGGGATCTCCATCGCCCGATCCTCGCCGCCGGCGCGCGGGCTCGGCAAGCGGAAATTCAGCCGGCGAGCAGGCGGACCAGGTCGGCGGCGTTGCGCTGCGCATAGTCGGAGTAGCAGTTGTTCATGAGCACGTGCGTCTCGTCGGTGTCCTCGGCGAGCGCGCGTAGCCGCGGCGCCCACTCCCGCAGCTCGTCCTCGGAGTACAGGTAGCCGAACTTCTCGTAGATGTCGCGGCTGGTCCACTTGTCGCTGTGACCGTGGAACCGCACCATCGCGAGGTCCGTGGTGGCGGCGAGCACCGGCGGCACCGACGAGCGGTGCCCCTGGGGCATGTCCACGCACACGTACGGCAGGCCGTGCCTGCGCAGGAACTCCAGGGTCTCCGCCGCGTTGTCGCCGGCGAACCAGGACTCGTGCCGGAACTCGATCGCCACCCGCAGCGGGCTGCACCGTGTGGTTACCTCCAGCAGGTACTGCTTGTTCGACCGCCGGATGGTGAACCAGGGCGGAAACTGGAAAAGGATCACGCCCAGCTTGCCGGCGTCGGCCAGCGGGTCCAGCGCGGACAGGAAGCGGGACCACACGTCCTCGTACGCCTGGGCCGGCAGGTCGTGCGGGTAGACCGTCTTCTTGTCGGTGGCCGGCCGCAGGTCCTTGTGCAGCGCCGACACCTTCGTCGGATGCCCGGTGAGCAGGCTGAACGCCTTGATGTTGAAGGTGAACCCGTCCGGGGTCCGCGCGGCCCACAGGGCGGCGGTCTGCTCGGCCGGTGGCGCGTAGTAGGTGGCATCGACCTCGACGAGTGGGAAGCGACTTGCGTAGTATGCCAGCCGCTTCTCGGCGGTGTCGGCGCTCGGCGGGTACCAGCCCGAGGCCAGCAGCGTCTTGTCCGTCCAGGACGCGGTGCCCACCCGGATGTCCCCCATCCGTCCAGTTCACCGCGGGCCGGCCGGGCCGGCAACCGTGTCGGCTGATTCCGGCCGCTTGACCGTGGGCTTCGCCGCGCTGCGCCCCCTGACGGCCGATATCGTGGCAGGCTGGAGCACGTGAGACCGCTGGTGGTCGTCGACGCGGCTAACGTCGTCGGGTCGGTGCCCGACGGCTGGTGGCGCGACCGGGCGGGGGCGACCCGACGGCTGCGGGACCTGCTCGCCCCGATCGCCACCGAAGGGCTGCCGGACATCCCGCCGCCCGTCGAGGTCGTGCTGGTCGTGGAGGGTGCGGCTCGCGAGGTCTCCAGCGCGGCTGACGTCCGCGTGATCGCGGCGCCGGGCAGTGGCGACGAGGCGATCGTCGAGGCGGTACGCGGCGAGGGCGCGGGGCGTACCTGCGTCGTGGTGACCGCCGACCGGGCGCTGCGGGACCGGGTCTCGGTGCTCGGTGCGACCGTGCTCGGCCCCCGCGTGCTGCCCTACCGCTGACCTACTGGCCGCCGGGCACCGGGCGGCCGTCCGATGCCCGGTGCGACGAGTCGCCGCTGGATCCACCTATCTAGACCTACCAACATCGACGTTCTTGCGGTAAGACTCGACAGGGAGACCCGTACGCCGTCCCGGCCCCCAGGAGGGCTCATGCAGGTACCGGCACCTTTCGCGTACGCGCGGGCGTCCAGCGTCGAACACGCGCTCGACCTGCTCGCGAAGTACGGTCCCGAGGCCCGCGTCGTGGCCGGAGGGCACAGCCTGATCCCGATGATGAAGCTGCGCCTGGCTACCCCCGACGCGCTCATCGACATCAACGACCTGACCGACCTGTCGTACATCCGCGTCGACGGTGACGCGCTGGCCATCGGCGCGATGACCCGGCACGCCGAGCTGCTCGCCTCGCCCGTCGCCGGCCAGCACTTCCCGATCTTCCACGACGCCGAGCGGGTCATCGCCGACCCGATCGTGCGCAACCGGGGCACCGTCGGGGGCTCGCTGTGCCAGGCCGACCCGTCCGAGGACCTCGCCGCCGCGTTCGCCGCGGTACGGGCGTCGGCGGTGATCCGTGGGCCGGCCGGCACCCGTACCGTGCCGATCCGCGAGTTTCACCGCGGGCCGTACGAGACCGTGGTCGGGCCGGACGAGCTGCTCGTGGAACTGCGGGTGCCGCTGCCGCCGGCCAGCGAGGCGGTCGGCAGCGCGTACGAGAAGGTCGAGCGCCGGGCCGGGGACTGGCCGGTCGCCGCGGTCGGCGCGGTGCTGCGGCTGGCCCGCGACCCGGGCGACCCGCCCGACGCCCCACCGCGTGTCGTCGAGGCCGGTATCGGGCTCACCGCGGTGGGCGCGCCGCACTACGTCGCTGCGCAGGCCGAGGAGTTCCTGCGCGGCAAGTCGGCGACCGGGGAGCACTTCGCCGAGGCCGGCCGGATCGCCAGCGCCGAGTGCAACCCGTCCGCGGACCAGCGCGGGCCGGTCAACTACAAGCGTCACCTCGCGGGTGAGCTGACGGTCCGGACGCTGCGCCGCGCCGCCGAACGAGCCGGGAGGGCAGGGGCATGACTATGCGGATAACGGTGACCGTCAACGGGGTGCAGCAGACCCGCGAGGTGGAGCCACGGCTGCTGCTCACCCACTTCCTGCGCGACGAGCTGGGCCTGACCGGCACCCACTGGGGCTGTGACACGTCGAACTGCGGCACGTGCGTGGTCTGGCTGGACGGCACACCGGTGAAGTCCTGCACCGTGCTCGCCGTGCAGGCCGACGGGCGCAGCGTGCGTACCGTCGAGGGCCTGGAGACCGACGCCGGGCTGGACCCGGTCCAGCAGGGCTTCGTGGAGTGCCACGGGTTGCAGTGCGGCTTCTGCACCCCGGGCATGCTGATGACCGCCCGCTGGCTGCTCGACCACAACCCGGACCCGTCCGAGCAGGAGATCCGCGAGGCGATCTCCGGGCAGCTGTGCCGGTGCACCGGGTACGAGAACATCGTCCGCGCGATCCGCTGGGCCGCTGAGCACCCCGCCGGGTCGGCCGCCGAGCCGAATGGCGCACAGCCCACCGTGCCGGCACAGGCCGCGCCGGCCGATCCCGCCGTCGAGGAGGTCCGGGCATGACCACCGTCGCCGAACGCCCCGCGCAGCACCTCGGCTTCGGCCGGATGCACCGCAAGGAGGACGCGCGCTTCATCCGGGGCAAGGGCACCTACGTCGACGACGTGCAGCTGCCCGGCATGCTGTACGGCGCGATCCTGCGCAGCCCGTACGCGCACGCCCGCATTGTCTCCATCGACACCAGCGCGGCCGAGGCGCACCCGAAGGTGAAGGCGGTCATCACCGGACAGACGCTGGCGGGCCTCAACCTGGCCTGGATGCCCACGCTGTCGCACGACGTGCAGGCCGTGCTCGCCACCGACAAGGTGCGCTTCCAGGGCCAGGAGGTCGCCTTCGTCGTCGCCGAGGACCGGTACGCGGCCCGCGACGCGCTGGAGCTGATCGACGTGGAGTACGAACCGCTGCCCGCGGTCATCGACGCCCGCCGCGCGCTCGACCCGGACGCGCCGGTCATCCGCGACGACCTGGAGGGCAAGGCCGACAACCACATCTTCGAGTGGGAGGCCGGCGACCGGGCGCGCACCGACCAGGTGTTCGCCTCCGCCGAGGTGGTCGTCGCCCAGGACATGGTCTACCCCCGGGTGCACCCGGCGCCGCTGGAGACGTGCGGCTCGGTCGCCGACTTCGACAAGGTGACCGGCAAGCTCACGGTCTGGACCACCACCCAGGCGCCGCACGCGCACCGGACCGTCTACGCGCTCGTGGCCGGGCTGCCCGAACACAAGATCCGGATCATCTCTCCGGACATCGGCGGCGGGTTCGGCGGCAAGGTCGGCATCTACCCGGGGTATGTGCTCGCCGTCGTCGGCTCGATCGTCACCGGCAAGCCAGTCAAGTGGGTGGAGGACCGCAGCGAGAACCTGATGAGCACGGCGTTCGCGCGGGACTACCACATGCGCGGCGAGATCGCGGCCACCCGGGACGGGAAGATCCTGGCCGTGCGGGTCAACGTGCTCGCCGACCACGGCGCCTTCAACGGCACCGCCCAGCCGAGCAAGTACCCGGCCGGGTTCTTCCACATCTTCACCGGCTCCTACGACCTGCAGGCGGCGCACTGCCAGGTGACCGGCGTCTACACCAACAAGGCGCCCGGCGGGGTCGCGTACGCCTGCTCGTTTCGAGTGACCGAGGCGGTCTACCTGGTCGAGCGCATGGTCGACGTGCTCGCCGCAGAACTGGGCATGGACCCGGCCGAGCTGCGGATGCGCAACCTGCTGCGGCCCGAGCAGTTCCCGTACACCACGCCGACCGGGTGGGAGTACGACTCCGGCGACTACCCGCGGGCGCTGCGCCTGGCCATGGACATCGCCGGGTACGAGCGGCTGCGGGCCGAGCAGGCCCGCCCCCGCGACGACGGCCTGCTCACCGGCGTCGGGATCAGCTTCTTCACCGAGGGTGTCGGCGCCGGCCCGCGCAAGCACATGGACATCCTCGGGCTGGGCATGGCCGACGGAGCGGAACTGCGCGTCCACCCCACCGGCAAGGCGGTGCTGCGCATCTCCGTGCAGACCCAGGGGCAGGGGCACGAGACGACGTTCGCCCAGATCGTCGCGCACGAGCTGGGCATACCCGCGGAGGACGTCGAGGTGGTGCACGGCGACACCGACCAGACGCCGTTCGGGCTCGGTACCTACGGGTCGCGGTCCACCCCGGTATCCGGCGCCGCCACCGCCATGGTGGCGCGCAAGGTCCGGGAACGCGCTAAGATCGTGGCGGCCGCGGCGCTGGAGGTCGCCCCGGACGACCTGGAGTGGGAGCACGGCAGGTGGCAGGTGGCCGGCGACCCGGACCGGGGCAAGACGATCAGCGAACTGGCCCTGCTCGCGCACTCCAATCTGGAGCTGCCCGAGGGCGTCGAGGGGCACCTCGACGCGACCTGCGTCTACAACCCGCCCAACCTCACCTACCCGTTCGGGGCGTACATCTGCGTGGTCGACGTCGACCCGGGCACCGGCGTGGTGAAGGTGCGTCGGTTCATCGCGGTGGACGACTGCGGGGTGCGCATCAACCCGATGATCGTCGAGGGCCAGATCCACGGCGGCCTCGCCGACGGGGTGGGCATGGCGCTGATGCAGGTGCTGGCGTTCGACCCGGACGGCAACCACCTCGGCGCGTCCTTCATGGACTACCTGCTGCCCACGGCGCTCGAGTGCCCGTCCTGGGAACTGGGGGAGACGGTCACCCCGTCGCCGCACCACCCGATCGGCGCGAAGGGCGTCGGCGAGTCCGCCACCGTCGGGTCGCCGGCCGCCGTGGTCAACGCGGTGATCGACGCGCTGCGGCCGTACGGCGTGCGCCACGTGGACATGCCGCTCACCCCGGCCAACGTGTGGTCGGCCATCCAGGGCCGCCCGCTGCGCACGGATCTGGCGATCCAGTGATGGTCGACGACCTGCTGGCGAGGGCGGACCGGCTGCGCGCCGAGCGCACGCCGTACGTCCTCGCCACGGTCGTGCGGGCGGAGCGCCCGACCAGCGCCAAGGCGGGGGACCGGGCACTCGTCCTGCCGGACGGCACCATCGAGGGGTTCGTCGGTGGGGTGTGCGCGGAGTCCACCGTGCGGCTGCAGGGGCTGCGGCTGCTGCGCACCGGAGAGTCGACCCTGCTTCGGATCACACCGGCGGACCCGGCCACCGAGGTGTCCGAGGGCGCCGCCGGGTCCGCAGCCTCCGACGTTCCCTCCGATATGGAGGGTCTCGTCGTGGTCGACAACACCTGCCTGTCCGGCGGGACCCTGGAGATCTTCCTGGAGCCGGTGCTGCCGCCGGTGCTCGTCGGTGTGTTCGGGTCGGCCCCGATCGCCCGCGCGCTGGAGCGGGTCGGCGCCGCCGTCGGCTACGACGTGCGCCTCACGAACGACCCGGCGGCGCCGGTGCCGACCGGTGCGTCGGCGGTGGTCGTGGCCTCGCACGGCCGGGACGAGGAGCGGGTGCTCTCGGCCGCGCTCGAGGCGGGCGTGCCGTACGTGGCGCTCGTCGCGAGCCCTCGCCGGGGTGCGGCCGTCCTCGCCTCGCTCGGCGAGGCCGGCGGTCGGGTGCACAGCCCGGCCGGGCTGGACATCGGCGCGCGGACGCCGGCCGAGGTGGCGCTGTCGGTGCTGGCCGAGATGGTGTCGCTTCGGGCGGTCGCGCACCCGCCGCCCGAGGCACCGGAGCAGGCCCCGCCGGCCGCGGTCGGCGCCGCCGCGCCGCAGACCGCGATCGATCCGGTCTGCGGGATGACGGTCGCGGTCGCCCCGGCCAGCCTGCAGCTGGAGCACGGGGGGACCACCTGGTACTTCTGCGGCCCCGGCTGCCGGCAGGCCTTCGCCGACGACCCGGGCCGCTACATCAGGCCCGGGGATTCCGGCCGGTTGACCGCGGGCTCCGTAACGCTTCGCCCGCTGGCGGCCGATACATGAGCATCGCGACGGACCCGGACCGGCTCGGCGAGGCACTGGCGCGCTGCGGCTACCTGGTCGACGAGGCGCTGGCCACCGCGCTGTTCCTGGCCGTACGGATGGGTCAGCCGCTGCTGCTCGAGGGGGAGCCCGGCGTCGGCAAGACCGAGGCGGCCAAGGCGCTCGCCGCCGCCCTGGACACCCGGCTGGTCCGGCTGCAGTGCTACGAAGGGCTGACCGCCGCCGAGGCGCTCTACGAGTGGAACTACCCGAGGCAACTGCTCGCCATCCGGCTGGCCGAGGCCGGCGGGCAGACGCTGACCGAGGCCGACCTGTTCGGCCCGGAGTACCTGCTGCCCCGGCCCCTGCTCGCCGCCGTCGACCACCCCGGGCCGCGCCCGGCGGTGCTGCTCATCGACGAGGTGGACCGGGCGGACGACGAGTTCGAAGCGTTCCTGTTCGAGCTGCTGGCCGAGGCCACGGTGACCATCCCGGAGCTCGGCACCCGGCGCGCGGCGTTCCCCCCGGTGACCGTGCTCACCTCCAACCGCACCCGCGACCTGCACGACGCGCTCAAACGGCGCTGCCTCTACCACTGGATCCGCTACCCGTCGGCGGACCGGGTGGCGGAGATCATCCGGCTGCGGGTGCCGGAGACGACGCAGTGGCTGTCCGCCCGGCTGGCCGGGGCCGTCGAGCGGCTGCGCGGGCTCGACCTGTACAAGCCACCCGGCGTCGCCGAGGCGGTGAGCTGGGCGGCCGCGCTGCGCGCGCTCGGCGTGTCCAAGCTGGACCAAGAGGCGGCGCGGCGCACGCTGCCGGCCGTGCTCAAGTACGACGAGGACGTCGCCGCGGTCCACCAGGTCGGCCTCGCGGAGATCGTCGGTGACCGCTGACCGGGCCGGCACCGATCCGGCGACCGTCCACGTCGCCGCCGACCTGGCCACGCTGTCCGCGCGGTTCGGCGCGGCCCTGCACGCCGAGGGCGTACCCGTGGGCCCGGACCGGTGCGCCCGGTTCGCGCGGGCGGTGACCCTGCTCGCGCCGGCCACCACCCGCGCGCTCTACTGGTGCGGCCTGGTCACCCTGATCGCCGATCCCGCCCACGTCGACGCGTACGACCGGGTGTTCCAGGCCGTCTTCGGTGGACTGTCCGATCCCGCCGAGTGGCGCGGCCCCACCCCACCCCCGGCCCTATCCCCGGTTGATCATGAGGCTGCTGGTGGAAACGCCCGGCGTGTCGGCGAGCAACCTCATGATCAACAAGGTCGGGTGGACGCGGGACGGGCGGACCGGGCGGGCCGCAGCCCGGGTCGCGAGGTCGCGGTCCCGGTGCTGGCCACCGCACAGGAGCGGCTGTCCACACGGGACTTCGGGGAGCTGAGCCGCGCGGAGCTCGCGCTGCTCGCCGACGTGATGCGCCGGCTGGTGCTGGCCACGCCGCCGCGGCGGTCCCGACGGCACCGGCCCGCGCCGCGCGGGCTCCGACCGGACCTGCGCGCCGCGCTGCGCCAGGCCCGGCGGACCGGCGGATTCCCGGTGCGGCTGCCCGGCCGCCGCCCGCGCGACAAGCCCCGTCGGCTGGTGGTGCTGTGCGACATCTCCGGGTCGATGGAGCCGTACGCGCGCGCGATGCTGCAACTGCTGTACTGCGCCGCCGCCGTGCCCGCCGCCGAGGTGTTCACGTTCGCGACCCGGCTCACGCGCCTCACCCGGGTGCTGCGGCGCTCGCGTCCGGCGGTGGCGCTGGACCGCGCTGGCCGGGCCGCGCCGGACTGGTCGGGCGGCACCCGGATCGGCGCCGCGCTCAGGGAGTTCAACGACCGGTACGGCCTGCGCGGGATGGCCCGCGGCGCGGTGGTGCTCGTCGTCTCCGACGGCTGGGAGACCGGCGACCCGGCGCTGCTCGGCCGGGAGATGGCCCGGTTGTCCCGGGTCGCCTACCGCATCGTCTGGGCCAATCCGCGCACGGCGAGCCCTCGCTACCGGCCGAAGGTGGCGGGGATGGCCGCGGCCTGGCCGTACTGTGACGCGGTGGTCAGCGCGCACAGTCTCGCGGCGCTGGACGATCTGCTGGCCGCGCTGGCGGCGCCCGCCGACCGGCGTCGGCCGACTCGCGGTCCGACAGTGGGCGATCCGGCAGACTGAACGGGTGAGGTTCGGACTGCTCGGCACGGGTTACTGGGCGGCGGAGGTGCACGGCGCGGCGCTCGCCGCGCACCCGGACGCGGAGCTGGTCGGGGTGTGGGGGCGCACCCCGGGCAAGGCGGCGCAGGTCGCCGAGCGGCTCGGCGTGCGCGCCTACGACAACCTGGACGCGCTGATCGCCGACGTGGACGCGGTGTCGATCGCGCTGCCCCCCGACGTGCAGGCGGAGTTCGCCGCGCGGGCCGCCCGGGCCGGGCGGCACCTGCTGCTGGACAAGCCGCTGGCGTTGACGACCGAGGCGGCCGATGTCGTGGTCGACATCGTCGAGCGCCAGGAGCTGGCCTCGGTCACCTTCTTCACCAACCGCTTCTACGAGAACGTGCTCGCGTTCCTGCGCGACGCCGCCGCGGTCGGCGGCTGGCACGCGGCCCGGGTCACCATCTTCGCCTCGATCTTCCAACCGGGCAGCCCGTTCGGCGGCTCGATCTGGCGGCGGGACCGGGGCGGCCTGTGGGACATCGGGCCGCACGCCCTGTCGGTGATCGTGCCGGTGCTGGGATCCGTCACCGACGTGGCCGCGCTGACCGGACCGCACGACACGGTGCACGTGGTCATGCGTCACCTCGGTGGGGCGACCAGCACGATGGCGCTCACGCTGAACGCGCCGACCGCCGCGACCACCCGCGAGTTCGTCTTCTACGGCAGCCAGGGGATCGCCACCGTGCCCAGGGGCGACACCGACAGCCTGACCGCCTTCGGGCGGGCGATCGGTGAACTGGTGGCCGCGGTCAAGGCCGGCAGCACCACCCACCCGTGCGACGTGCGCTTCGGCCGCGAGGTGGTGTCGGTCCTCGCCGCCGCCGACGAGGCCTGCCGCACCGGGCGTACCGTTTCGATCTGAGCCGGCGAAAGCCCACAGTTGACGGGTGACCCGTGACAACGGGCGCGCGGACACCGCCCTGTCAGACCATCTCGCTACGGTCGCGCCCGTGACTGTGGCTGCCACCGGTGTACTGGGTCCACCCTTCTGGCGGTTGTGGACCGCGACCGTCGCCTCCCGGTTCGGCGACGCGATCCGTGGGCCGGCGCTGGCCCTGTTGGCGGCCAGCCTCACCCGCGATTCGCTGGCCCTCGCGCTGGTGGTCGTCGCCGGCCAGGTGCCGGCCGTGCTGTTCGGACTGGTCGGCGGCGTGTTGGCCGACCGGTGGGACCGCCGCGTCACCACGGCGGCGACCGACGGGCTGCGCTGCCTGCTGGTGTTGGCGCTCGCGGTGCTGGTCGCGGCCGGGCAGGCGAGCGTGCCCGTGCTGGTGGTGTTCGCGTTCGCCCTGGCCGCCATCGGCGCGCTGTTCGACGCCTCGTCCTTCGCGATCCTGCCCGATCTGGTGCCCGCCGACCGGCTGGCCGTGGCCAACGGTCGTCTGCAGGCCGGCGTCACCGTGTCGGGCAGCCTGCTCGGCCACCCGCGGCGGGGGTGCTGTTCGTGGCCGCGGCGGCGCTGCCGTTCGCGGTCGACGCGGCCACGTTCGCGGTGGCCGCCGTTCTCGTGCTGACGCTTCCCCGGGTGCGGCCGGCCGTTGCGGTCGGACCGGGCATCCGGTCAGGGTTGTTCGGCGACGCCGTGAGCGGTGTGCGGTGGCTGTTGCGGCTGCCGACGCTGCGGCTGCTCGCCGCGCTCGGGGCAGCCGCCAACCTGGTGATCGGCGCGCTGATGGCGGTGCTGGTCCTGATCGTGCTGGACATCTTCGGCGTGCCGGAGGTCGGCTACGGCCTGGTCCTCATGGTCGGGTCGGCCGGCCCTCTCGTCGGTGCGCTCGTGGCCGGCCGGCTCGGCGCGCGGGTCGGCACGCTGCGCACGTTGCGCTGGGTGCTCGTCGCGCAGGCGGCCGCGCTCGTCGTGCTGGCCGCCGCCCGCCACGTCGTGCCCGGCACCGCGGCTTTGGCCGTGTTCGTCGCCGGGTCCGCGGTCTGGAACGTACTGGCGAACTCGTATCTGCAGTGGGCCGTCCCGACCGACCTGCTGGGCCGGGTGGGCAGCGCCAACCGGATCGCGGCGGTCGCCGCCGCCCCGGTCGGGGCCGGGCTCGGCGGGCTGCTCGCCGACTGGCTCGGGGTGCCCGCGATGGTCGCGTGCGCCGCCGTGCTGTTCGCCGTGCTCGCCCTGTTCGGCTGGCGCGCCCTCGGCCGCCATTCGCACTGATCCCTCGCCAGTCGGTCCCCGCGACACTCTGTCCGGAGTCTGTCCGCGGTACGGCTCGCTCATCCGGCCTCCGCTCCGGTCCGTCGGTGCCCGCGACACCCTAGTCCCGCCTTGCCCGCGGTTCACACTTGCCCGTGCGGACGAGTGTGACATGCCGTGGTGCCTGCCGTAGGATCACAGTATGAAGGAGCGTATGACGCTAAGCCTGGAGCGGACAACGGCCGCGTACCTGAGCACGGCCGCGCGGCGGGAAACGAATGGCAACGTCTCTGCGTTTGTCGAGAAGATCGTCCGCGCTCATGCGCTGGCCGAGTCTGTCCGCCGCGAGGCAGCCTGGCACGAAGCGCATCCTGGCTACGCCGAGGACGCGGAGATCGAGCGGTACGCGGCCGGTGCCGAGTGAGGCGCGGCGAGGTCTGGCGTTACCAGCCGGTGGCGGAGCGGCCCGGTCAGTCGAATCTACGGTTGATCGTCTCGGCGAATGCCGTCAACGATGTGCCCGAGTTACCGATCGTGCTCGCCGTGCACGTCGTCGACACCGATCCCGACAGCATGCTTGCCGTGCGAGTCGGTACTCACGGTTGGGCGCGTGTGCTGTCGGTAGAACCGGTGCTTCGCCGTCGCCTCGTGCAACGGGTCGGCGTGGCTGACGCCGACACGATGGAGTCGGTCGACGCCGCTCTTCGCGCGGCTCAGGATTTGTAGGCCCGCTGGCAGGGCTCACTCGACGGCCGCCGTTCAGTCCCAGGCGCGGCCGAGCGTCCTGAGCTGGTCGGCGTACTCGATGCGGTCCGCCCACTTTGGCGGCCAGGCGTCCATACCGTACGCGGCGCCGAGGAACGCCCCGGCCAGGCACGCGATGGAGTCGGAGTCGCCGGAGGTGGTGGCGGCGCGGGACAGAGCCGCCACCGGATCGTCGGGGTGCCGCAGCGCGCACAGCAGCGCGCTCGCCAGCGCCTCCTCGGCGATCCAGCCCTCCCCGGTGAGCAGGCACACGTCGCCGCCGTCGTCGGGCCCGGCCAGCGCGGCGGCGAGCCGGTCGAGCGCCGCCAGGCACTCGTCCCAGCCCTGGGCGATGAACGTCTGCGGCTTGTCCGCGCCGGCGCGCTGCCACAGTGGACCGAGCCACTCGTCGCGGTAGACCTCGCGTTGCTCGTGGCAGCGGTCTCGCAGCAGGCGGGGCAGGCTGGCCAGCGTGGCCCCGTCGCGCAGCATCCGCACCGCGTACGCGGTCAGCTCGCTGGCGGCCAGGCCCGTCGGGTGGCCGTGCGTGAACGCGGCCTGAAACTGCGCTACCCCGGCGAGGGTGTCCAGGTCGTAACCGGGGACCAGGCCGGCCGGAGCCACGCGCATGTTCGCGCCGCAGCCCTTCGACTCCACCACGGTCGCCTGGTGCCACGGCACGCCGCGCGCCAGCCCGGCGCAGGCGCGCAGACACGTGTTCCCCGGTGCCCGGGTGTTGTCCGGGCTGTGCAGCCAGGCCACGAACCGCTGTCGCAGTGGCGGTTCCAGCAGGTGCGGCTCGGGCGCCGGGGCGTCGAGCAGCGCGAAGCCGACCGCGAGCGCCATCTGCGTGTCGTCGGTGACCAGCGCCGGGTTGCCTTCCAGGTCGCGCGGGCCGGCCGGCCCGTACCGGGCATGGATCTGCGCCACGGTCAGGAACTCCGTCGGTCGGGCCAGCGAATCGCCGAACGCCAGCCCGAACAGGCTGCCGGAGGCCCGATACGACACCTCGTCGTGCCCCATCATCCCGGTGACGGTACGTCACGCGGTGTGGTTGGCCGACGGGCAGGCGATTCGTGCCGATGCGTGCGCGTGCCGACGCTGTGTCGGTCAGTCGACGGGCCGGCGGCGCAGGCGCTTGATCTCGCCACGGCGGCGCTTCGCGTCGAGGCGTGCCTGCACGGCGTTGCGGGACGGCCGGGTGGGGCGGCGACGCCGGGGCGGCGGGGCGATCGCGTCGGAGAGCAGTCTCACCAGGCGGGCCTCGGCGGCCCGGCGGTTCTGCAACTGCGACCGGTGCTCGGACGCGGTCACGCTCAGCACCCCGTCGACCAGCCGGGGCGCCAGTCGCTGTAGCGCTCGGGCCTTGAGGTGTTCGGGCAGCGCGGACGTGCCGGCGAGGTCGAAGCGCAGCTCCGCCCGTGAGTCGGCGGTGTTGACCGACTGCCCGCCGGGCCCGCCGGAGCGGCTGAACCGCCAGGTCAACTCCGAGCGCGGCAGCGCGACCTTCGGCGTCACCTGCAGCACATCGTCCACGTCTCCATGATGCGGGGCGGATTTCCCGGGCGGGACCGGATACGGGAGCTGGGCGCCGCCGCCCCCGCGGCGGCGCCCCAGCCCACGACACACCGCTCAGAACGTGATGAGCGGGTCGCCGATCGCATCGGCGATGAAGTTGACGAAGAAGAACCCGAAGAACAGGACGTTCAGCCCGAGCAGCACGTAGTGCCACGGGCGCGGCCGTGCCGGCCGGGGCAGGCGGCGCAGCAGGTACATGAGCAGGAACGGGTAGATCAGCGCCCCAAGGTTCGACATGTTCGCTGACCACTGCACGAGGCTGACCGGCAGCGCGAGGTGCAGGACCACCGCGATGACCACGAGCAGCACCAGCATGAACGGGTAGTAGAAGCGGCGCGGGTCACCTTCGAGCAGTCGGCGCAGCCGCGGGCTGGTGGCGTGGGCGGCGTCGGTGGTCACCCGCACCATCGCCTCGAAGATGCCGAGCTGAGTGCTGAACAGCACGAACACGCCCACCAGCAGCATCAGGTAGAACATCGCCCGGCCGTACTCGACGTTGAGCACCGTCGCCACGAACGTCGGCACGGTCGCCGTGGTCGGCTGCTCGCCGGACAGCTCCACCGCGCGGGCCATGAGGATCGTCGGCAGCAGCATGCCGAGGATCGCGCCGACGAAGAACACGCCCCACATGTCGGTGAGCAGCAGGCGGTACCAGCGCTTCCAGCGCGCGGCGTTCGTGGCGTCGTCCGGGAACGTGATGCCGATGTGGGCGAGTTCCCGCCGCTCGCCGCGCAGCCCGGCGATGTACCCGGTGCGGTACCCCATGCCGTAGCCCTTGTCCCGGTAGTGCCCCATGACGTACCAGTTGAGGCCCGAGGCGAGGGCCGTGAAGCCGGCGAGGCCGCCGAGTTGCGTCGCGGTGATGCCGGCCGGGGGAGCGGCCGGCGTGACGAACCCGCGGATCGCCTCCCACCAGGTCTCGAACGGCACGATGAGCAGGTCGACGACGAGCAGCACGACGAGGATCGTGCTGATCATCACCCAGTTCGCCAGTTCCAGCGCGCGGCTGATCCGCTTGGCCAGCACCGTTATGAGGAACACCAGCACCAGCAGCGCGATCGCCCAGATCCGCGGCTCCTCCGCGCCCGCGGGCGGGACCGTGCCGTGCACGAGCGCGTAGACACCCTGCCCGGCCGAAGCGGCCCAGCCGCCGGCGATGAACGCGAAGATGACCACGAAGACCGACAGCGGCACCCACAGCAGGTAGCCGGGCGGCACCCGGCCCCAGCCCACCACCGGAACCTCGCCGGTCGCCATCACGTACCGTGCCGACTCGACGTTGTAGAACGTCTGCAGCAGCGCGGAGACGAGGATCACCCAACCGACGCCGACGAAGCCGAACTGGCCGACGGCCTGCGGGCCGAGCAGCCATTCGCCGCTGCCGATCGAGATGCCGAGCGCGATCAGGCTCGGCCCTACGGCGAACTTGATGACTTCCCGCCAGCCGAGCCGGCGTACACCGAAGACCTCTTCGGGTTCGGGCAGGTCCATCACACCGAGTGCGGGGCGGCTCTTGCCCAGTTCGTACCTGCGGGCTTCCTTGACATCGACGTCAGTCATAGACGCCTCCCATAGGTCTGGCCCCCCAGGCATCTATGGTTATCCCTGTACTGGGGTACGGGCAAGAGTCGGGCCGGCGTGACCTGCTCAATTTCTCGTGGTAGGTGTCTCGCATGATGTTTGACGTGAACGCCGTGCGGGCGGCCTATCCCGCGCTCGCCGACGGGTACGCGTACCTCGACGGGGCCGCCGGCACCCAGGTGCCGCAGACGGTGATCGACGCGGTCGCCGACGCGTACCGTGCCGGGATCGGCAACCTCGGTGGGGCGTTTCCGGCCAGCCACCGCTCCGACGCGATCGTGGCGGAGTGCCGGCGGGCCGTGGCCGACCTGGTCGGCGGCGATCCGGACGGAGTGATCCTCGGCCCGAACATGACGACGCTCACCTACCGGATGGCGTACGCGCTCGCGCGTGACTGGGGCCCGGGCGACGAGGTGGTGGTCTCCCGGCTCGACCACGACGCCAATGTGAGCCCGTGGGTGCAGGCCGCCGAGCGCGCCGGCGCGACCGTGCGGTGGGCCGAGGTCGATCCGGCGACCGGGGAGTTGCCGACCGCGCAGTACGACGGCCTGCTCTCCGAACGGACCCGGCTGGTCGCGGTCACCGCGGCCAGCAACATTCTTGGTACCCGGCCGGACGTCGCGGCGATCGCGGGCAAGGCGCACGATGCCGGGGCACTGATCTATGTAGACGGTGTGCACGCGACCGGGCACGGCCCGGTGGACATGCGTGCGTACGGCGCCGACTTCTACGCGACCAGCGCGTACAAGTGGTGCGGTCCGCACGTGGCCGCGGTGGTCGCTGACCCGGGGCTGCTGGAGGCGCTGCGCCCGGACAAGCTGGCGGCGTCGCCGGACGAGGTGCCGCTGCGGTTTGAGTGGGGCACCCCGCAGCTCGCCGACCTGGCGGGCGTCATCGCGGCCGTGGACCATCTGGCAACGCTCGACGGCGACTCGGCCGGCACCCGCCGGCAGCGGCTGGTGGCCGCGCTCGCCGCCGCCGAGGCGTACGAGCAGGAGCTGTTCGCGGAGCTGATGAGCGGCCTGGAGCGGCTACCCGATGTGACGTTGTACGGCCGGCCGGCCCGCCGGACCGCGACCGTCTACTTCCGCGTGGCCGGGCACACGCCGCGGCAGGTGGCCGAGCATCTGGCCGCGCGCCGGGTGAACGTGTGGAGCGGGCACAACTACGCCTGGGAGCTGACCGGCGTGCTCGGCATCCGGGACACCGGCGGCGCCGTGCGTGCGGGGCTGGTGCACTACAACGACCGCTTTGAGGTGCGCCGCCTGCTGGACGCCGTCGCCGAGCTGGCAGGCTAGGCGGGGGTCCGTCGACGTCGCCGTCCAGGCTGACGTTCAGCTCCGTGCCGTGCGGCGGCGTCATCCGCCCGTCGGTACGGCCACGCACGAGGGTGAGTGCGCGCACCAGGGGGTCGCATGCCTACCGTCCATGACGACATGGGGATCGCCGTTGACCTTCCTCGTCCACCTCGCCGCATTGTATCTCTGGTTCCCTCGCTCACCGAGTCAGTTGCCACGTCGCTTCCCGAGGTGTTGGTGGGAGCCACGGAGTGGTGTACCCACCCTGACGGCTTGGACGTTTCGCGGGTACGTGGCACCAAGAACCCTGACCTCGCTGCGATTGCCGCGCTTCGGCCGGACCTGGTGTTGGCGAACAAGGAGGAGAACCGCGAACTCGATGTCAGGAGGCTCCGGGAGGCTGGCATCCCGGTTTGGGTGACGGTCATCGAGACCGTACCGCAGGCGCTGAGCTCTCTCCGACGGCTGTTCGCGGTGGCTCTCGGTGCGGATCTGCCGTCCTGGCTGACACGGTCGCAGGAGCTGTGGTGCGGATCGCTGCCGCCGGTCGTGGCGACCGTAGCGGTACCGGTGTGGCGGGATCCGTGGATGGTGGTCGGGCGCTCCACGTTCACCGGTGATCTGCTCCGCCGCGCCGGGCTCGCCAACTACTTCGCCGACCATCGCGAGCGCTACCCCCGGGTCGGAGTCGAGGAGATCGACCGGGCGGACATCGACGTGGTGTTGCTTCCCGACGAGCCGTACGTCTTCACCGACGCGGACGGCCCCGAAGCGTTTCACCGGGTCCCGACCAGGCTGGTGAGTGGACGGCTGATCACGTGGTACGGCCCTTCCCTTGTCGAAGCACATCGGGTGCTCGCGAATCTGGTTGAGGAGCTCAGCTGACCCGAGGGAGGACCTGTTCCGGCCCGCGCTGCCGCCGCCGTGCCGTTGCTGCGGCGGGCGGCATCTCCGCTCAACGACCGTCAGCGGATGTTGGCGGTGTGGCCGAGAGAGTAGCGACCGGGCAGGGGCCAGTAGAGCAGGCCGTGCGGCCCCTTGCCCACCTTGATGCGCTTGATGAGCCGGCCGTCGGTGGTGTCGAGCACGTACACCTCGCCGTGGTAGCGGCCGCTCAGCCACAGCTGCGACCCGTCGGGCGACAGCCCACCCATGTCTGGGCTCCCGCCACCCGGGATCCGCCATTTCGTGAGCACCTTGCCGTTCGTCGGGTCCAGCACGCTGACCGAGCCTTCGCTGCGGTTGGTGACGAACATGCGCTTGCCGTCCGGGGTCGAGCCGGGTGTCCTGCGGCATCCCGCCGCTGGTCTGCTTCAGGTCGAACGTGCGCACGTGCCTGCGGTGCTCGACGTCGAGGACCACCATCCGGTTGGCGAACTCGCAGGCGATCAGAGCCTTACGTCCATCGGCGGTGAAGTCCATGTGGTTGATGCCCCCGCAGTCCGGGATGCTCACGCTGGACTGCTTGCGCCAGGTCGACGGGTCGTAGAAGTCCAGCCGTTTGTAGAACTCCGCGACCACGATCGCCGACTTCCCGTCCGGCGTGAAGTAGAGGTTGTAGACGTCCTGTACGGGGATGAGGGGGCGCGGCTTGCCGGTGGTCGGGTCGATCGGCGTGATCCCGCCGGTCGGTACCTTGTCGGCGCCGACGTAGATGGTGCGCATGTCGTAGCCGGGCACGACGTGCTGGGGCTCCGGACCTCCGGGAAACGTGGCGACGACTTCGAAGGCCTTCGGGTCGATGACGGTGACGTCGTTGGAGACGGTGTTGGGCACGTACACCAGCTCACGGTGGCCCTGCACCGCATCCGACAGCATGTTCGGCCCGGCTTCTGAGTACACATTGGAGGTATCGACCACGGGCGGCATGCCGGGCAGCACGTCGAGTGGGCGGCCGGGCCCTCCCGGCGCCTGGCTCAGGCCCCCGGAATGGGACGAATGGCACGCGGCGGTGAAGAGCAGGACAGCGACCACCATTATTCGCTACAAAAGCCGCATATCAGTCAGGCTACCGGATCAGGCAGGTCAGGGGGACGGCAAACCCGGTTTCACCGCGCGACGTACACGACATCCGGTTCGCCGCGCGGCACCGGGATCTCGTGCACGTCGACCGCGCCGAACCGGCGGCGCAGCCGGGCCTCGAACGGCCGCGAGCGGCTCGCGCTCCACACCGCGAGCACGCCGCCCGCGGCGAGCCGGCGGCGCAGCCGGCGCAGCCCGGCATCGCCGTACAGCGCACGGTTATGGTCTGTCACCGTCCACTGCGGACCATTGTCGATGTCCAGGCAGATGACGTCGTACGTCGGGCCCGGCTCGTCGATCCACGCCAGCAGGTCGGCGCAGACGATCGCGACGCGGGGGTCGTCGGCTGCGCCCTGCGCGTACCCCGACAGGTGTGTGCGCTGCCACGCGATGACGGCCGGCTCGATCTCCACCACGGTGACGTGCCCGACGTGCGGGTGGCGGACCGCTTCGGCGAGCGAGAACCCGACGCCGAGCCCGCCGATGAGCACCCTCGGGGACGGTGCGGCGCACGCCGCCAGTGCTGCGGCGACCAGCAGCCGTTCCGAGCGCCCGTTGCGGGTGTCCATGAGGAACACCCCGTTGCTGACGATCTCGTAGTGGGCACCGCGGCGCAGCAGCGCCAGCTCGCCGCGCGGAGTGACGAGCCGCTGTACGCACTGTGCCTGCTCGGCGTCGGAGGCTGCGTCGAATACGGTCATCGGCCGCTACGCTACCCGTTACGGCGGCCAGGACGCACAATGATTGTCCGGACGAGCGGATGCGAAGGATTCCCGGCACGGGCGGGTGCCGGTGGCGCGCAACGGAGGGCTGACATGTCGGAGCAGCAGAGGGTGGCCGTCGTCACCGGGGCGGCACGGGGCATCGGGGCGGCCACGGCGGTGCGACTGGCGGCCGACGGTCTGGCCGTGGCCGTGGTGGACCTGGACGAGGCGGCCTGCGCGGACACGGTCGCAGCGATCACGGGCGCCGGGGGCCGCGCGCTCGCCGTCGGCGCGGACGTGTCCGATCGGGCCCAGGTCCAGGCAGCGGTGAGCCGCGTCGCGGCGGAGCTCGGCCCGCCGCAGGTGCTCGTGAACAACGCCGGCGTGACCCGGGACAACCTGCTGTTCAAGATGTCCGATGAGGACTGGGACACGGTCATGGGCGTGCACCTGCGCGGTGCGTACCTGTGCAGCCAGGCGGTCCAGTCGTACATGGTGGAGCGGCGCTGGGGGCGCATCGTGAACCTGTCGAGCGTGTCCGCGCTCGGCAACCGGGGCCAGGCCAACTACGCCACCGCCAAGGCCGGGCTGCAGGGCTTCACCAAGACCCTCGCGATCGAACTGGGCCCGTTCGGTGTGACGGTCAACGCCGTCGCGCCCGGCTTCATCGTCACCGAGATGACCGCCGCGACCGCCGCCCGGCTCGGCGTCGATTTCGAGCAGTTCCAGCAGGCGGCGGCCGAGCAGACCCCGGTGCGGCGGGTCGGCCGGCCCGAGGACGTCGCCAACGCCATCGCCTTCTTCGCCAGCGAAGGCGCGTCGTTCGTCACCGGACAGGTGCTGTACGTGGCCGGCGGTCCCCGCGCCTGAGGGTCCCGGCCGGGAAGCCGCCGCACGACGCTTCCCGTGTCCGGAACACCGGTCCTGGCAGGGCAGCGGCCCGGGGGGCGATCATGGCGGGTGAGGCGGTACCGGAGCGGATCAGGTGGGCGGTCCAGACGCTCGCCGTCGAGCCGACGGGTCGGCTGCTGGAGATCGGGTGCGGCGGCGGGGTAGCCGTCGAGCTGATCAGCGCGCGCCTCACCACGGGCCGCATCACTGCGATCGACCGGTCCGCCACGATGGCCGAACGGGCGAGGCGGCGCAACGCGGCACACATCGCAGCCGGGCGCGCCTCGATCCACACCGCGGCGTTTCGCGCGCCGGACCTGTCCGCTGCCGGGCTGGACACCGAACGCTTCGACAAGATCTTCGCGGTCAACGTGAACCTCTTCTGGACCGGACCGGCACGCGACGAACTCGCCCTGGCCGCCAGACTGCTGACGCCTGGCGGAGGCTCTACCTCTGCTACGATCCGCCGGGTGCGCGTGGCGACGAGATCGCCGCCAAGGTAACCGATACGCTGTCCGCCAATGGATTCACCGCGCAGGTGGTGCGTTCACCATCCACTGTGGGCATCGTCGGCCGATCCGGCTGAGCTATGCCTGCACCCGCAACGCGGTCAGGGCGTCGCGGATCAGGTCCGGCACGGGGACCGGGCGACGGGCGGCCACGTCGACGTAGACGTGCACGAAGTGGCCGAGGGCGGCCGGGTTGTCGTCGTCGTTGCGAAATATGCCGATGTCGTAGACCACGCTGGACGTGCCCAGGTGGCGCAACCGAAGGCCAGCGGTGACGACGTCGGGAAAGCTCAGTGGCGCGAGGAACCGGCAACTCGTCTCGGCCACGAGGCCGATCGCGGGCAGCAGCCGGATGTCGGTGCCGGTGGCGTCCATCAGCCAGCCGTTCACCGCGGTGTCGAAGTACGAGTAGTAGACGACGTTGTTCACGTGCCCGTACACGTCGTTGTCCGCCCACCGCGTGGTGATCGGCCGCAGCACCGGGAAATCCGCCCGCCGGGGATTGACCTGTTCCATGACCGTGCACACTATCGAGCCCATGAACGAACGTCGGCCGATGACGACGCGGGCCGCGGTGCTGACCGAGATCGGCGCGCCCCGGCCGTACGCCCGGTCACGCCCGCTGACCGTGGCCGAACTGGAACTCGATCCGCCCGGCGAGGGCGAGCTGCTCGTGCGGGTCGAGGCCGCGGGCGTGTGCCACTCCGACCTGTCCGTGGTGGACGGCAGCCGGGTACGCCCGGTGCCGATGGCGCTCGGGCACGAGGCCGCCGGGGTGGTGGTCGACGTCGGCCCCGCCGTGCGCGACGTGCGCCCCGGCGACCACGTCGTGCTCGTGTTCGTGCCCGCCTGCGGCTCGTGCCCGCACTGCAACGCCGGCACCCCGGCGCTGTGCGCGCCCGCCGCGACCGCCAACGGCGCCGGCACGCTGCTGCGCGGCGCCCACCGGCTGCGCCGCAACGGCACGGCCGTGCACCACCACCTCGGCGTCTCCGCCTTCAGTGAGTACGCCGTCGTCGACCGGGCGTCGGCGGTGGTCATCCCGGACGACGTGCCCTTCCCGGTGGCGGCGCTGTTCGGGTGCGCGCTGCTCACCGGGGTGGGCGCGGTGCAGCACACCGTGTCCGTGCGGCCGGGGGAGTCCGTGGCGGTCTTCGGGCTGGGCGGGGTAGGACTGGCCGCGGTCATGGGCGCGGCGGTGGCCGGTGCCTACCCGCTGATCGCGGTCGACCCGGTCGCCGCCAAGCGCGACCTGGCGCTGGAGTTGGGCGCCACCCACGCCCTGCACCCCGATGACGTTCCCGAGGGCCTGCCGGCCGAGGCGGTGGGGGGCGTGCGCTACGCCGTCGAGGCGGTCGGCCACCCGGGAGCGCTCGCCGCGGCGTACACGGCGACCGGACGCGGCGGCACGACGGTCACCGTCGGGCTGCCCCACCCGGACGCGGAGCTACGGCTGCCCGCGCTGTCCCTGGTGACCGAGGCGAAGACGCTCGTCGGGTCCTACCTGGGGTCGGCCGCGCCGCAGCGCGACGTGCCCCGGCTGGTCGCACTGTGGCGGGCCGGCCGGCTGCCGGTGGAGCGCCTGCACAGCGCGAGCCTGCCGCTGGAGCGGATCAACGAGGCGATGGACGACCTCGCCGACGCGGGTGTCGTACGCCAGATCATCCTCCCGGTCCAGCGCTAGCCGCGGGGTGCCGAGCCATGCCGACGCAGCGGCGAGTCAGCCCAGCCGCGAGCACCCACCGGTCATCCGGGGGCCGGTAAATCGCCGTGGCTCGCGCGTCATGGCAGGCAGGCTAGTCTGCGTCGAGCCGGCCCAGCAAGCATCTCGGGGCCACCTGTCGGTACGCGTCCTCGCACAGTTCGGCTACCTCGGCCCAGTCGACGTTGCCATCCAGCCGTACCCCGAGCCAGCCCCGGTGGCCCACGTACGGCGGCCGGAAGTACCGCTCCGGCGCCGCGCCGACGAGGTGTTCCTGGACTCCGAACGGGGCAGCGCACCACAGGTGCGGGAATCGGTTGTCGTGGTGGCCGTGCGGCCACAGCGTGACGAAAGCGCGCTTGTCGCGCACGAACCAGGTGGGCGCGCCATGGCTCGGGCGCTGTGTCACCTCGGGAAAGGCGAGGCAGATGGCGCCGACGCGGTCGACGAGGTGCTCGGGCACCAGGTCATGCTAGCGACGGCCTACGACGAATGTCCGCTGTTGTGCCGCGAGTCCCGTTCTCCTCGACGTGGTGGACGAATGGGCCCGGAGCGGGTGGCGAGACCGGGCAGGTTGCCGGGTTTACCGCCCAATAGCCGGGTAGTAGCTAACCCGCCTGGGGTGGGAGGAGAGAAGTCATGGAGAGTCGGGCGAAGGCCTTCGGTCACGCGGCGCATCCCATGCTGATCGTGTTTCCACTCGGTCTGCTGGCGACAGCGGTGATCTTCGACATCATCTATCTGTTCACCGACCGGCAGGGACTGGCCATGGCGGCCGGCTACATGATCGCTGCCGGCATCATCGGCGGTCTCGTGGCCGCGATCTTCGGGCTCGTCGACTTCCTGTCGATTCCGTCCGGAACACGGGCCAAGCGGATCGGCGCGCTGCACGGGACGGGAAACGTGATCGTCGTCGGGCTGTTCGCGATCAGTTGGCTCATCCGCGTCAACGCCGGCGCCTGGGAGCCGAATGGAGCCGCGCTGTTCTTCAGTTTCGCCGGCGCGATCCTGGCGCTCGGCACCGCCTGGCTCGGTGGGGAACTCGTGGAGCGGCTCGCGGTCGGTGTCGATGAGGGCGCCAACCTCAACGCGCCGAACTCCATGTCCGGTCCGGCCCGGATGCGTCGCGCCCAGGGCTGACCCGCCCGGCGGCGTGATCGCGCTGGTCAGGGCGGCGACAGGGCCTCGACACCGAACGAGAGCCAGCCGCGGTCCGGAAAGCCGGCGGCCTGCGCCACCCGCGCCGACGCGATGTTGGCGGGGTCGTGCTGGTACGTGGGGACACCGCCCTCGTCAAGCACCCGGCGCGCGGCCTGCGCGACGAGTCGGCGAGCCAGACCCCTGCCCCGTGCAGCCGGGGCGGTGCCGACGGCGAGTTCCCGGCCGTACTCGTCATGGCGTTTGATCCCGACACCGGCGAGTACCTCGCCGGTGTCGGGATCGCGCGCGATCAGTACCTGCCCGCCGAACGGGCGCAGCCACTCCGGCACGTCGGGGTCCTCGGCGGGCTCCCACACCCCGGCGTCGGGCAGGGGGGCGGGCCGTACGCTCCAGCGGAACACGGCGCAGTAGGCAGTGAGGTTCGCAACCGGGACGTCGGTGGGCGTAGCACGGCGAAGCCCATGGTCGAGCGCCCCGCTTCCAGGGGCCGGGCCGACGATGGCCGGCAGCGCCTCGACCAGGCGGTCCAGCGGGAGCCCGGCGAGGCCGCGCGCCGCCGGAACGGCCGCGGGCGGCACGGACAGCACGGTGCCGTCGGGCGTGGCGATACCGAGCGCCGGGTAGACCTGCCCATCCCAACCTGGACGCAGCCGAGCGGGCCAGCCGACCACGTCCAGCGGACTCGTGGCCGGCCAGCGGCCGAGCCAGGCGGCGAGATGGCGGCGCAGCCGACGCGCGAGTTCCGATTCCTCCATGATGGACGAAGCCTAGCCGACACGTGCCGCGCTATGCGGGTTTCGGGCAGCCACGGCGCCGGTTTCGGGCAACGATTGGCTGCGCGACCCGGTGGGTAGGACGACCGGGACGGTGGTGCGGGGGACGGCGGCGAGGAGGAGACATGCGCATCGGCTACCTGCTGTCGAGCGAGGAGTTCGCCCCGGCGCAGCTCCTCGAGCACGCCCGGGCCGCCGAGCGTGCCGGCTTCCAGGCCTTGTCCATCTCCGACCATTTCCACCCCTGGACCGACGCGCAGGGGCAGAGCCCGTTGGTGTGGTCGATGATCGGGGCGCTCAGCCAGGTTTCCCGCCTGCCGGTCACGACCGCGGTCGTCTGCCCCACTGTGCGCATCCACCCGGCGATCATCGCCCAGGCCGCCGCGACCAGCGCGGTGCTCTGCCAGGGCCGGTTCGTACTCGGGGTGGGATCGGGCGAGGCGCTCAACGAACACATTCTGGGCGATCCCTGGCCGAGCGCGGACGTGCGGCTGGAGATGCTCGACGAGGCCGTCGAGGTCATGCGCAAGCTGTGGCAGGGCGACTTCACCAACCACCGGGGTCGCTACTACACCGTGGACAACGCGCGCATCTACACCCTCCCTGATCAGCCGGTGCCGGTGTATGTGTCGGGTCTGGGCCGCAAGTCGGTGGAGTTGGCGGCCCGGATCGGCGACGGGTACATCTCCACGAGCCCCAAGGCCGAACTCCTGCAGCGGTTCCGCGACGGCGGCGGTGGCGACAAGCCGGCGCAGGGCCAGTTCAAGGGCTGCTTCGCGGACAGCGTCGAGGAGGCGGTGCGCATCGCGCACGAGAAGTGGCCGACCGGCGGCCTGCCCGGGGAATTGGGGCAGGTGCTGCCGTCGCCGCGCCACTTCGAGCAGGCGAGCACGCTGGTGTCGCCGGAGCGCATCCGCGGCAAGTACGTCTGCGGCAACGACCCCGGCCCGCACCTGGAAAGGATCAACAAGTTCGCCGAGGCGGGGTTCGACGAGGTCTACGTGGCGAACATCGGGCCGCACCACGAGGGCTTCTTCGAGATGTACGCGACGCAGGTGCTGCCGGCCTTCCGGTGACTCGCCGCGACCGCTTCGGTGCCGTGGGCGGCGCAACGGCGATGACCGGGACCGACGTCCGGGCGCTGCGCCGCGCGGCTCGCGACCACTTCGGGTGGCCAACGCTGCGGCCGGCGCAGCTGGCCGCGATGCGGGCGGTGGTGCATGGCCGCGACGCCCTCGTGGTGCTGCCGTCCGGGGCCGGCAAGTCCGCCGTCTACCAGGTCCCGGCCACCCAACTGCCGGGACCGACCATTGTGGTCTCTCCGCTGCTCGCTCTGCAGGAGGACCAGATCATCGCGCTCGGCGAGCGCGGTGACCCCCGGCTGCGCGGGGTGCGGGTCAGCTCGGCGGAGACGCCGAACCAGCGGGCCGAGGCGCTCGACGCGGTCCGCGCCGGCCACGTGCGGTTCCTGTTCGTCACACCCGAGCAGCTCGCCGGTTCGGACCTGCTCGCGGAGGTGCGAAAGCTGCGCCCCGCGCTGGTCGCCGTCGACGAGGCCCACTGCGTCTCCGCGTGGGGGTACGACTTCCGCCCCGACTACCTCTCGCTCGGGCACCTGATCGCGCGGCTCGGCCGGCCGCCGGTCGTGGCGCTGACCGCGACCGCCTCCCCTCCCGTGCGCGAGGACATCATCGCCCGGCTCGGGCTGCGCGACCCGTACGTGGTGGTGGCCGGGCTGGACCGGCCGAACCTGTTCGTCGAGGCCGTCCAGTGCCCGGACGAAGAGTCCCGTTGGCGCCGACTGGTCGCGCTGCTGGGCCGGGACGAATGGCCGGGCATCGTCTACCAGCCGACGCGGCGCGGTGTCGAGGAGCTGGCCGCGCGGCTGGCCGCGGCCGGGTTCCCCGCCACCCCGTACCACGGCGGTATGCCGGCCGGGACACGGACCCGCCAGCACGAGCGCTTCCTCGCCGACCAGGCGCCGATCATGGTGGCTACGTCGGCGTTCGGTATGGGCATCGACAAGCCGAACATCCGCTGGGTGGCGCATCTGGCGCTGCCCGATTCGCCGGACAGCTACCTGCAGGAGATCGGCCGAGCCGGCCGGGACGACATGCCGGCGCGGGCGGTGCTGCTGCACCGGCCCGAGGACATGGCGCTGCGGCGGTACTTCACCGGAGGCCTGCCCGACGAGGGTGAGTTGCGCGAGCTCGCCAAGGCGCTGCGTGGCGGCCCGCACACCCGTGCCGCGCTGCGGCAGCGGACCGGCCTCGGCCAGCGCAAGCTCGTCCGGCTGCTCGCCCTGCTGCACGATGTGCGGGCCGCGGTGACCCTGCCCGATAACCGGGTCGACCGCCCCCGGCACGCGCCGTCGGCCGAGCGCGCGGCCCGGGCCGCGCGGCGCGAGGCCGGACGCCAGCAGCGCGTGGCGCGCTCCCGCGTCGAGATGATGCGACACTTCGCGGAGAGCCGACAGTGCCGGACGCAGGCCCTGCTGGCGTACTTCGGCGAACACATGCCCGATCCGTGCGGACACTGTGACAACTGCCACGCCGGCCACGGGGAGGCGACAGGCGACGGTCCCTTCCCGCTCCACAGCACCGTCCGACACGCCGAGTGGGGTACAGGGCTGGTGTTGCGATACGAGGACGACCGGGTGACCGTGCTGTTCGACGACGTTGGCTACAAGACGCTCTCGGTCCCCGTGGTCGAGAAGCAGCACCTGTTGGCGGTGGAGGCGCGCTGAGCTGACCCGCCTGCCGCCGGGTCCCCCGGTTGGGCGGCGGGGTGCTGGGTAGCCGGAGCGCAGGAGCGGATCAGCCAAGCTGCGGATCGGAGGAGCTCATGCAACGACTTCGGCTCTCAGAGATGGAAGGACGGGTGTTCACGGCCGCCACCGAAGTGGAGGCGCGCGGGGAGCCACCGTACTCCTCGGCCATCGCACGCGAGGCGGGGCTGTCCGAGGAGCAGGTCCGCGAGATTCTGCACAGCCTGTCCGAGAAGAACCTGGTGCGCCGGGAGGATTCACCGGTGGACGGCATGGACCTGGGACCGCGGTGGTGCGCGACACAGCGCATATAACGCGGTCCATGTCGCGGGTGAAGGTTTCGCGTCAGCCGCTTCGGGTACGGCGGTGAGATGGCGCAGATGGACGGGGGCCCAGTGCAGAGCCTCGAACAGGAGTACGGCGGCGGGGAGCCCCGGCCGCTGAAGGGCTATCTGTTCACCATGAGCATCTACAGCTCGATCGTCGGTGCGTTGACGGCGATCGCGTGGCGCACCGGTCGACGGCCCCCCGAGCGAATCGCACCGTTTGACGTGGCGCTGATCGGGATCGCCACACACAAGGTGAGTCGGCTGGTGACCAAAGAGAGCGTGACCAGCGTGCTGCGGGCGCCGTTCACCCGCTACGAACGCCCGACCGGGGGGAGCGAAGTCAACGAGCAGGTGCGTGGCGAGGGCGTACGGCACGCGGTCGGTGAGCTGATCAGCTGTCCGTTCTGCCTCGCGGTCTGGGTGGCGACCGGGTTCACCGCCGGTCTGGTTTTCGTGCCCAGGCTGACGCGGCTCGCCGCCGTTGCCGCGACCGCCGTGGCCGCCTCCGACTTTCTCCAGTTCGTTTACGATCGGGCCAAGCAGTCGGCCGGCTGACACCGCGCCGTCCGTCGATCCGGCCGTGGCCCGCTGTGCCCACGGCCGTCCTTGGCTTTTCTCGGTTCCGCTATCCGAAGGGCTTGCCGTCGAGCACGGCTTCCAGTAAGTCTATAGTGGACGTTTTGAGTTGGCAGGCCGGAGTCGGCGGGGGTAGGTTGACGCCAACGTGCGACGCCACGTAGACGGAGGCTCTTCAGGTGAACGGGTACACGATCACAATCGTGCCGGACGACGGCCAACACGCCAGCACCACCGTACGACTCGATGTGGACGCCGGGGCGGTGCGCATCACCGAGGTGAACATCCGCGCCGGGAAGGACGGAAACCTCTCCCCGCGCCAGATGCCGGCCATCGACCTCGATCTGCTGATGCGCGCGGTGGCTCCGGTGAGCGTGCTGCCGGCGATCACGGCCACCGCCGAGTCGCCGGCCCCCGCGGCCGAGTCGCAGGAGTCGTCCGCGCCGTCGGCGCCGCAGCCCACGACCGCGGTCGCGCACGACGTGCCAGAGGAGGAGACGGCGCCGGAGACCGTAGCGGACACGACCGCGGCGGGTACGAGTGCCATCGGCACAGGCACGCCCAACGGCGCGGTGGCGAGCCGGGCGAAGTCGACCCGCGCGACGGCCGCGCGGGCTTCGGGCACGCCGGCGAAGGCGGCCGGGGCGAAGCGCACCCGGGCGAAGGCGACGGGCACGGCCCCGGCCCGCGTGAAGGCGACCGCGGCGAAGGCGACCGCGGCCAAGGCGACGCGCAAGGCGACCGCGGCGAAGGCGACGCGGACGAGCACAACCGCGAGGCGGGCGTACCGCCGGATGCCCGAGGACATCGTGGCGGTGTTCCGCAGGACGGGCAGCGTCACGGCCACCGCGCGGCACTACGGCGTGCCACGGCACACCGCACAGGGCTGGGTCGGCAGGCTGCGCAAGCAGCAACTGCTGCCGGAGCGTGGATAGCCGGGTGGTCTACCGGCTGGGTTCAGGGCCGCGGCGTTGAGAGGACTGCGTCGCGCGCCGCCACCGCGGCCCCCCGGGCGCCAGCCATGTCCAGGTCGGGCACGAGCGCGAACACCGCGGCCGCCACCTGCTCGTCACGCAGCACCGTGTTGGCCCGCACCTGCTCGAGGAACCACCGCCGGAAGTGCGGCGCCGCCTCCACCACGCCACCGCCCACGAAGTACGCGCTGGGGTCGAGGACGTTCGCCGCGATGGTGAACAGGCGGCCGAGCGCCGCCGCCTGCTGCTCGAACACCTTCAGCGCGAGCGGGTCGCCGGCCTCGCCGTACGCGCGAACCAGCTTGGCGGCCTTGGCGAGGTCCATGCCGGCCAGGTCGTGCCCGGGAAACTGGGTGAGCCAGTAGGGCAGCAGGTTCTTCTCGATCGCGGTGAGCGATGCGATGGACTCGGCGTCGGCCGAGAACCCGCAGTTGCAGGCGGGCACAGGCTGACCGTCCGCGAGCAGCCCGGCCATCGGGATGTGCACGTGGCCGAGTTCCCCGGCCATGCCGGCCGCGCCCGTGACCACCCGGCCGGCATGGACCACGCCCCCGCCGAGCCCGGTGCCGACGATCGCCGAGACCGACGAGTACCGCTCCGCCGCGTCGCCGTAGTGGGCGTAGTGCGCGTAGAGCGCCGCGGCGTTGCCGTCGTTGAGGTAGCTGACCGGCACCCCGAGCTGGCTCTCCACGGCGCCCCGGAAGTCGAAGCCCGCCCAGCCGGGGTGCAGGAAGTTGGTGGCGCCCTTGCTGGAGATGACGCCGTTGGCGCTGGCGGGGCCGGGGGTGTCCAGGCCCACCGCGGCCACCGCCGTCATCGGTGTGTCGGTCAGCGCCAGGATGTCGTGGATCGCCCGGACGGCCGCGGCCACCGCCACCTCCGGCCCCTCGCGCACCCGGCTGGGCGACTCCACGAGCCGGTCCACCAGGAACCGCCCGCGCATGTCCAGGACCGTGGCGTTGTTGCTGGTGCCGCCGACGTCGAGGCCGACGACCACGCTCTCCTCGGCTGCGCGCATGCCCACCATTGTCCCCGAGCCGGCCCGATCGTCCCGCACCTCGTACGGCTGCCACCGGCGTCCGCCGTTTGTCCACCGCAGGCGCGGGTAGCGACCGGGACATGGGCGAACGCAGGTTGCGTCCCGGTGACCGGGTCAGGTGGCGCAGCCACGGTGTGCGGGTCCCGGGCGTCGTCGAGGAGGAGATCACCGAACGGACCGAGACCGCCGGCCGGGTGGTGGCCGCCTCGCCCGAGGCGCCGCAGTACCGGGTGCGCAGCGACAAGAGTGGGCGCGAGGCGGTACACAAGCCGCAGGCGCTGCGCCGTGAACGGTGAGGAGCGCGAGCGCGTCTACCACAGGTTCCGCGCTGCGGTGAACATGTCCCCGGCGCAGCTCGAACGTTGGCTCGCCACGGCGGAGTCCAAGGCGGTCGGGCAGCAGCGCGACGGCGGCGATTCCATCGGGCACCGGGCCGGGCGACGGGTGGTCTCGCTGCTGCGCACACGAAGGGCGGACCTGAGCGACGAGGACTACCGGCACATGCGCAAGGTGGCCGCCTTCGTCACCCGGCGGCTGGCGCAGCGACCATCCGGCGACATCACGCACACCCGGTACCGGTACTCACTGATGAACTGGGGGCACGACCCGCTGGGGCGGCGGTGAGGGCGGCCGTGGCGCGGCGGCCTGCGCCCGGCGTGATCGCGGGATGACCGGGGGTGAGCATTATGCCCTACGGCCTGTCGTGAGGAGCGCCATACCCCCAACCCCACCGGCCGGGACCGGCCGCCTAGCATCGGGCCCATGACGGGTGACGGCTCCGTGAGCGTGCTCGACGAGATCCTCGCCGGGGTGCGGGAGGACGTCGAGGAACGGGCACGCCGCGTCCCGCTGGAACAGGTCAAGGAACAGGCTGCCGCCGCACCGCCGCCGCGGGACGCGTACAGCCTGCTGCGCGCCCCCGGTGTCGGCGTGATCGCCGAGGTCAAGCGCGCCTCGCCGTCCGCGGGGCAGCTCGCGGACATCCCCGACCCGGCCGCGCTCGCCCGCGAGTACGCCGCCGGCGGCGCCCGCTGCATCAGCGTGCTCACCGAGCGCCGCAGGTTCGGCGGCTCGCTGGAGGACTTCGCCGCGGTGCGCGCCGCGGTCGACGTGCCGCTGCTGCGTAAAGACTTCGTCGTGTCCAGCTACCAGGTGCACGAGGCGCGCGCGTACGGGGCCGACATGGTCCTGCTCATCGTGGCGGCGCTGGAGCAGAACGTGCTCACCGGGCTGCTGGAGCGCATCGAGTCGCTCGGCATGACCGCGCTGGTCGAGGTGCACACCGAGGACGAGGCCGACCGGGCACTGGCGGCCGGCGCCCGGGTCATCGGCATCAACGCCCGCAACCTGCGCACCCTGACCGTCGACCGGTCGGTCTTCGACCGCATCGCGCCGGGCATCCCCAACCACGTGGTCAAGATCGCTGAGTCCGGCGTACGCGGTCCGCACGACCTCATCCGGTACGCGGCGGCCGGCGCGGACGCCGTGCTGGTCGGTGAGGGCCTGGTCACCAAGAAGAGCCCGCGCGAGGCGGTCGCGGAGCTGGTCAACGCGGGCAACCACCCGGCGACGCCACGGCCGGTGCGATGAGCGCGGCGACCGGGTCGCTGCCCGACGCCGCCGGACACTTCGGCCGCTACGGCGGGCGGTTCGTGCCCGAGGCGCTGGTCGCGGCCCTCGACGAGCTGGACGCCGCGTACCGCAACGCGATGGCGGACGAGTCGTTCCAGGCCGAGTTCGCCGCGCTGCTGCGCGACTACGCCGGGGCGCCCAGCCGGCTCTACGACGCCACCCGGCTGTCCGCCGAGGCCGGCGCGCGGATCCTGCTCAAGCGGGAGGACCTCAACCACACCGGCGCGCACAAGGTGCGCAACGTGCTCGGCCAGGCGCTGCTGACCAGGCGGATGGGCAAGCCGCGGGTGATCGCGGAGACGGGCGCGGGCCAGCACGGCGTGGCCACCGCGACCGCCGCGGCGCTGTTCGGCCTGGAGTGCGTGGTCTACATGGGCGAGGAGGACACCCGGCGCCAAGCGCTCAACGTCGCCCGGATGCGGCTGCTCGGGGCGACCGTCGTGCCGGTCGCCACCGGGTCGCGCACCCTGAAGGACGCGATCAACGAGGCGCTGCGCGACTGGGTCACCAACGTCGCGACCACCCACTACCTGCTGGGCACGGTCGCCGGCCCGCACCCCTTCCCGGCCATGGTGCGCGACTTCGCGCGGGGGATCGGGGTCGAGGCGCGACAGCAGTGCCTGGAGCTCGTCGGCCGGCTGCCCGACGCGGTCTGCGCCGCGGTGGGCGGTGGGTCCAACGCGATCGGCATCTTCCACGCGTTCCTCGGCGACGAGTCCGTGGCGCTGTACGGCTTCGAGGCCGGCGGTGACGGGGTGGCGACCGGGCGGCACGCGGCGTCCATCACCGGCGGCGCGGTCGGTGTGCTGCACGGCAACCGGACCTACGTCCTGCAGGACGCCGACGGGCAGACCCTGCCGTCGCACTCGATTTCGGCGGGGCTGGACTACCCGGGGGTCGGGCCCGAGCACGCGTGGCTGCACGACACCGGGCGCGCGACCTACGAGCCGGTCACCGACGCCGAGGCGATGGAGGCGTTCGCGCTGCTCTGCCGCACCGAGGGCATCATCCCGGCGCTGGAGAGCGCGCACGCGCTGGCCGGCGCGCTGCGCGTCGCCCGGCAGCGCCCGGGCGCCACGATCCTGGTCAACCTCTCCGGGCGCGGCGACAAGGACGTGGCGACGGCCGGGAAATGGTTCGGAGTGCTCTGATGGGCGTCGACGTGGCCTTCGACAAGGCGCGGGCGCAGGGCCGCCCGGCGCTGATCGGCTACCTGCCGGCCGGGTTCCCCTCCGTGGCGGGCGGGATCGCCGCCGCGCGCACCCTGATCGACGCCGGCATCGATGTGATCGAGGTCGGGCTGCCGTACTCGGATCCGGTGATGGACGGCCCGGTGATCCAGCGGGCGACCCAGGCGGCGCTGGAGGTCGGGGTGCGCACCCGGGACGTCCTGTTCACCGTCGAGAGCCTCGCCTCGGCCGGTGTCCCGGTGATCGTGATGACGTACTGGAACCCGGTGGAGCGCTACGGTGTGTCGGCGTTCGCGCGGGACCTGGCCGCGGCGGGCGGGGCGGGTCTGATCACGCCTGATCTGATCCCGGACGAGGCGGAGGAGTGGCTGGCCGCGGCCGAGACGCACGATCTCGACCGGGTGTTCGTGGTGGCCCCCTCGTCGACCGACGCCCGGCTCGCCATGACCGCGGCGGCGTGCCGCGGTTTCGTCTACGCGGCGAGCGTGATGGGTGTGACCGGGGCCCGGGACCGCCCTTCGGCGGCGGCGCCCGCGCTGGTCGAGCGGCTGCGGCGGGTGACCGACCTCCCGGTCGGGGTCGGCCTCGGCGTACGCGACGGCGCGCAGGCGGCGGCGGTGGGCCGGTACGCGGACGGCGTCATC
>VSCG01000020.1:0-33233 GCA_047459115.1 Micromonosporaceae bacterium
GGCCCACGAGCTGTAGCCGGCGCAGGTCCGATGTGGAATGAAGGGTTGTTGCGGATCGGCCGCCTGGTGCCGTGCGACCGCCGTCGGGTACCCCGTGGACCTCATCAGACCGTGGACCTGCACCTCTTCCTCGACAGCATGATTGGCAGCGGGCCGTCGCTGGCCTGGCATCGGGCCAGCCGAGCCCTGACACCAACGCCCGCAGGAGGCTGCCACGCCAGGCTGTGCCGGGCGGCGGCGTCCGGGGCGATTGGTTATCGTCAGCACTCGGTCGGCACCCGGCAAACCACGCGAGGTACCCATGCAGCCTTCTTCCGTCCAGCTAGGTCAAGGCGAGCAAGCTTCGGGCGTGGCCCGTACGCCGCTGCCCCGGTTCGTCGGTTGGATCCTGATCGCGCCGGCGGCGGTGCTGTTCCTGCTGACGTACGTGTGGCCGACCCTCTCCCTGCTCGGCGAGAGCCTGTTCGGCTCCGGTGGGGGTCAGGCCTGGGCGGATCCGGGCCGAGCCTGGCAGCATGTCTTCTCCCTGCGCTACTTCGGCCGGCTCGGGTACGCGCTGTCCTACGCGCTGCTGCCGATCCTCGTCATCGCCACCGTCGCCCCCGCGCTGGCCTGGGCCGCCAGCCGGGCCGGCCTGGTGTGGCGGCGGGCGGTACGCGTCCTGCTCGCGGTGCCCCTCGCGGCGTTCGCTCCCGCCGGCCTCGCGCTGCTGTGGACAGAGCGACACCGGCCGGCGGGGGGCTCGCTGGCTTCGCTGGCCGAGGCATCCATCAACTGGGACGGCCGGCTGGTCCTGATGGCCACGATGGGCGCGTTCGTGCTCGCGGTCGCGGTGGTCTGCTACCTGGCCGCTTTCCGCGACGGGACCGGACGCGGTACCGGCTCGACGGTCGTCGTGGTGGGCGTGTTGTTGTCCATCGTGGCGCTCGGGTTCGCGGTCCAGCAGTACACGTTCCCCGACCTCGTCGACGGCGCCCCGGGCAACCGCGCATCCGGGGTGCGCGGGACGCCCATGCTGCGGCTGGGGATGGGGGACTTCAACGCGCAGGTTGCTGCCGAGGCCGTACCGGTCGTGGCGGTCCTGGCCGTACTGGGGCTGGCGGCGGCGTTCGTCGTGCTGCGGACGGGCCTGCGGCTGGAGTTCGACCCGACCGACGGCGCCGACGACCGGCCCGCGCCGGCTGGCCCGCCGAAGGCCGCGGTGATCGGGTCCGCCGCCGGGGTCGCCGGGCTGCTGCTGCTGATCGTCTTCCAGTTGGGACCGTGGCTGGTCGAGGTGGCGACCGGCGTGCAGTGGCCGCAGACCAACTTCCCCGGCTTGGCCGTCCTGCTCAGCACCTGGCTCATCCCGCTGGGGGCCGCGCTCGTGCAGGTGGTCGTCGCCGCGGCCGCCGCCTTCGGCATCGCCGTCGTGCGGCCGCTCGGCCGGCGCAGCGAATGGCTTCTGCTGGTGGTCGCGCCCTGGTTGCTGGTCGGCAACGGCCTGCTGCAACTGCCGCGGGTGAGCCCTGGCGGGGAGCCCACGCTGCTGACCATACTCGCCGCGGCCGTGCCGGCCAGCTGGATCAGCATTCCCGCCCTGTTCCTGTTCACGATGCTGTTCCGCGCACAGGCCGACCGGTGGATGCGGTCGCGGTCGGCTAGGCAGCCGAACGCGTTCCTCCGTGCCATGTGGCCCGCCCTGCCGATGGCGGTCTCGGCCGTCGGTGTGACGTGGTTGATGCAGGCCCAGGATCTGCTGGTGTCCACGATGGCCGATGCAGGCAACGGTGTCGTGGCCCACGCGCAGCTGCTCATGGCCCGGAAGGCCGCCCACGGGCTGTCAACCGTCGAGCCGGCGCTCGGCTATCCGCTGGTGATGCTCGTGCTGTTCACCGTCGGCGCTCTCGTGCTCCAGTTGACCTACCTGGACCGGATCGCGGTACGCATCGGCGGCGGGGAGAATCCCCCGTCCCGGGAGCAGCTGCCGCGGTAACGACGATCCGGGACAACTCCGCCGGCGCCGCGGCTGCGTGACCGCTACCGGCGGCGACGGCGAGCCAACAGCAGGATGGCCGGCGCCAGGGCGGCGCCTGTGCACGCGTACGTCCCGACGGCCCATCCCCAGCCGATGGCGTCCGCGGCCGAAGGGTCCTCTGTCGCGGCCGTCAACGTGAACGCGCCGGCCAGGCACAGAAGCATCGTGGCGACGACGAAGCTGGCAATCAGACCCACGAGCTGTCCGGGGCTCCAGCCGCGGCGGCCGACCGGCCCGCCTCCGGCCTGGCGTGACCGCGGCGAGGGGGTGGGGATGTCGTCCGGAGTGCGGGCAGGCATCACCGCGACGCGGTCCGCGGGCACCGCCGCGTCGACCGGTGCCAGCGCGCCCGCCGGCAATTTCCACAGTGTAGGTTCGATGTGGACGATGAAGGCGTCGTTTCCGATCAGCCGCCTGGCCCCGTCCGGCCAGGCGAGCATCGCGGCGGTCTCGGAGTACAGCACGGTGATCGGATCATCGGCGCACATCAACGAGACGCCGTCTGCGGCCACGTGCAGGCTCAGCTCACCGCTCTCCAGTGACCGGTAGCGCTGGCCCGATACGGTGTGGCTGGACCGTGTCGGCGCCGCCGCGAACCCCGCCCAGTCGGCCCTGCGGCCCTCGGGCACCATCAGCAGCGCCGTCGTCATCACCTCGTTGGCCACGTCGTGCACATCGGCGACGGTGACGGCGCGCAGGTCCGCGAGCCGCTGGTCGATGTCGCGCACCGGCAGGCCGGTGAGCAGCTCGAAGGCGCGCATCGGCAGGGTCGCGGCCTCCGCGTCCGGGTGCCTGGCCATCTCCTCGGCCAGCGCGAGGCATGACTTGACGTCGTCCTCCTCGATGCGGCCGACCTTCAGTTTGGCGAGGGTGTCGATGAAGCCGCCGAGCACCGCGTCCACGTGCTGGGGCAGGGCGTCCACGCAGGCCGAGAGGATGCCGCAGCCGTCGCCGCGAGGGTCGACGCTGGCGTTCGGCGAGTAGGAGAGCCCGCCATCCTGGCGCAGGTCGCGGAACAAGTTCCGTTGCAGGACTTCGGCGAAGACGGTCGCCGCGGCACGGCGGCGGACGACCGCCTGCATCGCGATGTTGGTGGTGTTGCCGCCCTGCGAGAAGTACGCCGGGATCACGGGCAGGGCGCTCGTCGCCTCCGGCACCCGCTTGCGTTCGCCGTCGGGGAGGGGTAGCCGCAGGCCGGCGGGCACCTCTCCGACGACCCAGAGCACGGCGTTGCCCCTGGTGAACCAGGTGCGGGACCACTCGTCGAGGGCTTCGGGCGTGAGCCCGTGGATGCCGATCTCGTCGTACCCCAGCAGCCCGTAGCCCCGCGCGCCGTACCGCCACACCTGCAGCGGCTCGAACACCGAGGAGCCCTGGTTGGCCAGTTCTGTGCGGACGATGGATTTCTCGGCCTCCAAGCGGTGCATGGGCAGCGATGACAGGCTGGCGCAGACGGCGGCGAAGAAGGCGACGATGTCCTCGCCGCTGCCCGTCGTGTGGAACGTCGTTACCGTGGCCTCGGTCGTCCCGTTGTAGTGGTAGTCGGTCAGACCGAGCGGAAACAGCGCAAGGTGCTCCAGCATGTGCGTGATGCCGCAGCGGGCGAGCGACTCGTCGGCGCGGCCGACACGGAAGGCCAGTCCCGCGACAGTGGGCCCGCCGGACGGAACGACGAGGGTCGGCACACCGTCGACCTCGGTTTGCTGGATGGCCATCAATGGTCCTTCCCGAGGGCGGCTGCTCGATGCCGCCGGAACATCTGTTCGCCGTCTGCGTAGTAGTAGAGCCATGGCTGCACAACTTCGAACGGCGCGATGGCGCGGAAATGTACGGCAGCCGACCGGTGGTCCCCGACGATGCTGTGGTACAGGGCGAAGTAGCTGTGCGCCATGACCCAGCCGTAGGGGCGCCGGAAGGCCGGGTTGAGCACCGATCGGGCGGCCGCCTGGTCGACGCTGTCCCGGACCGCCGCCGAACGGAGGTAGGCCAGTCCTTCCCGGCCGTCGAGAGTGACCCAGTGCTCGAGGTGCGCCTGGACGACGAGCACGGGGCTGAGCGCGCCGGGTGGAGCAGCGGCGGCACAGTCCCGGGCGAACTCGTGCATCTGCTCCAGCTTTCCGCCCCACTTGGGACACAGCTGCTGCAGAAGCTGAACCTGGCCGACGAAATGGTGGGGATCGTGCCGGGCGATCTGCCGCCAGCGTCGCCGAGCCTCACTCTGGCCGAGTTCGAGCCCTCGTACCGTCACCAGCCGCTGCGTCCACGCCGCCAGGTTGCCCGGATCCCGGGCGGTGACGTCGATGAGCAGTCGCTCGGCTCGGCGCAGGTGCTCGTGGAACACCGCGAACTGCTCCCGACTGACCTCGCTCGCCCGCGCGCTGGTGCGCACCTCCCACCCGACTTCGATGTACCGGGCGGCGAGGGCGGTGCGGGCGAGCACGGCGTCCTCGGGCTCGGCGGCGGGGACCAGGAACCGTTCGGCGTCCGCCGTCTCGCCCACGACGCTGACGGCCGCGGTCCGCAAGTCCCACGACTCCAACTTCCCGTACGCGGCGGCGACGCCCGCCCAATCACCGACCACCGCCGCGTCACGCACGGCCGCGAGCTCGGGGTACGGCGCGAGGCGGTCGAACGTCGGCGCGCCCGGTGTGATCGACATGGCGGCATCGTAGAGGACGGAAAGCGGTGGGGCGCGCCCGTGGATTGGTGCTCGGTCCCTGACGGAGGTTCGCGTGGTTTGACAGAGCGGGGGTCTCCTTTCCATTATTCCACTATCGGATTAGTGGAAGGCGGTAGGGTTGATCGACTTTCATCTCGACCCCCGATCGGGCGTCGCGACGTACCTGCAGCTCGTGCAGCAGGTCAAGCACGCGTTACGGCTCGGCCTGCTCAAACCCGGCGACCGGCTGCCCACCGCCGCCGAGGTGGTGGCGGCCCTGGCGATCAACCCGAACACGGTGCTCAAGGCGTACCGGGAGTTGGAGCGCGAAGGCCTGGTCGCCGCGCGCCCCGGGCTCGGGACCTTCGTCCAGCGCAGCCTCGGCCAGACCTCACCGCTCGACCAGGCGCGCCTGCGCCGCCAGCTGACCACCTGGCTGCGCGCCGCGCACGCCGCCGGTATGACCCGGGAGGACATCGAGGCGCTGTTCACCGCCGCGCTGCGCGACTCGGCCCGGGAGGGTGCCGCGTGAACGCCGCCGTGGAGATGAGCCGGGTGGGCCGGCGGTACGGCCGCCGGTGGGCGCTGCGGGACTGCTCGTTGTCGCTGCCCGAGGGTCGCATCATCGCGCTCGTCGGTCCGAACGGCGCGGGCAAGACGACCCTGCTGAACCTGGTCGCCGGCCTGTTGCGCCCGTCGGAGGGCACGCTGCGGCTGTTCGGCGGGCCGGTGCGCGATGATCCGGCCACGCTGGCCCGGATCGCATACCTCGCCCAGGACACCGCGCTGTACCCCACGTTCACCGTCGCCGACCTGCTCACCTTCGGGCGCCGACTCAACCCCAACTGGGACGACGAGTGGGCCAGGGACCGGGTGGCGCGCCTCGGCCTGCCGCACGACGTGCCGGCGGGCCGGCTGTCCGGCGGTCAGCGGGCCCAGGTCGCGCTCGTGCTCGCGCTGGCCAAACGCCCCCGGCTGCTCCTGCTCGACGAGCCCCTCGCGAGCCTCGACCCGGTCGCCCGCCACGACGTGATGGGCCTGCTGATGGAGGCCGTCGCCGAATCCGGATTCACCGTCCTGCTCTCCTCGCACATCATCTCCGACCTGGTCGACACCTGCGACTGGCTGGTCGCGATCAACCAGGGGCGGGTCCAGGTCAGCGGCGACATCGGCGAGCTCCTGGACACCCACAAGCTGATCACCGGCCCGCGCGACGCGCTCGACACCCTGCCGGAGCGGTTGCCGGTGGTGGCCCAGACCGTCACCGGGCGGCAGGCGAGCGTGCTCGCCCGCCTGGGCGGGCACCCGCTCGATCCGATCTGGACGGTGCGCGACGCCAGCCTGGACGACCTGGTCCTGCACTACCTGCGGCAGCCGGAGGCGAGCGCGCTGCCCGGCCCGACCGCGGTCCGCGGCTGAGCCCGGACGCCCACCCGCCCGGAATCATCGATCTTGAAATACCTGATTGGGACTGATCCATGCTCTGGTTGACCTGGCGCCAGCACCGCTGGCCGCTGATCACCGTCACCGCGATCCTGGCCGCCTACTGGGGCTTCCTGGTCTACGCCGGGCTCGCGGGGCGCCAGGCGCTCGCCGGCTGCCCGCCTTGGCAAGTGGCCCCCGATTGGTGCTTCGACGCCTCCAACACCGTCCACGGCATCTACACGAAGATGAACGACGTGCTGTGGTACGGCCGGCTGCTGCCACTGGCCGTCGGCATCTTCTGGGGCGCCCCGCTGCTCGCCCGGGAACTCGAGCAGGGCACCCACCGCCTGGCGTTCACCCAGTCGGTGACCCGGCGTCGCTGGCTCGCCGTCAAGCTCGGCGTGCTGGCCGGCGCCGCCGCGGTGCTGGGCGCGGTCAGCGGCGCCCTGGTGGCCTGGGCCCAGGCGCAGTACGCGTCCATGCACGACATACGAGCGTTCGGAGGCGAACTCTTCGCCGAAACCGGGGTGGTGGTCCCCGCGGCGAGGTGGGTGGCCGCCCTGCTCGCCGGCGTCACGGTCGGGCTGCTGCTGCGCCGGACCGTGGCGGCCATGGCGGTCACGCTGATCGTGCTACCGCTCGTCGCCGTCGGGCTGGGGTACCTCCGCCCGCACTACCTGCCGCCGGTCGAACGCCTCGCCGACGGCGCCCAGATGCTCTTCGACCCCGGGCCGACCAACCACGAACTGGGTTGGGTGCTGGACATCTCGTACCTCGACCCGGCCGGCCGCGAGCTGGACCGCGAGTCGGCCGGTGCGATCTGCGCCGACCCGTCGAACACGTACCCGACCGCGGAATGCCTGGACCGCACGGGCCTGCGGCAGCGGGCGCTCTACCACCCCGCCGGCCGCTACCTGTGGTTCCAACTGATCGAGGCGGGCCTGCTGCTGGCCGCATCGACCGCCATGGCCTTCATCGTGTGGTGGCGGGTCGTGCACCGCCGGGCCTGACCGCGCGCCGCATCGCGTCCCGGATCACCGCGCCCACCTGCTCGGTCTCGATCAGGAAGCCGTCGTGGCCGTGGTCGGAGTGGATGGTGATCAGCGGACGGGCGGTGGGCGCGGTGGCCAGCACCGCCCCCTGCTCGGGCGGGAACAGCCGATCGGAGTCGACCACGGCGACGGTGAGCTCAGCGCGGATCATCGCCAGCGCCGCGTCCACCCCACCGCGGCCGCGCCCGATGTCGTGGGAGTTCATCGACTCGGTCAGCACCAGGTAGGAGTTCGGGTCGAAGCGCCGGCCGAGCTTGACGCCGTGGTAGTCGAGGTACGACTGCACCGCGAACCGGCCACCCGCGGCCGGGTCCTCCCCGTCCTGGGGCGAACGGCCGAACCGGATGTTCAACTCCTGCCGGGAGCGGTAGGTGGTGTGGGCGATCTGCCGGGCGATCGCCATCCCGGCGAGCGGCGGCTCGCCGTCGTAGTAGTCACCGCCGCGGAAGTTCGGGTCGGCGCGGATCGCGTTCAGCTGCGGCACACTCCAGGCGATCTGGTCGCCGGAGAAGTACGGCGTGGTGGCGATCGCGATGCAGCGGCGTACCCGGTCGGGGTACATGATCGCCCACTCCAGGGCCCGCATCCCGCCCATCGAGCCGCCCAGCACCGCGGCGAACGACCGGATGCCGAGCAGGTCGGCCAGCGTCGCCTCGGCCGCCACCTGATCGCGCACGGTCACCCGCGGGAACCGCGAACCCCACGGCCGACCGTCCGGCGCCAGTGTGGACGGGCCGGTGGTGCCCCGGCAGCCGCCGAGCACGTTCGCGGCGACTACGAAGTACTCGCGGTCGTCCAGCGGGGCGCCCGGGCCGATCAGCCCGTCCCACCAGCCCGGCGTCGGCTGTCCGGGCCCGGCCGGGCCGACCACGTGCGAGTCCCCGGTGAGTGCGTGCAGCACCAGCACGGCGTTGTCGCCGGCCGCGTTCAACGTGCCCCATGTCTCGTACGCCATGCGCACCCCGGGCAGCACCCGGCCGGACTCCAGGGTCAGGTCGCCGATGTCGGCGTACCGGCGGCGGTCGGCCACGCCGGAGCCGGGAGCGGGCGTCTGCCCGCTCCCGGCCCGGGTCGAGGTCAATGTCATGACTGGATCAGGCACCCTTGGCAGCGATGAACCCCGTCTCCAGGTCGGCCAGGATGTCGTCGATGTGCTCGATGCCGACGGCGAGGCGGACCAGGCCCGGGGTCACGCCGGTGGCCAGCCGCTCCTCGTCGGTGAGCTGGGAGTGGGTGGTGGACGCGGGGTGGATCACCAGCGACCGCACGTCGCCGATGTTGGCCACGTGGGAGTGCAGCTTCAGCGCGTCGACGAACGCCCTGCCGGCCGCGACACCCCCCTTCAGCTCGAAGGTGACGATCCCGCCGGCTCCCCGGGGCAGGTAGCGGTTGGCCCGGTCGTGCCAACGGCTCGATGGCAGGCCGGGGTAGTGGACCTCGGTCACGTCGTCGCGCTGTGCCAGCCACTGCGCGACAGCCTGGGCGTTGGCGGCGTGCCGCTCCATACGCAGCGACAGGGTCTCGATGCCCTGCAGCAGGAGGAAGGCCGAGAACGGAGAGATCGCCGGGCCGACGTCGCGCAGCAGCTGCACGCGCAGCTTGGCGGCGTACGCCCCGGGGCCCAGCGCCGGCCAGTACCGCAGGCCGTGGTAGCTGGGGTCCGGCTCGACGAAGTCCGGGAACCGGTCGGCGTGCGCGGAGAAGTCGAAGCTGCCGCCGTCGACGACCACCCCGGCGATCACCGTGCCGTGCCCGCCCAGGTACTTGGTCGCCGAGTGGATGACGATGTCGGCGCCGTGCTCCAGTGGGCGCAGCAGGTACGGGGTGGTGACGGTGTTGTCGATGATCAGCGGCACACCGGCCTGGTGGGCCACGTCCGCGACGCCCCGGATGTCCAGCACGTTGTTGCGCGGGTTGCCGATCGTCTCGGCGAAGAACGCCTTGGTGTTCGGGCGCACCGCGGCCCGCCAGGCGTCGAGGTCGTCCGGATCCTCGACGAACGTCACCTCTACCCCGAACTTGGGCAGGGTGTGACGGAAGAGGTTGTAGGTGCCGCCGTACAGGCTCGCGCTGGAGACGATGTGGTCGCCGCTGCGGGCCAGGGTGAGGATGGCGAGCGTCTCGGCGGCCTGGCCGGAGGCCAGCGCCACGGCCGCCACGCCCCCCTCGAGCGCGGCGATCCGCTGCTCCAACACGTCCTGGGTCGGGTTGTTGATCCGGGTGTAGATGTAGCCGGTCTCACTGAGGTCGAACAGGCTCGCCGCGTGGGCGGTGTCGCGGAAGACGTACGAGGTGGTCTGGTAGATGGGTGTCGCCCGCGCTCCGGTCGCCGGGTCGGCGACCGCGCCGGCGTGCACCTGCAGGGTCTCGAACGACCAGGTCTTCGGTGCGGGCATGGCATCCGAGGGGGTGGGGGTGGTGGTCGAGTCGGGGCTGGTCATGTCACTGCTCCTTCAAGCTGCGGGGGCCGGATGCACCGGTGCGGCGGTTTCCAGGACGGATCACGGGCCCGCGATGGCGGGCCGACTGCGTTGTCGGCGCGCTCGAATCCGGCGATGACGGGACCCGCGCGAGGTCGTCCAGCGGGGCAGGGAGTCTCCGCTCGTCGAGGGCGCCGCGCCGATCAGGCCCGACAGAGCGCGCTGGAGACGCGCATCAGGTCCACGTGGCGCCGCCAGTACAGCACCCGCAGCTGCGGTACCTGTGCGTGCGACATCTCGGACTCCACGGTAGCGAGCGGTTCTCGCGTCGACCTCTTGAGCCACAGACCATAGCGCAGCCGGTCGGCCAGCCCTCGGCGCGATCACCGCCGTCCCAGAAGGTGGAATGACGCGCCGGATGTCGCCCCGGGCGTCAGGCCTGCTGGGCGAGAAAGTCCGCGAGCGCCCGGGTGTGGGTGGAGAAGGCGAGCTCGACCGGTTCGGTGAGCACGAGCCACTCGGTGGCCTCCTCGGTCGGCGCGGAGGGCGGAAGCAGCTCCACCGGCCTGGCCGGCAACACCCCGAAGATCATGATAGTGGCGCCGCTCGGTGCGCTGTGCACGTCGAACAGCCGAACCTCGTCGGGCTCGCCGGTCAGACCGGTCTCCTCCTGCAGCTCCCGCACCAGGGCGTCGCGCCAGTCCTCGCCGTACTCGATGAAACCGCCGGGCAGCGCCAGCAGCCCCCGGGCCGGCTCGATGGCGCGGCGGACCGCCACCACGCCGGTGCCGCAGGCGGTCAGAACCGGCAGGATCGCCACGGCGACCGGCAGCGGGTTGCGCCAGGTGGTCTCGCCGCAGGTCACACACACCCGCGGCCAGCCGGCCGAATCCGGGTAGACGGTGCCGCAGTACGAGCAGTGGGAGTACAGGACGCCGGCCACGCCGCACGACGATACCGACCGAGGTCTACCCGGGCCGTCGGCGGGCAGCGCGGCGGAAGCCTGCGGTCGATCGGCCCGGACCGGCCCCGGCCGGCAGGAGCAGGGCGAGCGGGAGAATGAGTACGGCGAACCCGATGGTCCACCAGAAGGTCGACGCGAAGGCGTGGGTGAGCACATCGGGGGAGCCGCCCGCGGCCGCACGGTCCTCGATCTGCCGCTGGAGGATCACCGCGACGACCGCGGTGCCGAGCGAGGCGCCGAGGCGTTGGACCACGTTGGTGGCGCTGGTCGCGCGCGGGATCGCGGCGCGCGGTAGCCGGTGGTAGGCGGCCGCCATCGCTGGAACGCCGACGGCGCCCAGGCCGGCGCCGCGGAGCAGCAGGGACATGGCGAGAACGGCGTCGTCGGGGTGGGACGGCAGCTGGGCGTACGCGAGCGTGCCGGCGGCGGTGGCCAGCGCGCCGATCGCGACCAGCGGCCGCGCGCCGATCCGGTCGGTCAGCGGACCGACAACGGCCAGGGCGAGGGCGGTCCCGATGCCCTGGGGCGCGAGCGCGAGACCGGTGGTGAGCGGATCGAGCCCACGGGCGCGTTGGTAGTAGAGGGGGAGCAGGAGCAGCGGGCCGTAGAGCGCGGCTCCGGACAGGAACATCAGCACTGCCGACGCGGCGAACGGGCGGTGCCGGAACAGGCGGACGTCGAGGACGGGTGTAGTTCTGGCGCGGCGGGCGTGCGCCACGAACACGGCGAGGAGGACGAGCCCGACGAGGACGGGCGCGACCACGTCGACGGCGGTGAACCGCGATCGTTGGCCGGCCCGGGACAGGCCGTACACGATCGCCACGACGGCCGGGCTGAGCAGGGCGAGGCCGAGTACGTCGAGGTTGAGCGCATCGAGCGGCTGACGACCGCGGGCGGGGCCGGCCGGCAGGCCGCGCCAGGCGAGCCCGATGGCGAGCACGCAGACCGGTGCGTTGATCAGGAAGATCCACCGCCAGTGCAGGTGGTGGAGGACGAGACCGCCGAGCACCGGGCCGACGACGGGTACGAGGTTGCCGGGCACGGCGACGAGCGCCATGATCCGCCCGAAGCGGCGCGGGCCGGCGGCCTGGGCGAGGATGATCTGGGTCAGGGGCAGGATCATTCCGGCGCCCAGGCCCTGGACGACCCGGAAGGCGATCAGGCTCTGCGCGGACCAGGCGGATGCGCACAGCAGCGAGCCGGCGAGGAACAGCGACAGTACGCACAGCCACGTGTCCCTGGTCCCGAACCGTTCGGCGCACCACCCGGTCACGGGGATGACCAGCGCCATGGCGAGCAGGTACGCCGTGGAGACCAGCTGCACCGTCGAGACGGGGACGCCGAAGGCGCGGCCGAGGTGGTCCAGCGCGACGCTGATGACGGTGGTGTCCAGCAGCGCGGCTACCGCCCCGAGCAGCACGACCCCGGCGAGGCCGAGTAGTCGCCGGTCGATCCGGTCGCTGGTCGTCGCCGGATTCGCCTCGTGCGCCGCGTGGATGTCCCGGTCGATCGTTTCTCGTCCCATCGGCTCCGTCCCGTGGTGTCCCCGGCTGGCGTCCGCCAGTCGGCGCCGCCGGCGATGTTGGCATGCCAACAGTAGGGGCTATTTGTTGGCGTGCCAACTAACTGGTACAGTGAGCCGGTGAACACCGAGTCCACTGCGGAACGCGCCCGCGCGCCGCATCCGGGGGTCAACGTCGCCGAGGCGCCGTTGAGTTCCCTGCTGCTGCGGATCGTCCGCGCGCACGCCGCACTGGCGACCGCGATGCTCCAGCAGATCGACCTGGTCGCCCCGCAGGAGCTGGTGCTGCTGTTCCTGCAGGAGCACGGGCGGACACCCCAGTCGGAGATCGTCCATTTCCTCGGCCGGGACAGGTCCACGGTCACCAACACCTTGCAGGCGATGGAGCGAGCCGGGCTGATCACACGCACTCCGTCGCGCACGGACAAGAGAGTGATGATGGCCGCGCTGTCGGCCAAGGGCCGGCGGTTGTGCCCGCGGATCCGCGAGATCTGGTCCGAGTTGGAGCGACGCACATTCGGCGGGCTCACCGATCGCCAGCGTGCGGACCTCGCCGGGATGCTCGCCGGGATTCAACGCAGGTTGGCGAGCGTCGATCCGAAAACCCGCGACGAGACGGAAGAAGGGAAGCGAGCAGACGATGGGCGGTGAGCCTGGCGTGGCGGACGAGCCACTGCAGATCGCGGTCATCATCGCGAGCACGCGTACCGGGCGCTTCGGCGCGACCGTGGCGCGTTGGTTCATCAGGCAGGCCGAGCAGCATGCGGACCTGAAGTTGGATGTCATCGATCTGCGCGACATCCACCTGCCGGACACGATGGAGCAGACGGAGCAGGCCGCCGCGTTCGCGGCGCGCATCGGGGTCGCCGATGCGGTCGTGCTCGTCACATGCGAGTACAACCACGGGTACCCGGCTCCGCTGAAGCGCGCGATCGACGCGGTCCGCGTCGAGTGGCAGGCCAAGCCGGTCGGCTTCGTCTCCTACGGCGGGCTGGCGGGCGGACTGCGCGCGGTCGAACAACTGCGGCAGGTCCTCGCCGAGGTGCACGCCGTCGGCATCCGGGAGACCGTCAGCTTCCACATGGCGCACGACCAGTTCGACCGGCACGGGGAACTCATCGACCCGTCCGCCGCCAACGGCGCCGCCGCGAGGCTGCTGCGGCAGCTGACCTGGTGGGCGCGGGCGCTACGGGCCGCCCGCGCCGTCGAGCCCTATCCGGCCTAGGCGCCAGGTAACGCCTCGGCCGCTCGTGCCTACCGCGTCAGTCGTAGTAGCCCTCGACCGGCACCCGCGCCTCGTCGTACAGCGCCGGACCCTCGAGACGCACCGGCGACGGACCGGCACCGGACGGCTTGAGGGCGGCGAGCTGTTCGCTGGAGAGCGCGAACACCACCCGACCGAGGCCGGAGCGTTCGATCGCGACCGCGCACATGCCGCACGGCTGGCAACTGGTGTACATGGTGGTGTTGGCGGCGGTGACCGGATCGAGTTCGCGCGCCGCCCACCGGGCCAGCTTCAGCTCCGGGTGCGCGGTGATGTCGCGGTCGGTGACGACCGTGTTCTGCTCCTCGGCGAGCACCGCCCCGTCCGGGCCGACGAGCAGCGATCCGAAGGGCTGGTTGCCGGCCGCCCGCGCCTTGCCGGCGAGTTCGATGGCCCGGCGCAGAAATCTCGTCTCATCGACCGTCATCGTCGCTCCTCCGTGCGGATCGAGGGGCAGGCACCGCTCCAGGCTATCGGGCTTCCGCCTGGCTGCCGTTCAGCCACTCGTCGAACGACGGGCCGCGCAGCTGGGCGTCGGGCCCCGGGAGCACCCCGCCGCTGCGCATCGCGCGCCCGGCTGCCCCGGGCAGGCGCACTGATACGACGGCACGCCGCTGCCCGGTGTGCCGCACGAGCCGGCGCGCCAGGTGGGGTAGGTGCTCCTGCCTGGGACCGGCGATGTCGGGCACCCGGCCGGCGGGACCCGCCTCGACCACTTCGGCCAGCGCGACCGCGACCTCGGCGGCGGCGATCGGCTGGACCAGCATGTCCGGCACGAGGGACAGCGGGCCCAGCCGCATCCGGTCGAGCATCTGGCCGGCGAATTCATGGAACTGGGTGGCGCGCAGCACGGTCGCCGGGACCGGTCCCGTCAACGCGACCTGCTCCTGGGCCACCTTGCCCTCGTAGTACCCGTACGGTGTGTCGTCGATACCGACGATGCTCAGCACGACGTGATGGCCGACGCCTGCAGCCTGACCGAGGCGGCCCAGTCGCCGGGTGGTGTCGGTGAAGTAGTCGATCGCGACCCGGCGGGAGATCGTGGTGACGTTGGCGCAGTCCACCACGCAGTCCACTCCGACAAGAGCCCGTTCGAGCCCCGCGTCGGTCGTAATGTCACCCGCGAACGCCTCCGCGCCCGGGGGCACCCCCGTGGCGCTGCGGCTGAGGACGGCCACCGAGTGGCCGCGCCTGATGAGCTCCATCGCGGTGGGCCGGCCGACGACACCGGTGCCACCGATGACCAGTACTCGCATACCTGTCCAGACGAGACGGGACCGCCGCATGTGACCGACGGGCCGAATGTCACCGACGGGATGATGAGCTTCCCTAGGCGGTACGCCGCCGTGTCCGGGCCAGTCCCTACAGATTCTCGGTCAGAAAATTCCGGCGTCGTGGTTGTTGAACGGAGCCGGTCATGCGCGGATCTGAGCTGTCGGCGAGCGGCGCTGTCACATCTCCAGATTCGACATCACGTGCTTGATCCGGGTGTAGTCCTCCAGGCCGTACAGCGACAGGTCCTTGCCGTAGCCGGAGTGCTTGAACCCGCCGTGCGGCATCTCCGCGACCAGCGGCATGTGCGTGTTGATCCACACGCAGCCGAAGTCCAGGCGCTTCGCCATCCGCATGGCCCGCCCGTGGTCGCGGGTCCAGACCGATGACGCCAGGCCGTACGGGACGCCGTTGGCCCACGCGACGGCCTGGTCCTCGTCGGTGAAGCGCTGCACGCTGATGACCGGCCCGAAGACCTCGTTCTGGACGATCTCGTCGTCCTGGCGCAGCCCGGCGACGACCGTCGGCTGGACGAAGAAGCCGCGGTCGCCCTGACGTCCGCCACCCGCCGTGACCACCGCGTGCCCCGGCACCCGGTCCAGGAACCCGGTCACCCGTTCGAGCTGCGCGGCGTTGTTCACCGGCGGGACCAGTGCCGACGGGTCGCCGGGGCCGTTCTCATACGTGGTGCGGACCGTGCGGGCCTGCTCGGTGAGCGCGGCGACGAAATCGTCGTAGATCCCCGACGCGGCGAGCACCCGGGTCGCCGCGGTGCAGTCCTGCCCGGCGTTGAAGTACCCGGCCGTGGCGATGGTTCGCGCAGCCCGCTCGAGGTCGGCGTCGTCGAACACGATGACCGGAGCCTTACCGCCGAGTTCGAGGTGCACCCGCTTGACGTCTTTCGCGGCGCTGGCGGCCACCTCCATACCGGCACGCACCGACCCGGTGATGGCGACCATCTGCGGGATGGGGTGCTCGACGACGTGCCGGCCGGTGTCCCGGTCGCCGCACACGACGTTGACCACGCCCGCAGGGAGGAACTCGGCGGCGATCTCGGCGAGCAACAGCGACGAGACCGGGGTGGTGTCGCTGGGCTTGAGCACGACCGTGTTGCCCGCCGCGACGGCCGGAGCGATCTTCCAGACCGCCATCATCATCGGATAGTTCCAGGGCGTGACCTGGCCGATCACCCCGATCGGCTCGCGGCGGATCGATGAGGTGTGGCCGCGCAGGTACTCGCCCGTGGCGCGCCCCTCGAGCACCCGTGCCGCGCCCGCGAAGAACCGGATCTGGTCCACAATGGCCGGCATCTCCTCGCTTGCGAGAAGGTGCAGCGGCTTGCCGGTGTTGCGGGACTCCGCGGCCATGAGTTCGTCCGCGCGGCGCTCCACGGCGTCGGCGAACTTCAGCAGGGCCGACTGCCGCTCACCGGGGGTCGTATCCCGCCAGCGCTCGAAAGCGCGGGCCGCGGCGCGGTAGGCGCGGTCCACGTCGTGAGAGTCGGAGACCGGGGCGGCCGCGAACACCTCGCCGGTGGTCGGGTCGACGAGGTCGCAGGTCCGGCCGCTGCCAGCCGCCACATACTCGCCGTCGACGAAGTTGCGCAAGGTTGTGCCGTTCACGTCTGCGGTCCTTTGCTCGCTGCTGCCGTGGTCAAAGGCATACTTCGATCAGCGTCGGTACGGTGCCCTCCAGCGCCTCGGTGACCGCGGCGGCGAGTTCGGCCGGTGCGTCGGCGCGCCGGCCCTCGCCACCCAACGCCTTACCGAGCAAGGGGAAGTCCGGACTGCGCACGTCCACGGCGAGCGGCTGGATGCCCCGGTCGGCCATGCCCTCGCGGATCTCCTGGAAGCCACCGTTGTTCATCACCACGACCGGCAGCCCGAGTCCCAGGTCGACCGCGGTGGCGAACTCCTGGATGGTGAACATCGTGCCGCCATCGCCGGCCAGCACCACGACCGGTGTCCCGGGCGCGGCCAGCGCCGCCCCGATGCCGCCCGGGATGCCGTAACCCAGTGTGGCGTAGCCGGCGGGGTAGACGAACTGGCCGGGGCGCAGCGACGGCCACTGGTGCGCGGTGCCGAAGTAGGAGACCTGGGCGCTGTCCCCGGCGAAGATCGTCTCCGGCGGGAGCACTTCGCGCAGCGCCGCGTGGTAGTCCGCGAACGCCCGGCCCTCCCGCATCGCGTCCGCGTCGCACGCCGCGCGCAACTGGGTCGCCCGCCGCCCCAGCGTGTTGCGTACCTCGGCGGGGAGCGCGTCGAGCAGCAGCCGCAGAGTCGCGGCGGCGTCGCCGTGCAGCCCGTGCGTGGCGGTGAGATTCTTATCCAGTTGGCGTTCGTCGATGTCGATGCGCACGACGGTGCCGCCGGCCTGGACGGTGTGGCCCCACAGCTCATCGTCGCCGAGCACCGAGCCGACGACGAGCAGCGCCTGGGCGCCGCTGATGATGCGGTGCGCCTCGGCCAACCGGATCGCCGCGCCGAGCGACAGCGGGTGGGTCTCCGGCAGGATGCCCTTCCCGTTGACCGTCGTGATCACCGGGGCTTCCAGGCGCTCGGCGACCTCGCGCACCTCGCGGGTGGCGCGGCGCGCGCCGCCACCGACGATCATGACGACCGACTCCGCGCGGGCGAGCGCGCCCGCGGCCGCGGCGATCGCGGATGCGTCCGGAACCGGGGCGTCGGGACCGGCTGCCGAGGCCGCGGGCGCGCCCGCGGCCGGTGTCGTGGCCGTCAGCGAACCCGGGTCGTACGCCTCGTCGAGCACGTCGACCGGCACCTCGATGTGCACCGGCCGGGGTCGGCTGATCCGCCACCGGCGGAACGTCGCGGTGATCGCCGCGTAGGCCTCGGCCGCCGAGTCGACCCGGATGCTCGTGTCGACGATCGCCTCCAGGTGCGCGTGCTGGTCCTTGACCTCGTGCAGCCACCCGATGTCCTTGCGTTCCATCCCGCGGGGCATCCCGGGCGAGATCAGCAGCATCGGGATCGAGTCGGCGTAGGCGGTGGCGGCGGCCGTGGTGGCGTTGGTCAGACCCGGGCCGGTCGTGGTGATCAGCACCCCGGGCCGGCCGCTGACCCGGGCGTAGGCGTCGGCGGCGTACCCGCCGCCCTGCTCGTGGCGCGGCGTGACGTGACGGATCCCGCTGTCGGCCAGATAGCGGTAGATCTCGAGGTTGTGCGTGCCGGGGATGCCGAAGACGAGGTCGACGCCGTTGTCGACCAGCGCCCGGACGACCGCGTGCCCGCCGCTGCTCACGCCATTCCCTCCTGTCGGGACCAGACCCGCTCACCGCCGACCCAGGTCTCGGTCACCGCCGCGGTGGCGAGCGCCTCGAGCGGCGCGGTGACCGGGTCGACGTCGACGATGACGAGGTCGGCGCGGGCGCCGACCCGCAGGGCGCCGATGTCCGGACGGTCGAGCAGCGCGGCCGGGGTCTCGGTGATGCCGCGCAGCGCAGCCGACCGGCTCACGCCCTGCTGCCCGCCGCCGGCCGTCGCGCCGCCCGTGGTCCGGCGGGTCACGGCGGCCCAGGCCGCCTTCAGGGGGCCGGGCATGGTGACCGGGGCGTCGGAGGAGATCACCACTGGCACGCCGGCCCGTTCGAAGGCGCCGTACGGGTAGAAGCGGCCACCGTACTCGCCGAACTCCTCGATCAGCGAGTCGGCGTACAGGTGCACCTGCATCGGCTGGGGCACCGGCACCACCCCGAGCCGCGCCATCCGCGCCACCTGCTCGTCGGTGGGGAAGCCGCAGTGCTCGATGCGGTGGCGCAGACCCGGGCGGGGGTCGCTGGCGCGGGCCTGCTCGACGGCGTCGAGCACGAGGCCGATCGGCACCTCGCCCTGGGCGTGCGTCGCGGTGCGCAGGCCGAGCCGGTGCGCCGTGGTGATGAGCTCGACCAGCTCCTTCGGCTCGTGGTAGAGGTACCCGCGCGGCGAGGGCGTGCCGCAGCAGTCGTGTGCGCCGAGGTACGCCGTGCGCGCGATCACCGAGCCGTCGGCGTACAGCTTCACGCCGTGCAACTCGAGTTGTTCGTCGCCGAGCCGGGAGACCAGGCCGAGGTGGCGCAGCCCGTCCAGCTTGCTGGACAGGTACAGCAGGTGGGCGCGCATCCGCAGCCGTCCCGCGTCACGGGCCCGCAGGTACGCCGCCATCTCGAGTTCGGTGACCTGCGCATCGCAGATCGTGGTGATGCCCGCCTCGAGGAACGACCGCTGGCCGAGGTCGAAGAGCCGGGCGACCTCGTCGTCCGACATCGGCAGGTGGAAGTTCGGGCCGTGGTTGCCGACCTTCACGCCGTCTGGGCCGGTGAGCAGGTCACAGGCCGAGTCGAAGACGACCCCGACGGGGTTGCCGGCCGCGTCGCGGTCGATCCGTCCACCCACGGGGGTGGGGGTGGCCGTGGTGATCCCCGATTCGCGCAGCACCACGCTGTTGACCACGTACCCGTGGCCGCTGGCGTGCTGGATCTGCACGGGCCGCGTCGTCGACACCCGGTCGAGGTCGGCGGCGGTGGGGTGGCGCCGCTGCACGAGCCGGGACTGGTCGTAGCCGTAGCCCCGGATCGCGCCGGTCGGGCTCTGCTCGGCGCGGCGCGCGAGCCGGTCCACGATGTCGTCGATCGTCTTGGCGTCGGACAGGTCCACCCAGTCCACACCGGAGCCGTGCAGGAGGGTGTGCGCGTGCGCGTCGACGAAGCCGGGCAGCAGGGCGCGACCGTCGAGGTCGACCTCGCGTGGGGCGCAGGCGGCGAGGGAGCGCAGCTCGGCGACCGTGCCCACGCCGCGCACCCGGCCGTCCTGGACGAGCAGGGCCGGCGGGGTCTCGGCGGCGGGGTCCTCGCCGACGGTCAGCCGGATCGGGCCCCCGGTGAAGAGCACAGGTTCGGTCATCGCGATTCCTCGGCGGTGGTCGGGATCCACCACTCCCGCCCGCGGGGTGTGGTGACGTACTCGGGCCAGCGGTAGTCGATCGGGGCCTGGAAGTCCTTGGGCAGCAGCGGCGGGATGTCGCCCGCCTCGGCCCGCCGCCGCCGGTGCTCCTCGGCCGCCCGGGCCAGGGTCTCGGGGGAGCGCAGCAGGTCGAGCATGGTCCCGGCGACCACCTTCGCGGCGACCTCGATCATCGGGTCGATCGTCTCGGGGATCCCGCCGAGCGCGTTCATGACCCAGGCCGGGTAGCCGGGCCGGCCGGGCTGGACGGCGAGGGTCGGCCGGGCGATGTAGAACCGGGCCGTCGGGGCGTACCACGTCATCTCGACGTAGTCGTCGGACGTCCAGTTGCGCTGCTCCGGCGGCAGGTGGCGGCGCAGCAGCTTCTCGGCGTCCCACGGCGCGATGGTCCGCTCGGTCTCGGGCAGGAAGGGCCGCTCGTCGGGGGTGAGCCCCAGCGCCTGCTGCAGCCGCTGCGCGACCGCGACGGCCTCGGGTCCGAACCGGGGCGCCCCCACCTGCGCCAGGTTGGCCCAGGTGACCTCGGCGAGGGTGTGGTTGGCCAGGCCCGGCCGGTTGCGGGCCACCCACCGCTTCTCCACCGTGCAGTGCGCGGTCCGCGCGGCCGCCTCCGCGTTCGCGTCGAGGACCGCGAGCACCGCCTCGGCCGCGGCCACGTCGGGCACCCGCCACGAGTACTGGATCTGGGCGATCGAGGCGGGCAGGTTGTCGGCGGTGGCCTGCCCGGCGGTCAGGATCGCCTCGCTGAGCGACCAGCCGCCGGTCGCCGGCAGCATCGAGTCCTGTGTGGTCTTGGTCAGCGAGTACATGGTGAACAGCGCGGCGTTCGCGCCGGGTGCCCGTGCGGCCGAGTGGGAGGCGGGGATGGGGCTGTCCGGGTCGGCGTACCCCCAGGTCTCCGGCTCGGGGCAGGTGAAGGTGTAGATCCGGCTGTAGTACGCGCCGCAGTGGGTGTCCCACCGGACGGTGTTGCACAGCGGCAGCATGTAGAACGGGTGGAAGCTCAGGATCGCGTCGACGTCGTCGTAGTAGCCGCGCAACCCGTGCACCACCTTCGAGCCCTGGACCTTCTCAGCCGGCTCACCGGTGTAGACAAGCCTGCCGGGGATGCCGTGCCGGCGCATCGCGGCCTGTGTCGCCAGGACTCCGGCGAGCGTCGAGATACCGAGCGCCGAGTGCGGGTCGGTGTGGCCCGGCGCGTGGATGGACAGCCCGTCGCGGGGCCGGCGCTCGGTCGCGGCCGCCTGGCAGTTGCCCGGGACCGCGTCGTACTCCGCGTAGGTGAGCACGGTCGGTCCGGCGCCCGGCTGGCCGTTGGTCCACGTCGCGTGGAAGGCGGTGGGCATCCCGCCGCTGCCCTCCTCCACGGTGAACCCGTAACGGCGCAGGGTGTCGACGTACCACCGGGCCGACTCGTACTCGCGCCAGGCCGGCTCGGCGAGTTCCCAGATCGTGCGGTGCCACGTCGACACCTCGGGCAGGTGGTCGTCGACCCAGGCTTTCGCTGATTGCTTCGCGGCGTCGTCCTTCGCAGCGTCCACGCTCGTCCTCCTCGGATGCGTGCGGTGACCCTAGCAAGCCGGAGGCCGCCTATGGAACACCTACCGTCGGCTCATACCTGATTTCACAACCGATTAGCTGGTCTGACTGGTGTTTACGCCGCTCATACGTCAGCATCTTCCCGTGACCAAGAGCCCCGGCCGAACACTCGCCCGCCAGGCCCGCCGCCGGTACCTCGACGTGGACGGCCGCGGCGGCCCGCGATGTGCTCGCGCACGAGCCACCCCCCGCGGGCGGCCCGATGCTCAACGCGCAGGGCGTCCTGCCGTCGCCGCACGTGGCCTACCTGTGCCGGGTTCGCTGCGCCGGTACGCCGAGATGCCGGCGCGCAATGTGATCGCCCTGCTCGAGCACGGGGAGCCGTTGACCCCGGTGGTCAGACCGGGCGGACCACCGGGGCGTAGCGCTCCTTGATGAGCTCAAGGTGCCACCAGGCCTCGACCGCGCGTACGTCGTCGAGCGACCGGATCCTGTTCAGCGTGGCGCTCACCTCGGAGCGACTGCGCGCGATCATCGTGCCGATGATGTCGCACCGGCCGAGCGTGCGGGCCAGGAAGTCCACGCTCTCCATCGCGGCTATGGTGGCGGCCGTCTTCTCGCCGTTGGAGTTCAGGTGCACCTGGAACCCGCACATCTGGGTGATGCCGGCTACCGTCGGGTTGATCAATCCCTTGACCACCACGACGCCGTCGTCGAGCAGGCGCAGTACCCGGGCCCGTGTGGCGGCCCGGGACAGGCCAACGTGCTCGGCGAGGTCGGCGTACGGCATTCGGGGATCGGCCTGCAGCAGGGTGAGCAGCTTGCGGTCGATCTCGTCGAGCTCGAACGGTTTGAACCCGTCGGGACGACCCAGGGGCAGGTGGGAGTCCTTGACGACGTCGGTGTAGATGACCGTGTCCAGCGCGGAGACGCCGGGCAGGTCGCGCACCCTGGCGACCGCCCGGTCCAGCTCGCCCAGGTCCCTGGTCCGCAGTTCGGCGATGAGCGAGAACCGGCCGGCTACGACCGAGACGAAGGGGGCGTTGTCGAATGCGGCTATCTGCAGGGCGACATCCCGCTCCGGTACCCCGTCCGTGGTGACCGACAGGTGGGCGAAGGTGCCGTAGCCGTCAACGGCCGGGTGGGCGATCGCCTCGATGCGCACCGTCCCCGCCTCGATGAGTTTCTGCAGCCGGGCACGGGCTGCGGTGCGGGACAGGCCGACGTAGCCGCCGAGGCGCTCGTACGAGGCCCGACCGTCCCGCTTCAGTTCCTCGAGCAGCGCGACGTCCGCCTCGTCCAGTGCCACCCTGACCTCCCCTGCGCTTGTCGTTGCCGATTGTGACGCAGGCAGCCGCCGAGGGGAACCCAGGGTCGGGCGCTCACCGTCTCAATGTACTGTCTTCGCGGCTCACGACCATCTAATCGTTCTCATTTTTCGGTCTAGACGAACGAAGGTATTGCCAAGTCGCGCCGAACGACGTTAGCGTTTGCCCACCCGCCCGGCTTCCGGGCTGGCCACACCCCTCGGAGATGCCATGAACGCCAACCGCATCAACCGCCGAAACTTCCTGAAGATCGCCCTGGCCAGTGGTGGAGCCCTCGCCGCCCCGGGTCTGCTCGCGGCCTGCGCCGCTTCGGACACGACGGGCGGCTCGTCGACCGGCTCCGGCGACGCCTTCACGTTGCCCTCCGACATCAACGCGAAGTGGCCGAAGATCGAGTCGAAAGAGGTGGTGGTCGCCGGGTTCGGCGGCGAGACGTACGAGGTCCGGCACAAGGTGGTCTTCGACCAGTTCACCAAGGTGTCCGGGGCCAAGGTGGTCGACGCCCCGTGGGACTACGGCAAGTTCCTCAACATGGTCGACTCGGCGTCCCCTGAGTGGGACTGCATCGACTTCGACGGATATTCCTTGATCGGTCTGGTGCAGTCCGGGAAGGCCCCGGCCAAGCTCGCCGACTGGGTGCGCCGCTGCGACCTCGTGGACGAGGCCTTCCAGGACTACGCCGCCGGCGGATACGGCTACAGCGTCGTCCTCGGCTGGTCGTCCAGCGTCAAGGAGCCGCCGCGGACCTGGGCCGACTTCTTCGACACCAAGAAGTTCCCTGGCAAGCGCGCCTTCCCCAAGTCCATCTACGCGGGCACCGTGGAGATCGCGCTGATGGCGGACGGGGTCGACAAGGACGACCTGTACCCGCTCGACTTCGACCGCGCCTTCCGCAAGCTGGACCAGATCAAGGGCGATCTGATCTTTTACGACAGCTACGCGCAGGGCCAGCAGTTCCTCGTGCAGGGCAGCGCCACGATGATCGCCACGGCGAACAGCCGGATGATCCAGCTGAAGAACGAGGGCCGCGGGGACTTCACCTACGAGCAGGCCGTGCTCTACCCGTGGAGCGGCTTCCCGATCACGCAGAACGCCAAGCACGTCGACGCGGTCAACGCGATGATCGACACGATGTCGCACCCGGCCGTACAGGCCGAGATCGCCCGGCGGCTGTACCTCGGCCCGACCGTGTCGGCCGCCTTCGACCTGCTCACCCCCGAGGAGCTGGCGCTGCAACCCAACTCCGAGGAGAACCGGGCCAAGGCCGCCGTCGTCAACACCGAGATCGCGGCCACGCAGGACGCCGAGTACGTCGAACGGTTCTTCGCCTGGGTGGGACAGTGACCTCGGTCGCCACTGCCGGCGCCCGCGCGATGCGCGGGCGCCGGCGCGCCCGTACCGGCCCCGGCGGCGGTCGCTGGCTGCTGCTTCCCCCGGCGCTGCTGCTGGTGCTGGGCATGCTGGGTCCGGTGCTCGTGACCATCGGGGTGACGCTGCGTGAGAACGGCCCCGTCGGGTCCGTCACCGAGCCGTTGCGCAACGACCTGGTCGTCAACTCCATCGGCAAGACCCTGCTGCTCGCCGTCGGGGTCACGGTCGCGACCTGGCTGTGCGGGCTGCTGTTCACGCTCGCGGTCGGGCTGTCCCGTCCGGTCGTCGGTCAGATCCTCTTCGCGATCCTCTTCATGACCTTCTGGATCTCGCTGCTGGTCCGCACGTACGGCTGGGTGCTGACGCTGCAGCCCAACGGCGCGCTCGACACCATCGGCCGGGCATTGGGCCTGACCAGCGACGGGTTCGGGCTCTTCCAGACCATGCCGGGCCTGCTGCCGCCCATGGTGCACATCATGCTGCCCTACATGGTGCTGCCGATGTACGCGGCCCTGCGCGCGCTCGACCCCGCGCAGGTACGCGCCGCGCGCAGCCTCGGCGCCTCGGAGCTCCTGGTGCTGCGCCGGCTGGTGCTGCCCAGCCTCAAGTCGGGCTCGTGGGCGGGCGTGCTGCTCGTGTTCATCCTGTCGCTGGGCTTCTACGTGACGCCCGCGTTTCTCGGCGGCCCCGGCACCCAGGTGCTCGCGATGGTCATCGGCGTGCAGTTCGGCCGGCTGGAGAACATCGGGCTCACCGCCGCGCTCGGCGCGCTGCTGCTCGTGGCGGTGCTCGGGCTGTACGTCGTGGCCGACCGGATCTTCAAGATCAGCGAGCAGTGGGAGCGTGCCTGATGGACGCGCTTCGCGACGCCCTGCCCCGCACCCGCAGGTGGTTCACGCTGGCCGGAGTCCTGATCGGACTGTTCCTGCTCGCCCCGCTCGCCGCGATCCTGCCGCTCGCCTTCACCACCAGCCGGTACCTGGTCTTCCCGCCGGTCGGCTTCACCGGGCAGTGGTTCTCCGTCGTGCTGACCGACCCCGCCTGGCAGGGCTCCATCCTGAACTCCGCGCGGGTCGCGGTCACCGCCGCCGTGCTCGCTACCGTGGGCGGGACGAGCGGCGCGCTCGCCGTGCGCCGGCTGTCCCGCGGGCAGCAGATCCTGCGCACCACGATGCTCGCCCCCATGGTCATGCCGCCGCTGGTGCTCGCGCTCGGTCTGTACCTGACCTACAAGAGCATCGCCGGCGGCACGAGCCTGACCGTGCTCACCCTCGGGCAGGCCACGCTGGCGATGCCGCTGGTGTTCGTCACGGTCGCCGCGGGCCTCGCGGCCGTCGACCCGGCCCTGGCGCGGGCCGCGCAGAGCCTGGGGCACCGGTGGCCGTCCGTGGTGTGGCGCATCGAGCTTCCGTTGGTGAGCCGCAGCATCCTGTCCGGCGCGATCCTCGCCTTCGCCGTCTGCTTCGACGAGGCGGTCCTCGCCCTGTTCCTCGTCCCACCGGCCCAGCAGACGCTGCCGGTGAAGATCTGGACCTCGGCGAGTGAGAACGCCTCGCCCGCGATCGCCGCGGCCAGCGCTCTCGCCATCTGCCTCGCGGTCACCCTGCTCGCCGTGGTCGCACTCCTGCGGTCCCGACCTGGCAAGGAAAAAGCATGAGCGTCAACGTCGCAATCGAGAACCTCACCGTCGATCTCGGCGGCCACCGGATCCTCGACGGGGTCGACCTGGACATCCCCGCGGGCAGCTTCGTCACGCTGCTCGGCCCGAGCGGCTCGGGCAAGACGACCACGCTCAACGTGCTCGCGGGTTTCGTCGAGCGCTCCGGTGGCACCGTGCGGGTGGACGGCCGGCCGATCGACAACGTGCCCGCCCACGAGCGCAACATCGGCTTCCTCTTCCAGAACTACGCGCTGTTCCCGCACATGACCGTCGGGGAGAACATCGCGTTCCCGTTGCTGGCCCGCAAGATTCCCGCGGCCAAGCGCAGGGAGATGGTCGCGGACGCGCTGCGCCTGGTCCACCTGCCCGGTATGGAGTCGCGGTCGATCCGGTCCCTGTCCGGCGGCCAGCAGCAGCGCGTCGCGCTGGCCCGGGCGCTGGTCTTCAAGCCCGGGCTGCTGCTGCTCGACGAGCCGCTCGCGGCCCTGGACAAGCAGTTGCGCGAGGCGATGCAGCTGGAGCTCAAACGCATCCAGGTGGAGACCGGCACGACGACCGTGGCCGTCACGCACGACCAGGTCGAGGCGATGTCGATGGCCGACCTCGTGGCCATCATGGACCAGGGACGGCTGGTCCAGGTCGGCTCGCCCGAGGAGGTCTACCGACGCCCGGCCGACCTGTTCGTCGCCACCTTCCTCGGGGAGGCCAACCTGCTGCCGGTCACCGGCGGGCGGGTGACCGGCCTGCGGCACACCGCCTCGACCAGTCGCGACGAGGGGATCGGCGTGGTGCGCCCGGAGGACATCGTGATCCGTCCGGAGGCGGGCGACGACACCACCACCGGGCGGGTCGAGCTGTGCGTCTTCCAGGGCAACCGGTGGCGGGTCAGCGTCCGCTGCCCCGGGCTGGACACCCCGATCGTGGTGTCCGTGCCCCCCGGTGGCGCCGGTCCGGAGACCGGCGAGGAGGTGCACCTGGCCGTCGGCGTCGGGCGCATCCATGTCGTGCCCGCCCCGGCGGGCGCGGCCGCGCACCCCGAGGCGGTGGCGGCCCGGTGACCGACCAGGTGGCCAAGACTCCCGTCGGGCCCGTCGACGCCAGCGTCGTTCCGCGGTACGCCGGCACGGCCACCTTCGCGCGGCTGCCGCGCATCGACGAGGTGTCCGATGTAGACGTCGCGGTGGTCGGGGTGCCGTTCGACACCGCCGTGTCGTACCGGCCCGGCGCGCGGTTCGGCCCGTCGCACGTACGGGAGTCGTCGCGGCTGCTGCGGCCGTACAACCCCGCCCAGGACGTCGAGCCCTTCGACCGGCTCCAGGTCGTCGACGCCGGCGACATCGCGGCCAACCCGTTCTCCATCGACGAGATGCTGCGGGAGGTCGAGACGGGGGCGCGCGGGCTGCTCGAACGGGCGGGCCGGCTGCTGGCGATCGGCGGTGACCACTCGATCGCGCTACCGCTGCTGCGGGCGACCGCCGCCCGGCACGGGCCGGTCGCGGTGGTGCACTTCGACGCGCACCTGGATACCTGGGACACCTACTTCGGCGCCCGCAACACCCACGGCACCCCGTTCCGCCGCGCCGCCGAGGAGGGCCTGATCGACCAGAGCGGGTGCCTGCACGTCGGCATCCGCGGTCCGCTGTACGGGCGGGCGGATCTCGTCGACGACGCCGAACTCGGCTTCTCGATCGTGACCAGCGACGACTTCGACACGCTGGGCACCCGCGGCGTGATCGAGCGCATGGCCGCGCGTGTCGGCGACCATCCGGTCTACGTCTCGGTCGACATCGACGTGCTCGACCCCGCCTTCGCCCCCGGCACCGGCACGCCGGAGGCCGGCGGGATGACCAGCCGGGAACTGCTCGCGGTGTTGCGCGGACTCGCCGACCTGAACGTCGTCGGGGCCGACCTCGTCGAGGTGGCTCCCGCCTACGACCACGCGCAGATCACCGGCATCGCGGCAGCGCACGTGGCGTACGAGATCCTGTCGGCGATCGCGCGACGGAGCGCGCCGCGCCTGCCGGCGCAGCGGTGAGCGCCATCAGGCGACGGCCTTCAGCGCCTTCGACTGCTCCTCAAGACGTGAGCATGATCGACCGGTGCGGCGGTGCGCATCAGTCGCTCAGGCCGTGGCGGCGAAGGCCTCGGACAGCACGTCGAGCGCCTCGGTGAGTAGGTGCTCGGGGATCACCAGCGGAGGCAGGAAACGCAGCACGTTGCCGTAGGTCCCGCAGGTGAGGGTGAGCACGCCGTGCGCGTGGCAGTACGCGGAGACCTTCGCCGTCCGGGCGGCGTCGGGCGTGCGGCCGTCCGGGCCGACCAGTTCGATGGCGACCATCGCACCGCGCCCGCGGACGTCACCGATCACCGGGTAGCGCTCGGCGAGCTTCGTGAGCCGGTCGAGCATCACATCCCCGATGCGCCGGGCCGCCGAGGCGAGGTCCTGCCCCTGCATGATCTCCATGGCGCCGAGCGCGGCCGCGCAGGAGACCGGGTTGCCGCCGTACGTGCCGCCGAGTCCGCCGGTGTGCACGGCGTCCATGATCTCGGCGCGGCCGGTGACCGCGGCGAGGGGGAGACCGCCGGCGATGCCCTTCGCCGTGGTGATCAGGTCGGGGACCACGCCCTCGTGCTCGGCCGCGAACCACTGCCCGGTCCGGCAGAACCCGGTCTGGATCTCGTCGGCGACGAACACCACGCCGTTGTCGCGAGCCCAGGCGGCCAGCCGCGGCAGGAAGCCCTCGGCGGGCACGATGAACCCGCCCTCGCCGAGGATCGGCTCGATCACCAGGCACGCCACGTTGCCCGCGCCCACCTGCTTCTCGATCAGGTCGATCGCCCGCTCCGCGGCCTCGACACCACCCAGGCCGCCGTCGCGGAACGGGTACGACATCGGGGCCCGGTAGATCTCGCCGGCGAACGGCCCGAAGCCCTGCTTGTAGGGCATGTTCTTGGCGGTCATCGCCATGGTCAGGTTGGTGCGCCCGTGGTAGGCGTGGTCGAAGACCACCACCGCCGGCCGGCCGGTGTACACCCGGGCGATCTTGACCGCGTTCTCCACCGCCTCGGCGCCGGAGTTGAGCAGGACCGACTTCTTCTCGTGGTCGCCGGGGGTCAGCTCCGCGAGCCGCTCACAGACGTCGACGTAGCCGTCGTACGGGGTGACCATGAAGCAGGTGTGGGTGAACGCCTGCGCCTGCGCGGCGACCCGGGCGGCGACCTGCGGGGCGGCGTTCCCGACTCCGGTGACGGCGATGCCCGAGGCGAGGTCGATCAGCGAGTTGCCGTCGGCGTCGCGCAGGACGCCACCGCCGGCCGCCTCGATGAACACCGGCAGGGTGGTGCCCACACCGTTCGCGACGAACCGTTGCCGGCGGGCGAGGCGCTCGCGGGAGGCCGGACCAGGGATCTCGGTGAGCAGGCGGCGCTCCTGAGGCAGCTCGGGGCCGCCGACGATCGCGTTGGACATGCCGCCACGATAGATAGCCGCCGGCCATGTGACGTCGGTCGGCGAGTACAAATGGAGATGCCCAGGCTGTACGGGCCGGACAAACACTGCTGGTGGGAGGTGACATGCCCGCGACCCTCGGCGCGCTGCTGGCGGATCCCCGCCTCGGGCTGCGCCTGCTGACCGACCCCGGCCCGGACGCCGCCGCCCTCGCGGTGCCGATCCGGTGGGTGGCCACCAGCGAGCTCGATGACCCCACCCCGTACCTGCAGGGCGGGGAGCTGCTGCTCACCACCGGCCTGCGCCTGCCGCGCGGCGAGGCGAAGATCCGCGCGTACGTCGACCGCCTGCTGGCCGCCGGCGTCGTCGGCCTCGGCTACGGGGTCGGGCTGGTCACCGAGTCTGTGCCGCAGACCCTCGTTCGGGTGGCCGGTGAACGCGGGCTGCCGATCCTTGAGGTCGACCAGCCGACCCCGTTCATCGCCGTCAGCAAGGCGGTCTCCGACCTGCTCGCCGCCGAGCAGTACGCCGAGGTGACCCGGGGGTTCACCGGGCAGCAGGCGCTGGCCCGGGCGGCGGTGACCGGGCGGGCCAGCGGGGTGGTCAAACGGCTCGCCGCGCTGCTCGGTGGATGGGCCGCGCTGCTGGAGTCCGACGGCGAGGTCCGCCATGTCGCGCCGGCCTCGGCGCGGTCCTCGGCCGGCGGGCTGACCGACGAGCTGCGCCGGCTGCGCGGCCGGCGGCACACCGCGCTGGCCCTGGTCCACGGGGAGTCGCACGTCGTCGTCCACCCGCTGGCCCCGTCCGCTGGCGGTCGCCGCTTCCTGGCCGTCGGAACCGAGCACCCGCTGGGCACCACCGACCGGTCCCTGATCAATGTCGCGACCGCGCTGCTCTCCTTCGATCTCGAGCAGTCCAGGATCGAGGAGACCGCCACCCGCTCCGCGGCCCTCCTGCGGCTGCTGCTCGCCGGGGTGCAGCCCGACGAGGAGATCCTCGCCGGCCTCGGCGGATCGCTGCTGGCCCGCCGGCCGCTGCACGTCGCCGTGCTGACCGGTGCCCCGGGGGTCCTCGACGAGGTCCTGGTCGACGCGGTGGCCAACCTCGGGGACCGGGTGCTCGTCGGCGTCGTCGAGGGCGCGCTGGTCGCCGTCACCGCCACCCGCGACGACCAGGAGGAGCTGCTGCGCGGCGTGCCCGACGACGCTTCGGTGACGGTCGGCACCAGCCGCGCGTGCGCCGACACCCCGGTGGCGGTCGCCATCCAGCAGGCCCGCCAGGCCGCGGCGAGCGCCGCGCACCTCGTACCCCCGGTCCTGGACTACGAACAGATCCGCTACAGCAGCGCGGTCAGCCTGGTGGACCTGCCCACCCTGGCGGCGTATACCGACGGCCTGCTCGGCCCGCTCGACGAGTACGCCCGCGCCACGGGGATCGACCTGGTGGCCTCGCTGCGCGCCTGGCTGGAACACCACGGGCAGTACGACCGGGCCGCCGCGGCCCTGCGCATCCACCGGCACACGCTGCGGTACCGGGTTCGCAAGGCGGAGACGCTGCTGGGGCGCGACCTGTCCGGCGCCGACGCCCGGATGGAGCTGTGGTTCGCCATCACGGCCCGGCAGCGCCGGTTGTCCACTCCGGCTAGCTGAGCCGGTGCCGGGTGGCCGTTACGCACAACCGCTGATCGAGGCGTCCGGGCGTACTCTCGCGGTATGACCGAACTGACGCCGCAGTGGATCGCCGGCGCCCCGGTCCACGGGGAGACGATCCTCGAGGTACGCCACCCGTACGACGGCCATCTGGTGGCCCGCACGACGTTCGCCACCGAGGAGCAGGTGGAGCAGGCGGTGGCCGGCGGCGCCGCGGTCCGCCGCGAGGCCGCGGCGCTGCCCGTCCACGTGCGCGCCGACGCGCTGGCCGCGGTCAGCCGCGCGATCGCCGACCGGTCCGAGGAGATCGCCCGCCTGATCACGGCGGAGAACGGCAAGCCGCTGGTGTGGGCGCGCGCCGAGGTCGGCCGGGCGGTGTCGGTCTTCCGGTTCGCGGCGGAGGCGGCGCGGGACTGGTCCGGCGAAGTGCTGCGGCTGGACACCGACAAGGCGGCCGAGGGCCGGCTCGCCTACGTCCGCCGCGTCCCCAAGGGCCCGGTGCTGGCGATCACGCCGTTCAACTTCCCGCTCAACCTGGTCGCGCACAAGGTCGCCCCGGCGATCGCGGTCGGCGCGCCGGTGGTGGTCAAGCCGGCGCCCAAGACACCGCTCTCCGCGCTGCTGCTCGGTGAGATCATCGCGGGCGTCGGGCTGCCGGCCGGGATGGTGAGCGTGGTCAACGTGCCCGACGAGCGGGCGCCGGCGCTGGTGACCGACGCGCGACTGCCTGTCGTCTCGTTCACCGGCTCCGGTCCGGTCGGCGCGGCCATCGCCGCGGCAGCCCCGCACAAGCACGTCGTGCTCGAACTCGGCGGCAACGCCGCGGCGTACGTCAGCGGGGACTACCGCAAGCCCGGCGACCTGGACTGGGCGGCGCAGCGGATCGCGACGTTCGCCAACTACCAGGCCGGCCAGTCGTGCATCGGCGTGCAGCGCGTCTACGCCGACGCGGCGGTGTACGAGGACCTGAAGACGCGGCTGGTGGCGGCGGTCGAGGCGCTGCGCACCGGAGACCCGAACGACGAGCGGACCCAGGTCGGCCCGCTGATCAACGAGGCGGCGGCCAAGCGGGTCGAGGCCTGGGTGACCGAGGCCGTCAACGCCGGCGCGAAGGTGCTCGCCGGCGGCGTGCGTACCGGGACCACGTACGCGCCGACGGTGCTGGAGGACGCGCCGGCCGACGCGAAGGTGGTGTGCGAGGAGGTCTTCGGGCCGGTGCTCGTCCTGCAGCGCGTGGACGGGCCCGACGAGGCGTTCGACCGGATCAACGACTCGGCGTTCGGGCTGCAGACCGGGGTGTTCACTCACGACATCCAGTTGGCGTTCCGCGCCCACCGCGAGCTCGAGGTGGGCGGCGTGATCATCGGTGACGTCCCGTCGTACCGCGCCGACCAGATGCCCTACGGCGGGGTGAAGGGCTCCGGCGTGGGCCGCGAGGGGGTGCGGTACGCGATGACCGACTTCACCTACGAGCGGGTCATGGTGCTGACCGGTCTCGACCTGTAGCCCGGGGGGCGGTGACAGTGCCGCGGGCGCGTGTCCCGCGCCCGCGGCCGACCCCGTCGAGCAGCGCGTCCAGTACCTCCGCCTCGGCCCAGCCGTTCACCGCGACCGTGCCGGAGGCGTCCACAGTGACCTCCACACGGTCGGGTGTGGCGGGCAACGCGTCGAGCAGCCCTGGGAAGCGGTCGGACAGCAGCACGAACTCCTGGTTGGTGGACCCGACCCACGGGCGGACCCGGTCGATCCGGTCGGCGCGGAACGGACCCGCGACGAGCAGGTCAGTCTGCGCCAGCAAGGCGGCGACGTCGTCCCGGCCCGCGTCGACCGCGTCCGCGAGCTCGTCCGTCGTGTAGCCGGTGAAGGTCATCACGGAGCGGTCCGCCGCGCGCACCCCGGCCGCCACCCGCGCCAGCGGGGCGGCCTGGTCGAAGGGTTCGCCCCCGAGCAGCGTCAGGCCGTCGGTGTCCGCGGCGAGGATTCGGGTCACCAGGTCGTCGGTCGCCAGCCGCTGCCCGCCGGCGAAGGTCCACATGTGCGGGTTGAAGCAACCGGGGCAGCGGATCGTGCAGCCCTGCACCCAGACCGCGGTCCGCACGCCCGGGCCCTCGGCGCGGGTCGACGCGAGGAACCGGGCGACCGACACCACCGCCGGGTCGACGGCGGGGCGCGGCACGGGCGTGGGCCGCGGGCGCGGCGCGCGGGCGGTCATCAGTAGTCGAGCACGCGGCCGTGCGGCGGTGGCTGGCCCGGCCCCGGCCGGCCGGGCGCGCAGACCAGCTGGCCCCGGATGCGGGCGAACTCGTGCGGCGCGAGGCCGGCGGCGGCGGCGAACTCCGCCACGCTGCCGAACCCGCCGCGCGCCTGCCGTTCCGCGAGCACCCGCCGCGCGCGTTCGAGGTCGAACGCCGGCAGCGCGGCGAGCTGCTCGGCCGTCGCCGTGTTGACATCGACGGGCCCGGGCGCGCCGGCCGGCGAGATCGGAGCGGCGGGCTGCGCCGCGATCGACGGCGGCGCGGCGGCTGCGGCCGGATCGGCGCCGTAGTAGGTCTGCGGATCGGGCACTAGGTCAGCGACGGCAGGCGGCGCGGAGGTCGGCGGGTATGACGCGGGCGGATAGGACGCCGACGGGTGGGACCGGGGCGCGGCGGGCGCCGGTGGGTACCCGCCCGGCCAGGTCGGCGG